>NZ_JANFYZ010000003.1 GCF_024460775.1 Desulfovibrio desulfuricans | reverse complement strand
GCGGCGCTTTTTGCGCCGCCGGGACAGGAGACTCACCATGGCTGACGACAAAGACGTTGTTGTTGAATTCCTGAAAAGCAAATCCTCGTCCAAGTCCAAGTTCTATTTCAAGGATTTCCTTGAACTGTTCCCCGACAAGGGACCCCGCGACGTGAAGAAAATCCTCACCAAGCTGGTGAACGAAGAAGTGCTGGAATTCTGGTCTTCCGGTTCCACCACCATGTACGGCATGAAGGGCGCGGGCAAGCAGTCTGCCGCTGAAGGCGAAGATTAGCAGCAGACCGCATTGGCCCAGTGTCTTTGCTTTCGGCTGCGCCAAAACGCGCTTTTTATTATGGTCGAGTACAAAGTGTACGCTCCCTGCATAAAAAGCGCGTCTTTGTTGCCGACTGCCTCAGGCTGCTGGCCGATGTAGTCTGGCAAATACCGCCAGGATGCCTCAGGTTTATTTGTCGGGATTCTTATCTCGAACGGCAAGGACATGCCTTGAAGCATGGGCCTTCGCAAGGTGCGTCAGCCTTTGCGTGTAAGCCTCAGCAAGTTATGCCGCAACGCGAGTTGTGGCATTTCTTGCTTTCAGGGGGCGGCTCATACTCCTACATCCCAGGCCACGACTAAAGAAAGCGCTGCGCCGAGCGGCCTACCTGTGCATGGCTGAAGGCACGAGACATGCGTGGCCGCATCCACGCTCCCCGCGTGATCACCGGGCTTGCTCTGCGCGAGTGTTTCCCGCAATCTGTGCAGAAAGGGCAAACCTGTATGTGGGTCTGTTCTGTTTCACTTTCACCCTCTGTTTGTTACGCGGGAGGCAGAATGAGTATTGCATTTTTCCTGTCTGACGCTGAAAAGCAATTTTTGTCGCATCAGGCCCGCAGGTCCATCGAAGCCGGATTGGCTGGGAAAAGCGTGGCGGATGTTTCGCAACCTCCTGCCGACCAATTCGCGCCAGAAAGCGCCCTGTGGCGAACGCTTGGGGCTTTTGTAACCCTGAATCTGGGTGAGAGGCTTCGCGGCTGCATTGGCAATATTGTGGGGCGTGAGCCGCTGTATGCTACTGTGTGGCATATGGCGCAGGCGGCGGCTTTTGCAGACCCGCGTTTCCCCCCATTGACGCTTGCCGAATGGCCGCACGTCGCCCTTGACATTTCTGTTCTGGACGAACTCAGCCCCTGCCCCGGCCCGGAAGCGGTGGAGGTGGGGCGGCACGGCCTTGTGCTGGTTTACGAGGGGCGCAGCGGCGTATTCTTGCCGCAGGTGCCCGTGGAGCAGGGTTGGGATCGACTGGCCTATCTGGATAATTTGTGCCTCAAGGCCGGGGTGCCTCCTGGCTCGTGGAAGCTGCCGGGGGCGCAATTATTCTGGTATGAGGCGGTTGTGTTCAAGGCGTAGCGTGAATGGCCTGGCCTGAATGATTACGCCTTGTTGGGGCGCGGCAGGTGACGTGATGCTTGCACATGCCCCTTCCGGGGTGTAAGCTGCACAAGATTTCTCAGGGCGGGGTGAAAGTCCCCACCGGCGGTGATGCGGCGGCCAGCGGGCTTCCGCCAGCCCGCGAGCGCCCAGTGTTTGGGGTCAGCAGATTCGGTGAGAATCCGAAGCCGACGGTTATAGTCCGGATGGAAGAGAACGGTTTTTTGCCGCCCACAGCAGCGGTGCGTCCTTTATTGGAAGGCGCACTTTGTGTTGCGGCCCGTCCACGCCCTGATGCACCATCTCCCGGCAAATAAAGCCGGAAACAGGAGAACGGAATGCATCAGTCCTCATTATCCCTTGCCTCTTTCGGCACCTCTGAAGAACGTGTTCGCGCTGCTCTTGCCTCATTGCGCAAAGGCGGCGGCGTTTGCGTTGTGGATGACGAAAATCGCGAGAACGAAGGCGACCTCATTTTCAGCGCGCAGCACATCACTGTGCCTCAGATGGCCATGCTGATCCGTCATTGCAGCGGCATTGTCTGCCTGTGCCTCACGGACGATCATGTGCAGCGTCTTGACCTGCCCATGATGACCGACCACAACACCAATACGCAGGGGACTGCCTTTACCGTCACCATTGAGGCGGCCACAGGCGTTACCACGGGTGTTTCCGCCGCTGACCGCGTTGCCACCATCAAGGCCGCCGCTGCGCCCGATGCCCAGCCCGCCCATCTGCGCCGCCCCGGTCATGTGTTCCCCTTGCGGGCGCGGCCCGGCGGCGTATTGGAGCGGCGCGGCCACACGGAAGCCACGGTCGACCTCATGCGTATGGCAGGCCTTGAACCCTGCGGCGTACTTTGCGAGCTGACCATGGATGACGGCGAAATGGCGCGGCTGCCCGAAGTTGCGGGCTTTGCCCGCGCCCACAACATGCCTTTGTGCAGTGTGGAAGATATTGCTGCGTGGAGGTTGGCTATGGGTGATCTGCATCTTGCCGCCAGTGCCTAACCCCGCGCGCGCCTTTTGCCCTCTGGCTGCGTCAGGCGCGCTTTGTATTTCGGTCGAGTACCTAAGAGTACACTCCCTGCATACAAAGTGCTCCTTCCTTGCCAGAGAACAAAATGCATCATGCAGCGCGTCCATCAAGGTTATGCGCAAAAAGCTCTGCTTTCCTTGTCAGCGAACAGAATCCATCGCGCGGAAAGTCAAGGAGTCGGTTCCCTGGACGTAAAGTGATCCTTCTTTACATGGCGCAGGCAAGTTTGACCTTATAAAAAAAGCCCGGTTCATGGAATGAGCCGGGCTTGAATTTTTATAGGCGCTGTCGAGATCAGCTGAAGTATTCGTGGGGGGATTCCATGATTTGTGTGAAGAGCTTATAAAACTCAGCCAGATGTATCCCGTCAATAAAGCTGTGGAGCGCTTCAATGGAGATGGTGACATTCCCTGCGTCATCTTTTTTGCCAAAAAGAATTCTGGGCACGCTGTCGATCCACGGATCACCCCAGGGATTTGTCACTGAAAGTATGGGAATATCTGGCACGCAGCTAAAGTAGATCAAGCTTTGCACCTCGCCGCCCTCGGGGCAAAGCGTTGGATTCTGGTCGGCAATGGCCCGCGCTGCGCTGATGTTGCTGCTAAATACGGAAAATTTGCGATCAAATTTCGCAACGCAATTGCAATGCAATGCTTTACCTTTAGGGATGTAGGTAAACGCTGCATCAATGCAGTCAAATTCTACGGGCCGCAGATTGACTATGCGCTGTCTGAAACCAGCAACGCCATGAACGGCAAGCATGGCGGCAAAATAGATGCAATCCGTAAGCCGAAAGCCATTCTGTTTTTTTACTTCATACAGCCTGGCAACATTTGCCGAAAACGAAACACTGAAGCACGGATTTTTTCGTGACTGAAAGAAATTGAAATGTTCATTTCTTTCCCATGAGTCATCAAGGAATTTCATAATGAATCCTGGTGCGGCACTGTTTCTTTAAAAAACGTATTGCAAATTGGCTGGAGCTTCAGAAAAATAATTCGTGCAGCCCCAAACTACTCCACAGGCGCGAGGCGTTGCGCCAGCCGCGTGAAGCGCTTGCGGGTCTTGTTGTTTTTAACAGCCATGTGCAGGGCGCGGGATTCGCCAACCAGAATGACCAGTTTTTTGCCGCGCGTTACACCCGTGTAAATGAGGTTGCGTTGCAGGAGCACATAGTGCTGCATCATGACGGGAATAACCACAGCGGGGTATTCCGAGCCTTGCGATTTGTGGATGGAAATGGCGTAGGCGGGCGCGATTTCATCCAGTTCATCAAATTCGTAGGGCACAACGCGTTCGTCAAAGGTGATGCTGAGGGTGCGTTCGCGCACGTCCATAAAGCTGATGCGCCCCATGTCGCCGTTAAAAACGTCCTTGTCGTAGTTGTTGCGTATCTGCATGACCTTGTCGTGCAGGCGGAAGCAACGGTCGCCACGGCGCACTTCTATGCCGTGGGGGTTCAGGGCTTCCTGCAGACAGGCGTTCATGCGGCCAGCGCCCACAGCGCCCTTGTGCATGGGCGTGAGCACCTGGATGTCGTCCACCGGATCGAGGTTGAAGCGCCGGGGAATGTGGTTACGCACGAGATCCACAATGAGCTCCGCTGCCTTTTCCGCATCATTCTGGTGGATGAAGTAGAAGTCCGAGAGTCGGTCCTTGCTCGATTCCAGCGAAGGAATTTCACCACGGTTGATGAGGTGGGCATTGCAGATGATTTCGCTCTCCGCTGACTGACGGAAAATTTCGGTCAGTTCCACAACAGGCACAACGCCGGAGCGGATAATGTCTGCAAGCACGTTGCCCGGGCCTACCGAGGGCAACTGGTGCACATCGCCCACCAAAACAAGCGTTGCGCCCAGCGGCACGGCCTTGAGCAGGTGGTAGAAGAGCAGGGTGTCCATCATGGAGGCTTCGTCCACCACAAGGAGGCCGCAGGCGAGGGGATTGTCCTCATTGCGGGCAAAACCGTCTTCCTTGGGGCTGTATTCCAGCAGGCGGTGGATGGTGCGTGACTCGCGTCCTGATGTTTCGGACATGCGCTTGGCGGCGCGGCCTGTGGGGGCTGCCAGCAGTATGCGGGCGCGCACCTCGCCAAAGAGTTTGATAATGGCATTGATGATGGTGGTTTTGCCCGTGCCGGGGCCGCCGGTAAGCACCATCATCTTGCTCCGGGCGGCGGTGCGCACGGCCTCAAGCTGCTCTGCCGCGAGGGAAATGTTCAGTTCGCCCACAATCTTGTCCACCAGCGCATCCGGCTTTTCAAAACGCACGGATTTGGGCGAGCGCAAGAGGCGTTGGATGTAGAAGGCGGTTTTTGACTCGCAGTGGTGGTAGCGCCGCATGTACACGCCAATCTCGCCAGGGGCGTCGGGCATGTCCAGTTCTTCGCGCACGATGCGTTCATCGGCTTCGAGCGCGGCGAGGGCATCCTCCACAAGGCCTTCGTCAACGCCAATCTGGGCGCAGACCGCCTCGGTCAGCTCCGCCTGCGGCAAATAGACGTTGCCGTCGTCCGTGGCTTTTTGCAGTACATAGAGGGTGCCCGCCTGAACCCGCAGGGGATTGTCGTGCTCAAAGCCCAGTTTGCTGGCAGCGGCATCAGCGGTGACAAAGCCGATGCCGTGAATGTCCATGGCAAGCCGATAGGGATTTTCGCGCACAATGGCGAGTGCCTCCGCGCCATAGGCACGGTAGATGCGCACAGCGTAGGCCGGTGTAATGCCGTGGGGTTGCAAAAAAAGCAGCAGATCTCGCATGCCCCGGTGTTCGGCCCAGGAGGTGCGGATGCGGTCAAGGCTCTTGCTGCCCACGCCGCGCACCTTGAGCAGACGCTCTGGCTCTTCATCAAGAATACGTATGGTATCAGTGCCAAAGGCTTCCACAATGCGCCCGGCCATTTCTTCGCCAACGCCCTTGATGAGGCCGGAGGCGAGATAGAGGCGGATGCCCTCGCTGGTGGCGGGCAGCATTTCATCGGCGTTCTGAAATTCGATCTGACGGCCAAAGCGGGGGTTGTTGACCCAGCGTCCCGATACCTTGAGCTGCACGCCCGCTTGCGGGTTGACCATGTGCCCGATGCACGAAACAGGGTCGCGTGGGCGGGTGAGACCCGCATTGCCGCTGCCGCTGTTTACGCTTGCGGGCAACAGACGCAGCACAGTGTAGCCGTTCTCTTCATTGTGGAAGACAACGCGCTCCACCGTGCCGGTGAGTTCAACGGAATCGGGATCTTGTAAAAGGGGCAGGTTGCTCATGCACTCGCCTTGTCAGCAATCCTTGGGCTTGTTGCAGCTTTGCGCTGCCGCGACCACCAGAACCAGTTGCGCTGATCAGCAGGAAGTTCCGGGTTCTTTGCCTGAGCAACAGCGCAATTGAAAACATCAAGGCAACAGATATCAATTTTCTGGCCTTTGATGCGGCACAATTCATCATACAGGGCCTGAGGGTCGCGCCCAGCCATGTCGGAAATGTCAGCAACGCCAAGCAGGCGCAGGTCTTCAATGGTTGCCGGGCCTACGGAACGCAGGGCGTGCAGGGAGCGGACATCCGTCTTTTTGTTCACAGGCCCAGCCCCATGCGCTGCTGGAGCAGCAGGGCATCCGCAAGGGCCAGAGCCGTCATGGCTTCCATAACTGGCACAACGCGCGGGATGGCGGAAAGGTCGTGCCGTCCGCCAATCAATACGGAAGCGGCATTGCCCTCCTTGTCCACGGTCTGTTGGGTAACAGCTATGGATGCAATGGGCTTGACCGCAGCGTGCATGACAATGGTCTGCCCGCTGGAAATGCCGCCCAGGATGCCTCCGGCGTGGTTGGAAGCAAAGGTGCCCTTGCCGGGCTGCGCCGGACCGGCGGGGAGCAGGGGATCGTTGTTCTGTGAGCCATGCAGCTTGGCCGCGCCGAAACCTTCGCCCACAGAAAAGCCTTTGACCGCGCCAATGCTCATGATGGCATGGGCCAGCACAGCCTCCAGCTTGTCAAATACGGGTTCGCCGAGGCCTGCGGGCACGTTGCGCGCCTCGATGCGCACAATGCCGCCCAAGGTGTCGCCCGCTTTGCGGGCGGCCAGCACCACCTGATCCCACAGGGAGGGCATGGCCTCTGTAGCGGCGCAATAGGGACGGGTGCGGGCATTGTCCAGATCAAGGGTCGCCCAGTCCTGCACGGCGGTGCCGCCCAGTTCCACGCAGGCGGCCATGATCTTCACGCCGCGACGTTCAAGAATCTTGCGGGCAATAACGCCGCCAGCCACGCGGGCTGCGGTTTCGCGCCCTGAGGAGCGCCCGCCGCCGCGATGGTCGCGTATGCCGTTGTACTTCTGGAAATATCCCCAGTCCGCATGGCCGGGGCGGAAAACTTCGGCCAGATTGCCGTAGTCGTGCGAGCGCTGGTCTTCGTTGGCGATGTAGAAGGCAATGGACGTGCCCGTGGTGACGCCCTCATACACGCCGGAGAGCAGGCGAACCGTGTCCGATTCCTTGCGCTTGGTGGCGGTGGGGCCCTGACCGGGTTTGCGGCGGTCAAGCTCGGCCTGAATGTCGGCCTCTGTCAGGGTCAGGCCCGCCGGGCAGCCGTCAATGACGCCGCCAAGGCCCACGCCGTGGGATTCGCCGAATGTTGTCAGCCGCAGGGCCTGTCCGAATGTATTGCCAGCCATGTGCTACCTCGCCTTCACTACAGCATTGTAAGTCGCTCACGGGGCGTTTGCCAGTGCAATGCATTGCGTCTGGGCCTTCGTGGCGGGCGTCTGCGTGAACAGACGCCGGACAGTTCCAGGGTGAAACTGCTCGGAATTGCGCCGGAGCGGCGCGGTCAAGTGAGTCAGTATAGGCAAGGGCGGGGCGGCTTGCAACTCGTGCGGCGGACGGGATATTTCGCCGGGATTAAGGCCGTAAAAAGCCTGTGGCCGAAGTATGCGGGCAAAAAAATATGGATAAAAAATGAGGTGCAGAAAACCCAGCTAGGAATTTCCTGCACCTCAAAAGGGCAAATACGCTGGCTCGCGCTACACCTTGGCGGCGGTGCGCAGGTCGGCTACGGCATCTGTCTTTTCCCAGGTGAATTCCGGCAGTTCGCGGCCAAAGTGGCCGTAGCAGGAAGACTTCTGATAGATGGGGCGCTTGAGATCAAGGCGCTTGCTGATGAAGTAGGGGCGCAGGTCAAAGACTTCGCGCACGGCCTTGGTCAGCAGTTCGTCCGGCAGGTCGCTGGTGCCCTGCGAGGAAACAAGTACGCTGACGGGCTGGGCCACGCCGATGCAATAGGCGATCTGCACTTCGCATATAGGTGCGAGGCCCGCGGCAACAACGTTTTTGGCGATGTAGCGGCCCATGTACGCGCCGGAACGGTCAACCTTGGAGGGGTCCTTGCCGGAGAACGCGCCGCCGCCGTGGTGGCCGCTGCCGCCGTAGGTGTCCTGAATGATCTTGCGGCCTGTGAGACCGCAGTCGCCCATGGGGCCACCCACCACAAAACGGCCCGTGGTGTTGATGAAAATTTCGCAGGCCTTTTCGTCAAAATAGCCGGAGGGTTCCAGGATGGGGCGAATGACGTGCTTTTTCACGGCTTCGGCCACATCAGCCTGGCTGGCGTTGGCGCTGTGCTGGGTGGAGACCACCACGTTGTTGATGCGCACGGGCTTGCCGTCCTGATATTCAAAGGAAACCTGGGTTTTGCCGTCGGGACGGAAGATGTCCACCGTGCCGTCCTTGCGCACATTCGCCAGCTGCTGCGAAAGCTGGTGCGCCCAGTAAATGGGAGCTGGCATAAGGGTGGAGGTTTCGTTGCAGGCATAGCCAAACATCATGCCCTGGTCGCCCGCGCCCTGATCTTCTGGCTTTTCGCGCAGTACGCCCTGCGCGATGTCGGGCGACTGGCGGCCAATTGCGTTGATAACAGCGCAGGTCTGCCAGTCAAAACCCATTTCTGAGCTATTGTAGCCAATACCCTTGATGGTTTCGCGCACCACATGGGGCAGGTCAGCGTAGCCGCTGGTGGTGATTTCGCCAGCGATAACGGCCATACCCGTGGTCACCAGGGTTTCGCAGGCCACGTGGGCGTTGGCGTCCTGTGCCAGCAGGGTATCAAGAATGGCATCGGAAATCTGGTCGGCGACCTTGTCGGGGTGGCCTTCAGTTACAGATTCGGAAGTGAAAAAGTATTTGCCCTTGGTGTGCATATGAATCTCCTTGGGCGCTCGCGTCAGTGCGGCGCGGGTTTTAGGGTCGCAACAGAATATTGTCGATAAGCCGGGCCTTGCCCATGCGCACGGCACAGGCCATGAGCGCCGGACCGGTGACTTCGGTGAGCGGAGCCATGGATTCCGGGTGAACAATACTGAGGTAGTCAAGGCGCCCCATGGGTAAAAATTCCGCCCAGCGGCGCAGCACAGCCTCGCGCAGCAGTTTGACGCTGGTTTCTCCGCTCTGGGCCAGTTTTTGAGCGAAGAGCAGGGCCTTGCGGATTTCCGGAGCATGGGCGCGTTCGTCCGGGCTGAGGTAGACGTTGCGCGAGGAAAGGGCCAGGCCATCAGCTTCGCGCACGGTTTCGCGCGTTTCAATGCGCACAGGCACATCAAGGTCGCGCACCATGCGGCGCAGAATGGCCTGCTGCTGCCAGTCCTTCTGCCCAAATACGGCAACATCTGCGCCGGTCAGCATAAAGAGCTTGAGCACCACGGTGCATACGCCCCGAAAGTGCACAGGCCGGGTGAGGCCGCACAGGCCTCGGGAAAGTTCGGGAACTTCCACCCAGGTGGCGTGGTCTGGCGCGTACATGGTTTCGGGCTGCGGCATGAACAGCGCGTCCGCCCCATGACTGCGGGCTATGTCCGCGTCGCGCTCGGCATTGCGGGGATATGCTTCCAGATCCTCGCCGGGGCCAAACTGGGTAGGGTTGACAAAAAGGCTCACCACCAGGCGTTTCGCCTGCGTGCGGGCAAAGGCCATGAGGTCTTCGTGCCCCTGATGGTAGTAGCCCATGGTAGGCACCAGAGCGATATCGTCTCCGGCGCGGTGCCAGGCCTTGCATTGGGCCGCCAACTCTTGGGGATTTGTGAATATCTGCATATCAAGGTATTGTGATATTGTTTGTGAAGGCTCATTTATACACGTCAGGCAGCAGCTTGTAAAGAAAGACCTTGGCAAAAGCAGAAATGCTGGCGGGGTGGGAGGCTTGACCCTGGGTGTTGCTGTGGGCATAACAACCGATGGGGGTATTCATGCTGAAACCGTTTTATCAGGGCAAGCTGGACACATTTTGCGCAATTTATGCAGTGCTCAACGGCTTGCGGCTGACCCACACCATCAGGGTTCTCAAGGCGCGCGACATTCTTAACGAAACCCTGATGGGTCTTGCGGCCTCGCCTGAGGCCTTCCGTGCCGTGCTGGAGCAGGAAACGGATTATTGCGGGCTGGTTGACGGCATGCTGCGCATCCAGAGCCGTTCCTTTCCGCTGGAAGTGCGCCAGCCCTTTACAGACGAGGACGACCCCTCTGTGGATCAGGTGTGGGAATGCTGCCGCACATGGCTTGCGCCGGGCAGCGGCAGGGCTGTGATCTTCCGTTTTTTGCGTCACATCACCCCGGATGGCCCGCCTGTGAACCGGCACTGGACCACCGCCGACTCGCTGACCGATGACGTGCTGCATCTTTTTGACTGCAGCCACGAGGCAGAAGCCATCCTGAACGTGAACAAGGACAGCTTTGTGACCCGTGCGGACGACATTCGCGAAGGCAAGTTGCTGTATATCCAGCCGCACACCATCCGTCTGCTGCGCCTGCCTCTGTAAACGGGGCAAGCCCGCGACCATGCATGCCAGACACGTTGAGGCAGCATGTGCAGCGACAGTTCTGCCGCAATCTGACGGCTTGGGATGTGTTGCTGAGGCTTGGGCGAGAAGGCGGGACGGGAAAAATCAGTATTCCTTGATGGGAGCTTCCGTGCTTATGGGCAGCCCCAGACGGATGGCGTCTTGCTTTAGTTGCGGATGCACCCAGAATGCCTTTTCCTGCACAAAGCTGAGCACTTCAAACTCCGCCGTATCCACCGGCCTGGAATAATAGAATCCCTGGGCGCAGTTGCAGCCGCTGTTGAGCAGGAAACGGGCGTGTTCCTTGGTTTCCACACCTTCGGCCACAATGGACATATCAAGATCACGCGCCAGAGCGATGGTGTTGCGGGCCACAATCTGGCCGCGCTTGTTGGTGGTGCCGTCGCTGATGAAGGCCCGGTCAAGCTTGACCACGTTGAATGGCAGATCGCGCAACGTGCTCAGCGATGAATAGCCCGTACCGAAATCGTCCATGGAAAAAACAAATCCCGCCGATCGCAGTTCGTTCATCAGGCGTTTCAGCCTTGGCTCATTGGCAAAAAAGGCACTCTCGGTCAGTTCCAGCTCAAGCATGTGGCGGGGCAGATTGTACTTGTTCAGGAGGCTGACGAGCTTGTTGGGCAGGTCGTCATCGTTAAAATGCAGCCGTGACATGTTTACGGAAATGGGCATGGGGTCGTATTGCTTGTCGATCCATGTGCGCAGTATCTGGCAGGTCTGATCCCAGATGTACGAGTCCAGCCGCACAATAAAGCCGTTGCGTTCAAAAAGGGGAACAAAACGGCCGGGCAGGATAAGCCCGTCAGTAGGGTGCTGCCAGCGTACCAGCGCTTCTGCGCCCACAATGCGCCCGCTGGAAATCTGCACCTTGGGTTGCAGAAAAAGCCTGAACTGGTGCTTTTCCAGCGCTTCGTACATCTGGTCAGTGATGTAGCTTTCATCGTGCAGGCGTTTGCGCAGGGCATCATCGTAAAAGGCAAAATTGACAATGTCGCTGCCCTTGACCGTCTTCTGCGCCAGATAGGCCCAGTCGCACAGGATGTGAGCCGGAGTGCGGGAGTTCTCCACAGGGCAGATGCCAAAGAACAGCTTGACCCGGAAGGTGTCGGAATAGTGATCCAGCCGCAGAGAAAGGTTCTGGATGAACTGTAGCGTCCGCTCGGTGCCGCCTGTGAGGCAGACGGCAAAAACATCGGCGGTGAGCCGGGCAAAGATTTCCTTTTCAGGAATGAGGCGCTGACGGATCAGGCGGGCAATGCCCCGCAGCAGGCGGTTGCCCTCTTCAAGCCCGAAAGATTCGTTGATGGCCTTGAACCCGGCCACGTCAAAGCGCAATACGCAGTATTGCTCATTGGGCCGGTTTTTGATGAGCTTGTCAATTTTTTCAAAAAAAGTCTGGGTGTTGAAAGCGCCTGTGAGGGGGTCGTGCTCTGCGCGCAGGCGCAGGGCCTGCTCGGTACGGGTGGTGGCGTCCACATCGTTGAGGGTGCCGATGTAGCGTTCTTCCGACTCCCCGTCGTCAAGCTTGGTGTAGGTGATTTTGCACCAGATGTACTGGCCGTCGCGGCGGCGCAGCCTGACGGTCATTTCGCCAGAGCGGATGCCCAGGGCAAGGCGCGCCAGACAGGTGTCAAAGGGCTCCATGTCGCCCGCGTAGAGAACATCGTCTTCACGCCACACGTCAAAGGGATTGCGCCCGTCATATTCGCCTGCCAGCAGTTCGGGAATCCTGTGGCTCAGGTAGGTCAGATCTGTACCGCTCCATTCAAAAACCAGGGTGCGTGTATGGTCCACCACTGCCTTGTAACGCAGGGCATCCAGCTTTTGCCGGCGGAGCATCTCGTTCTCATGGGCAATGTCGGCCGCAATCTTGTGGTTTTCAATGTCTTCTGTGCAGACAATATAGGTCTGTTCCCCGCCGTATTGGGGTGCAGGAAAGACAATAACGCGCACCCACCTGTATAAACCGTTGAGGGCTTTTTTGCGAATGTCTTCCGCAGCAAAGAGGGGAGTCTGGGCCAACGTCTGGCGCAGGCTGTCCTGAGAAAAAAACGCCGCAAAGCGTTGCGCGTCGTCAGGGTGCACCCTCTCGGCAAGTTCGCGCCTGAGCGTTTCGGCAAGAGGCTTATTCTGAGGCATGCGCGCAAAGTGACCTTCCCCGTGGTACAGTTCGCGGCAGGTATCCCTTGCAAAATCTATAAGCAATATGTCGCCGTAGACGCTCTGCAAGGCATGGGAAAGGCAAATTTCCTGGGGAGATTCCGCAGGAGGCTTTTCCCCGGATTGGGTAGCCGATATGCTGAGGTTTGCAGGGTCCGCGTTTTTCATATTTATGTTCCGCCGTGCGGCATTACATTTGTGTATTAGCCTGTTAGACAACAGATTAAATCTAGCATCTGTGTTATCGTTTTGCAAATTTGCAGGCCTGCCCCCGCCCGGTTTGAAGAATGGGGACTGGCCTCAATGATGACAAGCGCCCCGCCCCTCTGTATTGTGCCCCCATGACACGAGCTATTTTTCCTCATTCCCTGAAAGTATGGTCGCTGAGCCTTGGCTGCCCCAAAAACCGCGTGGACAGTGAGCGCCTGCTTGGTTCGCTCGGGGTCGCCGTGCAGCATGTGGAACACATGGGCAAGGCGCGTCTGGTTTTCATCAATACCTGCGGATTCATCGACCCTGCCGTGCGAGAATCCGTTCGTGCGGTTGTGGACGCCATCCAGAGGCTTGAAAAGTGCAAGGTCAAACCGCTGCTGGCTGTTGGCGGCTGTATGGTGGGGCGTTATGGCGCTGCCGATCTGGCAGCGGAACTGCCGGAAGTGGACGTGTGGCTGCCCACCGGCGAGCTGCCGCGCTGGCCAGCCATGCTGGCCGCGGCCCTGGACCTGCCTGAGCCGCCTGCCCGTATCCCCGGCGGGGGCAGATTGCTTTCTACCGGCCCTTCATACGCATGGCTCAAGGTGGGCGAGGGGTGCAGGCACAAGTGCGCATTCTGCACCATTCCTTCCATTCGGGGCGGACTTAAATCGCTGACCGCCGATGATATTGCCGATGAAGCCAAGGCCTTGCTGGCGCAGGGCGTGCGCGAGCTTGATCTTGTGGCGCAGGATCTGACCTCCTGGGGTGTTGATCTTGGGCTCAAGCACGGCCTGCCCAGCCTGCTTGAAAAGCTGGTGGGGCTTGAGGGCCTCGCCTGGCTGCGCCTGCTCTACCTGTACCCCACAGGCGTGACGCCGGAGCTTTTGCGTTTTATCAGGGATTGCGGCGCACCTTTGCTGCCCTATCTGGATATTCCCCTGCAACACGCTCACCCTGATGTGCTGTCGCGCATGGGCCGGCCTTTTGCGGGCGACCCCCGGCGCGTGCTGGATACCGTGCGCTCCATGCTGCCCCATGCGGCTTTGCGCACCACGTTTATTGTTGGCTACCCTGGCGAAACGGAAGATCATTTTGAAAGCCTGTGCCGTTTTGTGGAAGAAAGCCGCTTTCAGCACGTGGGCGTGTTTGCCTATCAGGCAGAAGACGGCACCGTGGCGGCAACATTGCCAGATCAGGTGCCGGATGAAGTCAAGCAGTGGCGCCGGGATTCTCTTATGGAAATTCAGGCCGACATCAGCAACGAGCTGCTCTCCGCGCAGGTGGGCAGCCGTATGCAGGTGCTGGTGGACGCTCCGCACCCCGACTGGCCGGGGCTGCACAGCGGGCGCGTATGGTTTCAGGCGCCGGAGGTGGACGGGATCACCTACGTGAGCGGGCCGGGCGTTGCGCCCGGAGCGCTCGTGGAATGCGATATCGTGGAAAATACGGACTATGATCTGACCGCTCTGGCCTGAGCCAGTGTCTACGGGGCCATGCCGGGCCCAGCCGCAAGAAACGTCTCCGCAGCAAAATATCCCCGAAGGGCGAACCCTTCGGGGATATTTTGGGATACGTGCTAAAGCACGCCCTCAACCAGCGTTAACCCTGGATAAGCTGCATGGCCATCTTGGGCATGCTGTTGGCCTGCGAGAGCATGGCCACAGACGACTGGGTGAGGATCTGATTGCGGACGAACTGCGTCATTTCCGTGGCCACGTCCACGTCGGAAATGCGGGATTCTGCCGCCTGCAAGTTTTCAGCCTGGGTGGTGAGGTTGGAGACGGTGTTCTCCAGGCGGTTCTGCAACGCGCCCAGATGCGCCCGGATCTTGTCCTTGGAAACCACCGCGTTGGTGATGGCCACAAGGGCCTTCTGCGCCGCTTGCTGGGTGGAGATGGTGGATCCATCGCGACCGGCGGCAGTCTCATTGCCTACACCAAGGGCAGAGGCTGTGCTCGTGCCGATCTGGATGTAGTAATAGTCTTCCGCGGAGTCGTTGGCGGTGCCAAAGTGGACCTTCATCTTGCCAGTGGCGGTCATCGTGCTGCCGTCGTGCGTGTCGCCGGACAGATTGCCGTTCAGCAGGTGAATGCCGTTGAAGTCCGTGGCGTTGGCGATTCGGGTAATTTCCGAAGCCATTGCCTGGTACTCCGATTCGATCATCAAGCGCTGAGTGGAGTCATAAGTACCGGTGGAAGCCTGTTCAGCCAGTTCCTTCATACGGGTCAGCTTTTCGTCGATGATGCCCAGGGCGCCGTCGGCGGTCTGAATGAGGGAAATGGCGTCGTTGGCATTACGCACGCCCTGTTGCAACGCCTTGATATCCGTACGCATCAATTCGCGAATAGCGAGGCCGGCGGCATCGTCGGCAGCGGAGTTCACGCGCAGGCCTGTGGACAGACGCTGGGTCGAAGTCGCCAGGTTGCTGTAATGCGAGGTCAAGTTGTTGGCAACATTGGAAGCCATTGAGTTGTTATTGATATACATGACATTCCTCCATGAATGTTCTGTCTGCCCGGCGGCGCACTATGCGCGCCCGCGTCCATGCGGACTGCCGCCGTTCATCCCGCAAGGAGCGGGGAAAGAGTTACCAAAAGCCAGACTGGTATCGGCCTGAGCCGACCTGGGCTGGCAGCCCTAAACAACAGGCGCTGTTGCCCTTCTGATTCGTGGCTTCAGAGAGGCAATATTTGCCTGAAAACCTGCACTCCGTTTACAGCAGGATTCATGCCAGAGAGCGCAGAGTTATGCGTCAATAAGCTGGCGGCTGGTGCGCCAATGGCAAAATGTTGAGGCACGCGCAGAAAAAATATACAAATTTCTATATGATGCGAATTTTTGGGGTATGCTGCAGTGAACAATATTCATTGCCTGCCACGGCTATTCTGTGCAGGGCAAGCTCTGGCAGAACGGGCGGGGACATCGCATTGTTTTTTTGAGCGGATGCAAAAATGTTGACGGGGCAGGCGTGCAAGAGGCCGTAGCACAAGAGTGGAAATGGGGAAAAGGAAGGACTGCGCATTCTGAAAAACTTTGCGGCTGCTGTGCCAGTGCAGAATTTGCCGAAGCTCAGAAGATAGCGGGCGTAAAAAAGCCGGGTCGCGAACGACCCGGCTTTCATCAGAAACGTGTTGGTTGTGGCCTTAAAGCTCTCCCCAGCCTCTTGGCCGGTCCTGGGCTATTGCCCTCCACCACCTGGTTTTGCCGCTAACCGGAAATCAGGTTCAAGGCCAGCTTGGGCATGCTGTTGGCCTGCGAAAGCATGGCCACAGAAGACTGGGTGAGAATCTGGTTGCGGACAAACTGCGTCATTTCCGTGGCAACGTCCACGTCAGAAATGCGGGATTCAGCCGCCTGCAGGTTCTCGGCCTGAGTGCTCAGGTTGGAGATTGTGTTTTCCAGCCGGTTTTGCAGCGCGCCCAGATGCGCCCGGATCTTGTCCTTGGAGACAACGGCGTTGGTGATGGCCACAAGAGCCTTCTGCGCCGCCTCCTGAGTCGATACCGATCTGCCGGCGGAAGTGGTGGCAGCCTGATTGCCTACACCAAGGGCAGAGGCGGTACTCGTGCCGATCTGGATGTAGTAGTAGTCTTCCGCCGAATCGTTGGCTGTGCCGAAGTGTACCTTGAGCTTGCCCGTACTGGACATGGTACTGCCTGTGTGCGTGTCGCTCGACAGGTTGCCGTTCAGCAGGTGGATGCCGTTGAAGTCCGTGGCGGTGGCGATTCGGGTAATTTCCGAAGCCATTGCCTGGTACTCCGATTCGATCATCAGACGCTGGGTGGAGTCATAGGTACCGGTGGCGGCCTGTTCGGCCAGTTCCTTCATACGGGTCAGCTTTTCGTCGATGATGCCCAAGGCGCCGTCGGCGGTCTGAATGAGGGAAATGGCGTCGTTGGCGTTACGTACGCCCTGTTGCAGGGCGGCGATATCGGTACGCATGAGTTCGCGAATGGCCAGACCGGCGGCATCGTCCGCAGCGGAATTGATGCGCAGGCCGGATGACAGCCGCGAGGTAGAGGTTTTCAGGTCGTTGTAGTGCGAGGTCAGATTGTTGGCCACTTGCGAGGCCATCGTATTGTGATTGATATACATACATTCCTCCATGAATGCTGTATGTCACAGGCGGCGCGAAATGCCGACGCGTCCTTGCGTGCTACCACCTTTTGTCCACTTAATCGGCGCAACGGCAAAAAGTATTAGGGTCGGGCGTAAATGACGCGTTCAGGCGATATGGCTGTAAATCATTGTGTAGAGCCAGTTTTCTTGGATGCTGCTTAAAATGCCGCAAAGAAAAGAGGAAATTTTTTCCCGTGGTGGCGAGGGGTGAGCAGAATTTGCCTGGGGCCTGCAAGTCAAACCTGGTGCTGCGAAAGGTCCAAAAGGGGCAGATTGTAGCCGCGCCGCGCAGTGGTGGTCAAAAAGGCGAACAAAAACAGAGCGCGGCGGGTAATGCAACCCGTCGCGCTCGTAATTCATGCCTATCCCTGCCCGGCAGGGCAAGGCGCGCTCTTTATCAGCAGTCCTTGCCCACCATGCGCAGCAGGCGCAGTAGCTGGTTGGTGAAGCCGGATTCGTTATCGTACCAGATAAGCAGTTTAACCATGGTGCCGTCAAGCACCTGGGTGGAAAGCGCATCCACCACGCCGCCGAAGGTGCTGCCCTTGTAGTCGATGGACACCAGCGGCTCTTCGGAATAGCCCATATTCTCGGCCAGAGCGCCATTGCTGGCAGCCTGGAGGGCCGCGTTGACGGCGGCGGCATCACAGGCTTTTTCCACTTCGCAGGTCAGGTCGACCAGAGAGCAGTCAAAGGTGGGAATACGCACCGACATGCCGTTGAGCTTGCCTTCCAGTTCCGGCATGACCTGCCCCACAGCCTTGGCAGCGCCAGTGCTTGAAGGCACCATGGACACGGCAGCGGCGCGGCCGCGACGCCAGTCCTTGTGGGTGCCGTCCAGAATGCGCTGGCTCATGGTGTAGGAGTGAATGGTGGTCATGAGGCCATGGCGGAAGCCAAAGGTTTCGTGCAGCACCTTGACCGCAGGGGCCAGACAGTTGGTGGTGCAGGACGCGGCAGAAATGACGCTGTGTTTTGCGCCGTCATAGACATCGTGGTTTACGCCCATAACAATCATGGCGTCCACGTCCTTGCCGGGGGCGGAGATCACAACCTTTTTTGCGCCGCAGGCCAGATGCTGAGCCAGCCCTTCGCGATCCTTGATGGTGCCCGTGGTTTCCACGGCCAGGGTCACGCCAAGGCGTTCCCATTCCCATTCGCCCGCCTTGCAGCGGGTAACGGTGATGTGGCGGCCATTGACGATGATGCCGTTTTCATCGTGATCAACAGTGCCCTGAAAGGTTCCGTAAGTGGAATCATACTTGAAAAGATAGGCCAGCGCGGCGTTGTCCGCACGGGCGTTGATGGCGGCGATCTGAATTTCTTTGTCGTCGGCCATAAGACGCAGCAGATACCGACCAATGCGGCCAAAGCCGTTCATTCCAACTTTCACGGGCATGATTCGCGCTCCTTGGGGCGTAGGGATTAGGCTTTATTTGAAGATCCCATGACATTGCGGATCTTGTGGGCCACCATGTTCTTGACGGCATCGCGAGCGGGGGTGAGGTAGGCGCGCGGGTCAAACTGGTCAGGGTGTTCGGCAAGATACTGACGGATGGATGCGGTGACGGCCAGGCGGATGTCCGTATCCACATTGATTTTGCACACATTCATGCCCGCAGCCTTGCGCAGCATGTCTTCGGGCACGCCCTTGGCTCCGCCAACCTGGCCGCCATACTGGTTGCACAGGCTTACAAATTCCTGCGGTACGCTGGACGCGCCGTGCAGAACCAGAGGGTAATTCGGCAGCTTGTCGCCAATGCGGGCCAGACGGTCAAAATCAAGCTTGGCTTCGCCCTTGAACTTGTACGCGCCGTGGCTTGTGCCGATGGCAACGGCCAGCGAATCGCAGCCCGTGCGGTTTACAAATTCCACGGCTTCATCGGGGTCGGTGTAGACGTGTTCGGCAGACTGCACATGTTCCTCTATGCCAGCCAGCTTGCCCAGTTCGGCCTCAACCCATACGCCGCGAGGGTGGGCATAGTCCACCACCTGCTTGGTCAGGGCGATGTTGTCTTCAAACGACAGGTGCGAACCATCGATCATCACGGAGGTGAAGCCGCCGTCAATGCAGTCGCGGCACATTTCAAAGCTGGGGCCGTGATCAAGGTGCACCACCACGGGAATGGAAGGATCAAGCGCAAGCGCCGCTTCCACAAGTTTCATGATGTATATCTGCCCGGCATACTTGCGCGCGCCCGAAGACACCTGAAGGATGACCGGAGATTTTTCCTCGGAGGCCGCGCTCATGATGCCCTGGATGATTTCCATGTTGTTGACGTTGAACGCGCCAATGGCATACCCGCCGGCATAGGCGGCGGCGAACATTTCTTTGGGATTGATAAGAGGCATGATTTCCTCCAGAGGGGTCTGGCATTAAGGACGGTCAAAAAAGCATAAGTCGCCCGGAAATGACAAGTCTGCACATACACCAATTCCCCGTAAAGGGGAATGCCTGCCGCGCAGGAAACGGGCTTACTTTGCAGTTCTTCCGGCGGGCGCAGTGCCCGGGCAAACGCAAAACATATTTTGTATGCCCGAGCGCGCCTGTAGCCCACATGGGGCGGCGGAGTCAAGAGGGGTCGCCTGATCCCTTATGTTTCCGGCAGGTTGCCGCAGGCCTTTGGGCGGTGTACGCCCTAGCCGAGCTTCATGCCCGCCAGCGCGTTCAGGCCAGCCGGATCGGTAAAATCAAAGCGCAGGGGGGTAAGGGTAATGTATCCCCGGTTGAGCATGTCTTTGTCCGAGTCCGGTTCAATGGTTTCCGCAGGAATTTCGCCCTCAAGCCACCAGTAGGGCGCGCCGCGCGGGTCCAGGCGTTCCGAGTAGGTGTTTACCCACACGGCGCTGGTCTGCGGGCAGACGCGCAGGCCTTTGACCTCGTCCAGCGGGCAGGCAGGATAGTTGACGTTGACGACCCTGCGGCGGCCCAACTGCGACCAGTCGATGCGCTCGGCCAGCGCCACCAGATGCCGGGCCTGCGGCAGCAGATCGCCGTTTTTGACCTTGTAGCAGTCGTGCGAAACAGCAATGCTCGGCAGATTTTCGTGGCCCGCCTCCGTGGCAGCGCCCACCGTGCCGGAATACAGAATGTCCGGGCCAACGTTGGGCCCTGCGTTGATGCCCGAAATGACCATGTCGGGCTTTTTGGGCAGGAGCTGCCCAAGAGCCAGTTTGACGCAGTCCGTGGGTGTGCCGTAAATACCCAGACCCTTGAAGTCGGGTTCTTCAAAGTCCATGGCGCGTACAGGTTCGAATACGGTCAGCGAGTGCCCCACGCCAGATTGCTGGGTCATGGGGGCCACCACATGCACTGTATGCCCTGCTTCAAGCAGGGCGGCGTAAAGCGCGCGCAGGCCGCGCGCCCGGATGCCGTCATCGTTGGTCAGAAGAACGTCCATTTGACAATACCTCGGAAAGAAGGGAAATTCGGCCTAAGGCCCGCGTGGTTCCAGTGTTTTGCGCGGCCTGCCAATTTTGGAAGTTCCGCGTCAGGGGCCATGCCCGCGTGGAAAACAGCATATGCCCGGCGCAGATACGCGCCGCTGGAACGATATATGGAAAAAGGTTGTTACGTCAAAGAGATTGGCCCCGCCTCGGAGGCGCGCGGCATATTCGTGGTTACGCAGGCGGCGCAGGGGCAGTCGCGCAACGGCCCGTACTGGCGGCTTACCCTGGCTGATGCCAGCGGCAGCCTTGAAGCCAAGATATGGCATCCGCTGAGCGCGGAGTTCAGCGAAATCGCGGCGGGAACCCTTGTGTGGGCCGAAGGGCGCGCGGGGCTGTACCGCGATCAGGTGCAGCTCACGGTGGAGCAGATACGCTTTCTTTCCGATGAGGAATGCGCTGCTGTGGACCATGCGGCCCTCATGCCCGCCAGTCCCTTTCCGCTGGATGAGATGCTGGATGAACTGCTTGATCTCATCAAGAAGGAATTTGTCCACACGCCCTGGCGCAAGCTGGTGCAGGGATTTTTTAACAACGACGAGATGCGCGCCGCCTTTCGGGTCTGCCCGGCGGCCAAAGGGGTGCACCACGCCTATGTGGGCGGGCTGCTTGAGCACACTTTGAGCGTATTCAAACTTTGCCGCCGCATTGCCGATCATTATCCGGAACTCGACCGGCAGACCTTTCTTGCGGGAGCGCTGTTCCACGATATTGGCAAACTGCGCGAATTTTCTGGCGGTATCGCCAATGATTACACTGATGAGGGCCGCCTGCTGGGGCACCTCATGCTGGGCATTGAAATGCTGGAGCCGTACCTGGCTAAATCCGGTCTGGAAGAGCCGTTGCAGCGGCATCTCAAGCACCTGATTTTAAGCCACCATGGCGAGCTGGAGTTCGGCGCGGTGCGCGTGCCGCATACGCCGGAAGCCATGGCCCTGCACTATGCCGACAACCTGGACGCCAAGATGGCCCAGTGCCGTGGCCTTTTTGCCCAGATAGAGGGCGAAGGCGAGGCCTGGACACCCTGGCAGGCTACGCTGGGGCGACCCGTGCACCGGGCCGCGCGTACGCCGGACAAAGCCGCCCCCGCAACCCGCAAAAAAGCGGTGAAAGAAGAATGTTTATCTCTTTTGAAGGTATAGAAGGCGCGGGCAAGTCCACGGCCATCAACTATCTTGCGGGTTTTTTGCAGGAAAACGGCCACGACCCCCTGTGCACGCGTGAGCCGGGGGGCTGTGCGCTTGGGCGCAGCCTGCGTTCCATACTGCTTGATGCCCGCACGCGCGAACTCTCCAGCAGGGCGGAGCTTTTTCTGTTTCTTGCCGACAGGGCGCAGCATGTGGCGGAGATCATCCGGCCTGCGCTGGAAGCGGGGCAGACCGTGCTGTGCGACCGTTACACCGACTCCACTCTGGCCTATCAGGGGCACGGACGCGGGCTTGATACGGAATATCTGCAAAGGCTCAACCAGGCCGCCACGGGCGGCCTGCAACCGGAGCTGACCCTGCTGCTGGATCTGCCGGTGCGTTGCGGCCTCATGCGCGCAGGCGAGCGCAACCGTCTGGAAGGCCTTGTGGTTTCAGAGGGCCGTTTTGACGCGGAGAGCCTTGATTTTCACGAACGGGTGCGGCAGGGCTACAGGGTTCTGGCCGAAGAAGAACCCGAGCGCTTTGCCATCATTGACGCCTCGCAGCCGCCGGAAGACGTGGTTTTGCAGTGCCGTTCCGCCATTGAGTCCCACTTGCGTCAGCGCGGTTGGGGATTGGAATAGTTTTTTTGCGGCGGGAGCCGCTTTCCGGGCCTTTGCAATTTTGCCGGTTCAGCCTGCCATGCAGGCTTTTGGCGCGCTCCATGCGCCACCAAGGAGAATATATGTACGAATGTTATACACTCGAAGTTGAAGGCGCGGGCGTGCGCTTTGCCCCCCGTGAAGGCAAGGAACTGGCCTATCTGCCGGGTCAGCCGCCCAAGGGCTACACCCTGATCAACGTTATTGGCGATCCCGGTTTGCTGCACTGCGCCGTTTTTCGCAAGGATGGCGGTGCTGGCGGCTTTTTTGCCCTGCACGATACTGAAGGCGTGCTTTTTATGGCCGTGGCAGAAAGCAATCTGGCCTACGGCATGGGCCTTGCGCACATGGGTCGTATGGTGACGTATGCCCGTTATGGGGCCGATATTTTTGAAGAACTTGGCGAAGGTGATGACTGAAAAACCACTGCCGCCTCTGGTGGCGGCCCGCAGTCTTGGTGTGGTGTTTTTCCCTGCCTTTGACTGGGCCATTTCTGCAACACACCCGGAGCGGGAAGAGCGCCTGCTCTATACGCGCGACCAGCTGCTTGAAGAGGGGCTGTTCGACATCCCCGGTATTACGGAATACCGCCCCGCCTTTGCCACGCATGCCCAGCTTGAGCGCGCGCACTTCTGCCTGCCTTCGGCTGCGGCGGTGAGTACGGATTCGCATCTGGCTTCGGCGGGCGGGGCTATCCGCGCGGCCCGGCTGGTGCTTGAGGGGCGCGAGCAGCGGGCCTTTGCCCTGGTGCGGCCTCCAGGCCACCACGCCATGCGCGTGGTGCACGGCAACCGCGGCTTCTGCAATATCAATAATGAAGCCGTCATGGTGGAGTATATCCGCGATCACTACCCGCGCCCCGACGGCCGCCCCCTGCGCATCGCCATTGTGGATACGGACGTGCATCACGGCGACGGCAGCCAGGATATTTTCTGGAACGACCCGCATACCCTGTTCATCTCCCTGCATCAGGACGGGCGCACCCTGTACCCCGGATCGGGTTTCCCGCAGGAATGCGGCGGCCCCGGCGCGCTTGGGCGCACCATCAACATCCCTTTGCCGCCCGAAACCTCGGACGAGGGCTATCTGTACGCCATAGAGCATGCGGTGCTGCCCATTCTGGAAGATTTCAAGCCTGACCTGATCATCAATTCCGCCGGGCAGGACAATCACTTCACCGATCCCCTTGCCAACATGAAGCTTTCGGCCCAGGGCTATGCGGCGCTCAATGCGGCCCTGCAGCCGCATATCGCAGTGCTGGAAGGCGGCTACTCCATACGCGGGGCATTGCCCTACGTGAATCTGGGCATCTGCCTTGCCCTGGCCGGGCTGGACGCCTCAGATATCCGCGAGCCGGGCTGGACGCCGGAAGCCACGCGTCAGCGGCCGCAGGTGGGGGAATACATCGCCAGATTGTGCGGGCAGATCCGCGATGTGTATTTTCATCCCCCGGCGCAGCCTGCTGAGGGCGAGGAAGAAAACGGCTGGTGGGTGCGCCGCAAGCATATCTTTTATGATACGGACAACCTGCGCGAAGGGCAGACGGAAGCCTGGCGGCTGTGCAGCGATTGCTCGGGCCTGGGGCGCATTGAGACCGCCTCGGAACGGGTGCCCCGCTCCCTGTGCATACTGGTGCCGCGCCACGCCTGCCCGCAGTGCAGGAGCCAGGGGCTGGAGCTTGCCGAGCGGGCGCGCAAAAGCGGGCGTTACGCCCATGTGCGCCTGATGGATGGCGATGCGGCAGATCCGGGCCCTGCGGCCAAAAGTGAGAAATAAGGCAGAGTTGACGGTTTTTGCACCACGATCTGTTGACGCCGGAACTTTCCTGGGCCATAAGGCCCATTCCGCGCGTGGCGTAACGGCTTTGTCACGCCGTGCGGGCATCATGTTTTCCGGCCAGGGTCATGCGGCCCGGCAACCCTGCGCCCACGGGCGCAATATATGAAAATGGCGGCGCGGTCATGCCGCGCAGTGGTATACCTCTTCCACCACGGAGAAGGAACATGTCTCATATTCTGATTATTGGCGCGGGCGGCGTAGGCAGCGTTGTGGTGCACAAGTGTGCGCAGGTACTCAAGGAAGGCGGATTTTCAAAGGTAACGCTGGCAAGCCGCACCCTTTCTCGCTGCGATGCCATTGCGCAGAGCGTCAAGACGCGCCTTGGCGTCGAGGTTGCCACCGCTCAGGTGGACGCGGACAATGTACCCGAGCTGTGCTCCCTCATCCGGCAGGTCAAGCCCGATGTGGTCTGCAACGTGGCCCTGCCGTATCAGGATCTGCACATCATGGACGCCTGCCTTGAATGCGGCGTGCATTACGTGGACACCGCCAACTACGAGCCGCTGGACACAGCCAAGTTTGAATACAAGTGGCAGTGGGCCTATCAGGATCGCTTCCGCGAGGCGGGGCTGACGGCCCTGCTCGGTTCCGGTTTTGACCCCGGCGTCACCAACGTGTATGCGGCCTGGGCGCTCAAGCATCAGCTGGACGAAGTGCACGTGCTCGACATCATCGACTGCAACGCGGGCGATCATGGTCAGCCCTTTGCCACCAACTTCAATCCTGAAATCAACATCCGCGAGGTCACGGCGCGCGGGCGGTACTGGGAACGCGGCGAGTGGGTGGAAACCGACCCCCTGTCCTGGTCCATGAATTTTGATTTCCCTGACGGCATCGGCTCCAAAAAGTGCTTTCTCATGTATCATGAAGAGCTGGAATCGCTGGTGCAGAACCTCAAGGGCATCCGCCGCGCCCGCTTCTGGATGACGTTTTCAGAGAACTATCTCAACCACCTCAAGGTGCTTGGCAACGTGGGCATGACCCGCATTGACCCTGTGAAATTTCAGGGGCAGGACATTGTGCCCATCCAGTTCCTTGCCAAACTGCTGCCCGACCCAGCCTCCCTTGGCCCCCTGACCAAGGGCAAGACCTGCATTGGCGACCTCATGCGCGGCGTCAAGGACGGCAAGGAAAAGACCGTCTACGTGTACAACATCTGCGATCACGAAGAATGCTACGCAGAAGTTGGCTCCCAGGCCATTTCGTACACCACGGGCGTGCCCGCCATGATCGGTACAAAGATGGTGGCTCAGGGTTTGTGGCGCAAGCCCGGCGTGTGGAACATGGAACAGTTTGATCCTGATCCTTTCATGAAGGATCTCAATGTGTACGGCCTGCCCTGGCAGTGCCTGGACGTGACCGGCAAATTTTAGTCAGCAAGCTGGTTTGATTGTTGCAAAGACTCCGGTGTCTGCTCAGGCAGGCCCGGAGTTTTTGTTTTGCTGCCGGGGCCGCGCTGCTTGTCAGCTTGTGGGGATGCAGGTAAAAAAAATCGGACACGCGAAGCTGCGCAGGGCGAGGAACGGTATTTTCCCGCTCACGCAGTGCGTTATGAATGCACTGCTGCGTCACGTAATGCCAGTTGCAGAGGGCGCGTTTGCAGGGTGAATAGTATAGGGCATATCCAGTGATCATAAGAGCTGCCTGTATTCTTTTTCTGAGTATATCGTGCGCGGGCATGCTCTATGCTGTTTGCTATTCGTCCAGGATAGCACGGTCAAACGGTTACGCGGCCTTTTTGTTTTTGTTTATGACTATTTTCATGTACACGGTCGGGTACATTTTCGAGCTTGCATCAAGCACGCCTGAAACAATCTATCTTTCCTTAAAAATTGAATATCTTGGAGCACCCCTTATAGCGGTGTTCTGGTTTCTTTTTGCAGTTTATTACAATAACTATTCAATAAAGAGCAAGGCTGTGATGGCTCTGCTGTTTGTAGTTCCGTTGACGACTATTGCAATGCTCTACACCAATGAGTATCACCACTTTCATTATAGAACATTTGATGTAGATGCCAGCGGCCTCTTCCCTGTGGCGGTAACGCAGAAGGGCTGGTGGTATTATGTGGATTTTGTTTACAAGATGCTTGTTGCCTTTGCCGGTCTGGCTTTGTTTGCCTTTTCCTACGGCAAGGCAACGGGCTATCGCAGGCGTCAGGCAAAAACCATCTTTATTGGCGCGCTGAGCCTCTGGATAGGCAATTTTTTGCAGATGTTGGGCTTTGCGCCCTACGGTATTGATATTGAGCCCTTCATCCTCTCGGCGGCCCTGCCGTTGAGTGGTTTTGCCATGTCCCGCCTGCGCATGTTCGACCTCGTGCCCATAGCGCGCGACAAGGTGTTTAAAACCATGAGCGCCAGTGTTCTGGTGCTGGACGGCAAGCTGCGCGTGGTGGATTTCAACGACAGCGCCGTGTCCATTCTTCCAGCCCTGTCAGAGGATGCCGTGGGGCTGACGGTCAGGGATGTGTTTCCTGAACAAAGTTCCCTTGACGTGGCGGCGCTTGTGCAGAATGAGGAAATGGAGATTGCTCTGCCAGTGGCGGGGGGGCTGCGTTTTTACAAGGTTTCCTGCGCCAGGGTTGGCGAGTCAGAAAAAGATTCCGGCCTCATTGTATCCTTGTACGATATGACCGAAAGCAAGGAACTGCTTGAAAAAATGCAGCGCATCGCGTCGCAGGACGCGCTGACACAGGTGTTCAGCCGCTGGTTTTTTATGGAGGCCTTTCAGCGCGAGATTGACCGCTGCAAGGAGATTGGCGGCAAGCTCGGTTTTATGTTGCTGGACATCGACCATTTCAAACGCGTCAACGATGAATATGGGCATATGGCGGGCGACAAAGTCCTGCGCGGCGTCACGTCAGCTCTGAAAGACACGCTTGGCCACAAAGCCTTGCTTGGTCGCTATGGCGGCGAGGAATTTTCTGTGCTGTTGCCCGGGATGGGGCAGGATGAGGCCGTGGCTCTCGCTGAGCGCCTGCGACAGGTTGCCGCCATGATAGAGGTGCCATTCAACGGCACGGCCATAAATGTGACCATCAGCGTTGGCGTTGCCGCCGCAGTATTTGAACCGGGCACCCCGCAGGGCATGGAGAGCACGCAAATCTGCGATTCCCTCATTCTGGCGGCAGATACAGCGCTGTACCGCGCCAAGCAGGAAGGACGCAACAGGGTATGTTCCGTTGGTCTTGAGTACGGTGCAGACGCGTCCGTGTAATCCTCTGTCTGTTATTTTCCTGCCTCAGCAACAGCACCTCACAAAATAAATGCCCGCAAGCTCAGCTTGCGGGCATTTATTTTGTGAGGTGCATACGGTGCGTTTTCCATTGCGAATCAAAGCAATGGACAGAACACAGCGCAAGAACTGATCCTGTTGCCAGGGCCTACTACACTAGGCGTATTTGCGGCTAATTTCGTCCCCGGCTTTTTCCACTTCTTCGCGCATTTTGGCGCGGGCTTCGGCAATGCGCTCATTGAGCGCAGGGTCGGACACGGCCAGAATCTGGGCGGCCAGCCATGCGGCATTGCGTGCGCCAGCCTTGTCGGTGGCAACGGTGGCGACCGGGAATCCGGGAGGCATCTGCACAGTGGCAAAAAGCGCGTCCATACCGCACAAGGCGGCGCTGGAAACAGGAATGCCGATCACAGGGCGCGTGGTGCGGGCGGCAACGGCTCCAGCCAGATGCGCGGCCATGCCCGCGGCGCAAATAAACACGCGCGTGCCTTCGGCTTCGTACTGGCTCACCAGTTTTTCGGTGCGTTCAGGCGTGCGATGCGCGGAACTCACGGTGATAGCGCAGCTCACGCCAAGGCTTTTCAGAACGTCTACGCAGGGGCTGACCTTTTCTTCGTCAGACTTTGACCCCATCAAAATGACTACTTGCGGCATAGTCTTACCTTCCTGTAGTACGGCGCAGTGCGCCGGAATATTCTTGCAAAATCAAACTGTTGCTATTTTCCGGCCAGGCGGCGGATGCCTTTTTCGCCAATATCGGTGCGATGAAAACCATCCTGCATGCGTACCTTGGCCACACCGGCGTAGGCGGCCTTTTGCGCGGCGGCCAGGCTGTCGCCCAGTGCGGTGACGCACAAAACACGCCCGCCGTTGGAAACGAGTGATCCGTCCTTAACGGCAGTGCCGCTGTGAAAAACCTTGACGCCGGGTACGCTGTCCGCATCTTCAATACCTTCGATGGACAAACCCTTGGCGTAGGAGCCGGGATACCCCTTGGCGGTGATCACAACGCCAAGCGCCGTCTGGCTGGTCTGGCCGAGGCTTGCCGGGTCAAGCTTGCCGCGTACGGCGTCCAGCATGATGGCAGGCAGGTCGCCGTCAAGGCGCATGAGCAGGGGCTGACATTCCGGGTCGCCAAAGCGCACGTTGTATTCCAGCACCTTGGGGCCGTCGGCGGTCATCATCAGCCCCGCGTACAGCACGCCCACAAAGGGGTGTCCGTCCTTGGCAAGCTCGCGCAGGATGGGCCTCACCGTGAGGTCGGCCATTTCTTCAAGCATGCTGTCGGGCAGCACCGGGGCGGGGCTGTAAGCGCCCATGCCACCTGTATTGGGGCCTTCATCATTATCAAATACGCGCTTGTGATCCTGCGCCGAAGGCAGGGGAACAGCGCGGGTGCCATCGCATACGCAGAGGAAGGATGCTTCCTCGCCTACAAGACATTCTTCCACCACCACAAGATTGCCAGCGTCGCCAAAGGCACGTTCGGTCATGATTTCGTCAATGGCGTCCAGCGCCTCCTGCACGGTCTGGGCAATGATGACGCCCTTGCCCGCAGCGAGGCCGTCCGCCTTGATGACCAGGGGAGCGCCCACTTTGTTGATATGGTCGCGGGCCGCCTGCGCATCGCTGAACACGGCGCAGTGGGCGGTGGGCACCTTGGCGCGGTTCATGATTTCCTTGGCAAAGGCCTTGCTGCCCTCAAGGCGCGCGCCATAGGCATCCGGCCCGAAGCTGGGGATGCCGGCTTCGCGCATGCGGTCAACAATGCCCAGCGTCAGGGGCAGCTCGGGGCCTGGAATCACCAGGTCGATGTGCTCCTTGCGCGCAAAGGCCAGCAACCCGTCCAGGTCGTCCACAGCCACAGGCACGTTAACGGCCCCTTCGCTGCTGGTGCCGCCGTTGCCGGGCGCAACAAAAACGGCGCTGACTTCGGGGCTTTGCAGAATTTTCCAAACCAGGGCGTGTTCGCGGCCACCGGAGCCGATCACAAGGATGCGCATGCTGTCTCCTTACTCCAAAAACTTTTTCCGTTTCATAAACTGGTTATAAAGCGGTAAAACCCATGTGGATTTTACCGCTTTAATATTGGCTATTGCCAGAGCCGCGGCAAGGCCGTTGCTCCATATCCGCAGCTCTGCGCCGCAGATAAAAACGGCCCCTCGCGCTGGCGAAGGGCCGCTTACCCCGCTAGTTGGGGCTTATTTCAAAGTCGCTCAAATCCGCAGGCACGTTGGGGTTGGTGGCCGAAACGTCCAGAGGATAGGCGGTAATCATGCACTGGCGGCTGCCGATGCCGAGATCGGGCGAGGTGTTCAGGCCCACCACAAGATCAAGGATGCCATCGTTGTTCACGTCAGCCAGGTCGATTTCTGCCACAGAACCACGGATGCGGCGGGTCTTCCACTTGAGGCCAAGGCCCACGCCGTCCCAGTACAGGGCATGAACTTCGCCCTGGGGGAAGAAACGGTAACGGTCAAAGAACTGCGCCGCAGTGGATATGGGCTTGTTGACCAGCAGCGTGTAGTCGCCGGTATTGCCGATGTCGGCAGCGATGAGGCGCATGGGGGCGTAGTACTTGCTGGGCAACTGGTAGGCTTTGTCCACGCCCAGGCCCGGCATGCCCTTGTAGTGATCCATGCCCGTGGCAGAGCCGGAATAACGTTCCATGGTGGTGTGAACCAGGGTGTTGCCGTGGCCCTGGAAGAGCTTGATGCGCTCGTCGTCGGTCAGCATGACAAGCTGTTCACCCTTGCCGTTCTTGCCGGCGGGCAACCACACGCAGTTGAACACGGTGGCGCCGGTGGGCAGGTCAAGACGGGTGCCAAGCGTAAACTTGCCGTCCTGCTTGGTCATGATGCGCACGCCGGGAGCAAAGAGCTTGAGCGAATCCCAGCCCTGACCCACGAGAGTGGGGCTGTAGGTGGGGGGCACACGCATGACGCTCACGTAGTAAGGAATGCGGTCGGCAATGGTGGTGAATTTGTTGCCCTTGAAGCTGTAAATGAAGGAGTAAGGGCGGTTGCTCGATTCTTCGGTGGTGGTCACAACAAGGGCCATGCTGCGATCGCGGTTGAGGTCGATGGCGCGCATGGAGAAGTTGTTGTTGGAACGCGAAACCACGGTTTCGCCAATCAGCTTGAGCTGACCATTGGCAGGCCAGCTGTAGATGCGCAGATCGTGATCGCTCAGGATGGCGATTTCATTCTTGCCATCGCCGTTAAAGTCGCCCACGGCCATATCGACCATGTTGTAACCCAGGCGCTGGGTGCGCAGGCGGGAACCGTCTTCAGCGCCGGCGCCCTGATAGCGGAACTGCGGGTTCAGGTACACCTGCTGCTGACCGGTTTCGTTGGTGACGATGTCGCCATTGGCGGTTGCGCCACGCGGGGAACCAGAGGCGGTGGAGCCGGGGGTGCGCATTGCGGAGGAAATACCAAACACTTCCTGGCTCAGGGTCGAGGTCAGTTTCTGCACAGAAGTGGTCAGTTCGCTCACAGGAGCCTGGGCGGTTTTGCTCCAGGTTTTGCCTGCCTTGTCCACGCTGTTCATAACAACAGTGCAGTCGTTGCCCATGACGCTCACCGAGCCCCAGATGGCGTTGTCTGCACCAGAAGAGCGGAGCGCCTGCTGGGCTTCTGCCTGGCTGGCGGCCTTGTTCTGTCCCGCACGGGCTTCAAGCACGCCAGGGCGGTCAAGGCGTCCCTGAATGGTAGCCTGAACAGCCTTGGAAAGGTAAGCATAGCTCTGGGGGGCATTGACCACAAAGGGCAATACCACAGCGCTTTTAGCGGCGGCGCTGGCAGCGCCCGCAGCAACGGCGACGAGCAGCAGGCAGACCGAAAAAGTCAGTCGCATGGCGAATTTCATTCCATTCTCCTTGAGTATTCACGCAAATACCCGGTAAAGTACGGCCACGGGCCGTTGTGGCGGTCAACCGGTACCGACTGTCAAATGCAGCCCGGCACGTCCGCACTGGCGCACTATACGCACACTTGCAGCGCCGTGCAAGACGCAAGGAGCCCGTGGAGCGCGCCGCAACAGATAAATTCCTTGCGGGAAGGGCGTACTGTCAATAATATGCCGCCATGCCGAAAACTCTTATCCGTTCTTTCCGCCTGGTATGCGCCCCGGAGCAGGTGCCCGCAGTGGAGGCCCTGCTGCGCGCTCAGGGGTATGATTTTGAGCCGGAACCTTTTTCTCCCCTGTGCCGTCGCCTTGTGGCCGAGCCGCGCCCGCTTGGCGGTTCGCTGGCTGCATTTTTCGGCTACATCTATATACAGGACCGCTCATCCATGTTGCCGCCGCTGGCGCTGGCTCCCGCTGCCGGCAGCGCCGTGCTCGACATGTGCGCAAGCCCGGGCAGCAAAACCGGCTTTCTGGCCCAGCTTGTGGGGCGCAATGGTTTTGTGCTCGGCAACGAGCCTTCGCCCGCGCGCCTTGGCACCCTGCGTGCCAACCTGCACCAGCTTAATCTGATACAGGCCGCCACCTGTTCGTACAGCGGCGATGCCCTGCCTTTACGCCCCGGCTCGTGGGACGCAATCTTGCTTGACCCGCCCTGCTCCGGCTGGGGAACCGCAGAAAAACACCCGCAGGTGCTCAAGCTCTGGCAGGGCGACAAGCTCGACAGCCTCACCGGGCTGCAACGCCGTCTGCTGCGCCATGCAGCCTCGCTGCTGCGCCCCGGCGGGCGGCTGGTGTATTCCACCTGCACGACCAATGTGGATGAAAACGAGGCGCAGGTGCGCTTTGCCGAGCAGGAGCTGGGGCTTGAGCGCGAACACCTTGATCCCATCCCCGGTTTCGTGTGGGAGGAACTGCCCGGCGGTGAAGGCACCTTGCGTGTGGACGGCGCACGCTCGCAGGCTCAGGGATTTTATGTGGCCCTTTTCCGCAAACCGGGCAATGTGAATACGGCGGTTTTGCCCTTTGAAAGCAGCGCGTCTGAGCCGCAGGAAGCCGTTTTTGAAGTGCCTGCTTCTGCTCTCTCAGGGATGCAGAGCGCGGGCCAGCGCAATGGACGGCGTGCCGGGCGGAACCGCGGTGACGACCGTGCGGGAAAGCCCGTTGAACGTCCTTCTGGCAGCCCGTTGCCGCCGGAAAGCCTTGTGGGCGCTACCTGCAACCCTGACCTGCTGCCCCCAGGGCGGGCGGTGCTGTACGGCGAGCACGTACGTTTTGTGCCGCCTCAGGCCACAGTTCTTTTGCCCCCCGGTTGCGTATGGCAGGGTTCATTGCTGGGCAAGCTTTGCGGCGGAACGCTGGATGCCGCGCCGCGCCTGCGCGTGCTCATGCAGTCGCCGCCGGATGCCGCCTCCAGTCTGGTGCTGGACGATGTGGCCGATATCACGGCCCTGTTGAGCGGGCAAAGCCGCCAGACAGGTTTGAATGGACGCGAGGCTGGCCTGTGGTGGCGCGATCTGCCTTTGGGGCGCATTGTTCTCAAGCAGGGCAGGGCCATAGCCGGGTTCAAATAGGCGCGGATACTGTCAGCAGGTTGCCTTGCGGGCTTTTCCCGTCTTGCTTGCAATCAGAGTTTCGCCCTTGCCAGCATCCTTCTGCCCCACACGGCCTGACCGAGGGAAAGCCCACCATCGCCTGGCGGCAGCTCATGGTGGGTGAGGGCTGTGAGGCCCTGCTCCGCCAGCGCCAGCGGCAGCAGCCGCGCCAGCGTGGCATTCTGCAATACGCCGCCGGTGAGCCCCACACAGTTCAGCCCCAGTTTGCGGGCCGCACGGCCCGCCATACCTGCCAGCGCCCGCGCAAGGCTGAGGTGAAAACGCGCCGCGGCTTCTGTGGCGTCCATTCCCTGCGCCTGCGCCTGCGCAACGTGGGCGAACAGGCCTGCGCTGTCCATTTCCAGCAAATCGTGGTGAAGCGCAATACCAACGGGCCAGACCAATGCGGCCATGTCCTTGTCGCGCGCCTTGCCCTCCATCGCCGTGCGGACATGCTCATTGGCCCGGTTGGCGGCATCTTCAAGACGGATGGCGGCCTGCCCTTCGTAGCTTGTATCAAGGCACAGCCCCAGTTGCGCGGCCACCGCATCGAAGAGGCGTCCGCAACTGGATGTGGGCGGACAGTTGATGCCGCGCCGCAGCATTTCTGTCACTGCGGCTGCGGCCTGCGCCTGTTCCGGCAGCCAGGGGGTACGCAGTGACGGGAGGGGAATTTCCGCCTGCTCGCAAAGGCTGCGCAGGGCCAGCGCAATGCGCCAGGGTTGGCGCACGGCTGCATCTCCGCCCGGCAAGGCAAAGGGGGCCAGACGGCCCACCCTGCGCCACTGGGCCTGCTCAAGCTCCATGAACAGCAGCTCTCCACCCCATACTGTGCCATCGTCGCCAAGCCCCGTGCCGTCAAGGCAGAGGGCCAGCGCCGGGCCGTAGTGGCTGTTTTCGGCCAGTACCGCTGCGGCGTGGGCGGCGTGGTGCTGCAAGCGCCACAGGGGCAAGCCCTCGCGTTCTGCGCGGGCCTCGGCATAGCGGGTGGAAAGAAAATCGGGGTGCGCATCGCACACCAGAGCCTCGGGCCGCACCTCCAGCAGTTTTTCCAGATGCGCTGCCACCTCCTCATAAAAATTCAGGGTGGCGGGATTTTCCAGATCCCCAATGTGCTGGCCCACAAAGGCCTCGGCCCCGCGCGTCAGGCAAATGGTGGCCTTGAGCTCCGCTCCGGTTCCCAGCACGCAAGGGGCGTTTTGTTCCGTCTTGGGCAGAAAAACCGGGCGCGGCACATAGCCCCGGGCGCGGCGGTAGAACAGCGGTTCGGCAAGCTGGTTTGCGGTCGCAGGTGTGCCGTGCGCATCCGCGCCGGACAGGCTTGGCTGGAGAGTCACCACGCTGTCGTCCACGCGCACCAGAATATCCCGGTCGTGCAGGAGCCATGCGTCCGCCAGATGGTCAAGCCGGGCTAGAGCCTCGCGGTTGCCAAGGCAAATGGGTTCGCCCCCGGCATTGGCCGAGGTCATGACCAGCACGGGCGGCAAAGTTGTGCATTCTGCAAGGCGGCTGAAAAGTACGGCATGCAGGGGGGTGTAGGCCAGCATGATGCCGACCTTGCCAGTGTCGGGAGCCACCTCATGCGGCAAATATGCAGCATCATCCTGAATGGCAGCACCATGCTGCGGCGTGCTGCGGCGGGGGCAGAGAACAACGGGTTTTTCCGGGCTTTGCAGCAGGGCCTCATGTTCCGGCGTAAGGTCGCACAGGGCGCGGGCTGTTGCCAGATCGCCAACCATGAGGGCCAGCGGTTTGTGCGGGCGTGTTTTGCGCCGCCGCAGCTCTTGCAGGCTTTGAGCATTGCGCGCGTCGCAAGCCAGTTGAAAGCCCCCCAGACCTTTGAGCGCCAGAATTCCGCCGTGGAGCAGGGTCTGCACGGCCTGCTCCAAAGCCTGTTGCTGATTTTCTGCGGTCGGCGCGGTGTTTCCCTTGCTGGCAGCCGCCTTATCCACAAACCACAGGCGCGGCCCGCACGTTGGGCAGGCCACGGGCTGGGCATGAAAGCGCCTGTCTGCCGGGTCGGCATATTCCGCGCTGCACCGGGGGCAGAGCGGGAAACAGCTCATGGATGTGACGGCGCGGTCATAGGGAATGGAGCGCGTGATGGTGTAGCGCGGCCCGCAGTTGGTGCAGTTGGTAAAGGCGTACTGGTAGCGGGGGTTGGCGGGATTGCGCATGTCGGCGAGACAGTCGGCGCATACGCCCATATCCGGGCTTACAAGCACGCTGTGCGCTGCCTGCCCTGAGCTGGAAACAATGCGGAAGGCTGTTTCATCCTCCACAACAGGCAAGTCGTGTTCGTCCACTCCGGTCAGCCGTGCCAGCGGCGGCAGTTCGGCGCGCAGGCGGTGGCCAAAGCGCTGCACTTCCGCCGCTGCGCCCTGCATTTCCATGCGCACGCCTTCAGAGGTGTTGCCCACAGTGCCTGTAAGCCCGCCTTCGGCTGCGAGGCGATAGACAAAGGGGCGAAAGCCCACGCCCTGCACCTGCCCGGAAGCCACAAAAGCCCTTCTGACCAACGGTTGTTTGCTCATGCCTTTCATCATAACGCAAAGAGCAAAATGTGTCAGCAGGGGTACTGTATGGCCGCTCAACAGCGCATGTTTGCTTGCGAGCGCACGGGCTTTTCGGTATTTAGTGGGTTGCTTGCCGCCACGTCATCCTGCCAGAGCGGCATCCAACCCGGCATATCCGGTAATCAGGAGCGTCTATGCCCCCCGTGCGTACCATTGGTTCCCGCATCCGTGGATTTCGCGAAGAACGCGAAGTTGACCTGCAAACCCTTTCCCAGAATACGGGCCTTACGGAAGACTATCTTGAAAAGCTGGAATCAGACGCCATCTATCCCTGTATCGGCCCCCTGCAAAAGGTGGCCCGCGCTCTTGGCGTGCGCCTTGGCACTTTTCTGGACGACCAGTTTTCGCGCGACCCGGTGGTGAGCAGCATCAATGGCGAGGCCGAGGCCGATGAAGCGCTGCACACAGGGCGCGTCCCCCGCCCCAGCTATACCTATCATGCGCTGGCCAAGGGCAAGAACGACCGCAACATGGAACCCTTCCACATCCGCATTTTCCCCGACAGCGGCGAACGCAAGACCACCTCGCATCAGGGCGAGGAATTTATCTGCGTGCTCAAGGGCGAACTGCTTGTGGTCTATGGCCGCGAAACCCGCGTGCTCAAGCCCGGCGAAACAATTTACTACAATTCCATTGTGCCTCATTACGTGGGCGCTGCGGGCGACGAGCCTGTGGAATTTCTGGCTGTGACTTACAATCCCTAGGGCATGTTCACTTTCTGTTGGTCTGCTCCAGGGCGCGATTCATGGCCCTTCAGACCGCACACCGCGTAACAGCGGCGCACTCGCCGCAACACGCCTTTGGGAGGATGCATGGAAGAAAAAGTTCGTGAGCGTCAGGCGCAGTTTGAACTGCGCGAATGGACGTTGGGGCAGGTGCTTGACCACACTGTGGCGCGCTTTCCCGATAATGAAGCCCTGGTATACCCTGACCGCAACTATCGCCAGACCTGGAGCGAGTTTGGCGCTCTGGTGGACGATTTCGCCAAAGGGCTGATGGCTCTTGGCGTGCAGAAGGGTGAAAAGGTCGCAGTATGGGCCACCAACGTGCCGTACTGGGTGGCATTGCAATTCGCCACGGCAAAAATCGGCGCCATACTTATTACGGTAAACACCAATTACCGTGAACACGAGCTGCGCTATCTGCTCACCCACTCCGAGTGCGAAAATATTTTTCTTATCGACAGCGTGCGCGACCACGATTATCTGGACACGCTCTACCGCATTGCGCCTGAGCTGCGTTTGCAGTCGCGCGACAGGTTTGTGTGCAAAAGCCTGCCGCACCTCAAGCGCGTGTGCTTTCTGGGGGCGGAAAAGCACCGGGGCATGTATTCCGTGCCGGAAATACTCGCCCTTTCCGTCATGGTGGACGAGGCGGAATACGCCGCCCGTCAGGCCCTGCTCCAGCCGTGGGATGTCATCAACATGCAGTACACCTCGGGCACCACGGGCTTTCCGCGCGGAGTCATGCTGACCCATGTGGGCGTGGGGCTGAACGGGTACTGGATTGGTCGCCACCAGAATTTCGGCCCGGAAGACAGGGTGTGTCTGCCGGTGCCGCTGTTCCACTGCTTCGGCTGCGTGCTTGGCGTCTCCGCCGCAGTGAACCACGGCGCGACCATGGTTATCCTTGAGTCGTTCAACGCGCTCAAGGTGCTGGCTGCGCTCGACAGCGAACGCTGCACGGCTGTGTACGGCGTGCCTACCATGTTTCTGGCAGAGCTGGAGCATCCGCTTTTCAAGCGTTTTGACCTTTCGCACATGCGCACCGGCATCATGGCTGGTTCCGTCTGCCCCGAGCCGCTCATGCGCCGCGTGGTGGACGACATGAACATGACGGAAATCACCATCTGCTACGGCCTTACGGAAGCTTCGCCTGTGATGACCCAGTCGGACATTCACGATCCCCTGTCGCTGCGCTGCGAAACCGTGGGTTGCGCCATGCCTGGCATTGAAGTGCGCGTGGGCGACCCCGATACCTGCGAGGAACTGCCGCGCGGCGAGGTGGGCGAAATCCTCTGCCGTGGCTACAATGTCATGAAGGGCTACTACAATATGCCCGATGACACGGCCAAGGCCATCAGCCCCGAAGGCTGGTTGCATTCCGGCGATCTGGGCGTTATGGACGAAAACGGCTACCTGCGTGTGACAGGCCGCATCAAGGATATGATTATCCGTGGCGGCGAAAATATCTATCCGCGTGAGGTTGAAGAGTTCCTTATGGGCATGCCCGGCATTCTGGACGTGCAGGTTGTGGCTGTTCCCAGCCGCAAGTACGGCGAAGAGGTCGCGGCCTTCATCATCCCCCGCCCCGGTGTGGAAATTCTGCCGGAAGACGTGCGCGATTTTTGTCGCGGCAAGGTGTCGTGGTATAAAATACCCAAGTACATCAAAACAATAACAGGGTTCCCGCTTACGGCCAGCGGCAAGATCCAGAAGTTCAAGCTGCGCGAAATGGCCGCAGAATTCTGGCCAGAGCCCATGCAACGCTAAATACAATGGGCGCGTCCTGCATCGTGCGGGGCGCGCCAGTGCAACAGCATCAGGCTGTGCCTGAAAAGTGCGGGCTCCCCTGGGCCGCCATCCGCGTCACGAACCGGGCAGATAGTTTGCCGCCGAATAAACCTGCATAAACAATCCCGCTCCGCGCCAGTCTCCAGCTTCTGCCGTCAGCCCAACCGTGTGCCCAGCCCCTTGCCATAAGGCATTTCCCAAGCCATTGAAAGGGCATGCGGCCATCCCCGGCGATAGTGCCGCCAGCCTGCGAATTTTTCCACCATCGGGCCAAGGCCCGTCACAACTACAATCAGGTCAAAGAGCGTTATGAGCAATCAGGAATTTTCATTGAATACAGAGTCCCCGCTTTCCATGTCCGCCATGCCCGAGGGCGGCCCAGCCGAGCCTGCACCATCTGCGGCGTCCTCAGCAGCAGCGCCTGCACCCACGGCGGGGCAGTCCTGCGCCTGCCCGCTGGCCCAGGTTCCGGCAAACGTATGGAAGGATCTGCTGCGCCGTCCGTTCCGCAAGCGGCATCCGGTCATCTTTTGGGGGCTGATACTGCTTTTGCTGGCAGGTGTCGGCGTGTTTGGCGCTGCCCTCGGCAGCAACGGCCTCATGGGCGGCCAGCGCATAGCCCTTGTGTCTGTTTCCGGCCCCATCATGGATCCGGAACCTGCCCTTGAGTGGATACGCAAGGTGGAGCGCGACCCCATGATAGCGGGTGTGCTGCTGCGCGTGGATTCGCCTGGCGGGGGCGCAGCGGCATCGCAGGAAATCTATAGTGCCGTGCGTGAGCTGGCCCGCAAAAAGCCCGTGGCTGTCAGCATGGGGTCTCTGGCTGCTTCGGGCGGGCTAATGGTTAGCATGGCGGGATCGCGCGTGTTTGCCAATGCCTCCACCGTGACAGGCTCCATTGGCGTCCGCATGGACATTCCGCAGTTACAGGGCCTAATGGGTAAAATAGGCGTGGGGCAGGAGACCATAACCACCGCCCCCTACAAAGACGCCGGTTCCTACATGCGCCCGTTGAGTACCGAGCAGCGCGACTACTTTAAAAAAGTGCTGGACGACATGCACCAGCAGTTTGTGGACATAGTGGCCGATGGGCGGCACATGGAGCATGCCCGCGCCGCCGCGCTTGCCAGCGGCAAGATTTTTACCGGGCGTGAGGCCGTGCAGCTTGGGCTGGTGGACGAACTGGGCGGGCAGCAAACGGCTTTGGCGTGGCTTTCGGAGCAGTGCGGCGTACCAGCGGAGCGCAAGCTTGTGACCCGGCCCAAGGAAGGCGGCTGGCTGCCGCGCAGCCTCAAAACCATGCTTGGGGTTGATCTGAGCGCGCTGGGCAGCCTTTCTTCCAGCAGCCCTGTGTTTCTTTATCAGTTTTAGGGGAGCAGCGTTACAGATAGTGCCGACGCCAATGCGCTCTGACAATAATAGTTAATAAATCTCTGGCATTATGAGTATTCTGGGCGGCTGTTCTAGACAGCCGCCCTTCCTTGTGCGATACTTCCGCCCGAAAAATACCGCGCACTGCGCGGACATTTCAAGGAGCTTGTCCATGAAATATGCGCTGTTGGGTTCATTGATGGCCTGTGTGCTGTTGGCGGGCCTGTGCGGGGCGGCTGCCGCTGCGGAAAAAAAATTTAACCATTTCAGCATAGACTTGCCCGCCAAGTGCTCGGCAACAGAAAAAGAAAGCATCGTAACCGTTTCCTGCGGGCAGGATTCATTCTTTTCCATTGGTATTTTTACCAAGGCGGAAACCGGTAATCTGACGCCCAAACAGTTTGCCGAAAAGCAGTCGGCCAGGCTTAAAGGCACTGCGCCTTCAAAGGCTGACGACGGCGGCGGCTGGACGTTTCAGGCTATGTCCGGCAGGGTCATGACCCATGCGGATGTGTCCACTGAAGGCGATCTGACCCTGCTGTTTATCAGCGACGTGAGCGACACGGACTGGCCCGATGCCTTGCAGAAGGCGTACGATTCCCTGCGCGGAGCCGATGACCGTGCGGACGCCCTGATCCAGAAATCACTTTTTGAGCGGGAATAAGCCCGCGCCAGACGCGCTTTTAATCAAGCTTGCCTTAACAGCAAAGCCCCGCCGGATAAACCAGCGGGGCTTTGCTTTGCGCTGTTAATCGCTCTCAGCAATGCTGCACGCGGCTGAGGCGACCTTGTTGCGCCCGCTGTTTTTAGCGGCGTACAGGGCTTTGTCCGCTACCCTGATGAGCTCTTCGCAGGCCGTGTGGCCTGACAGGGCGCTGGCTGCATCGAGCGCTGCAACGCCTATGCTGATGGTCACATGCCCAAGGGCGCTTTGGCAGTGGGGGATGCGCAGGGCGCTGATGGCTTCGCGCACGCGCTCGGCAACCATTGTGGCGCTTTTCTTGCCTGTTTGGGGCATGATGATGGCGAATTCTTCGCCGCCGTAGCGGAACAGTTCATCACCTGGCCTGAAAAGCGCGGCGCTCATGGCCTTTGCCGCACGGGCGAGGCAGTCGTCCCCGGCAAGGTGCCCATAGGCGTCGTTGTACAGCTTGAATTTATCCACATCGACCATGCCAATGCACATTTCGCCGCCTTCCCGCGCAAGGCGCGCCACTTCCCTTTGCAGGGCTTCATCAAAATGGCGGCGGTTGAACACGCCTGTCAGGTAATCCTTGAGATTCATCTCTTCCAGTTGGCGATTGGCGGCCTCCAGCCGGCGTTCCAGCCCCTTGCGCAGGCTTATGTCGCGCAGCGAAACACAGATGGAGCGAATCTCGCCGCAGGCGTCGGGCAGGCCGTACATGGCCATGACGTAGTCCTTGTCGTCCCAGATGATCTCCTGCTCGGCGATGCTTTTGCCAGACGGAAGAAAGCTGAAGGCCCTGTCCACATCTTCAACAGAGGGAACGCCCGCTTCAAGAATGTGGGCGCGCACCAGGGCGTTGGCGGGCTTGTTCGCAATAATGGCGTACTGCGCGTTGACCGCCAGCAGTTGCCCATCCCTGTTGACGATGCAGAGCGCCATGAAATCGTGCGCAAATACCTCCTCAAAAATGGGCGCGAAATCTCCGTGCATGTCCACAGAACCTATGCTGTGTTCTTCGCCTTCAAAGCCGAGAAGTGTGCCGCAGGCACTGCGCAGAGGTTTTATGCTCAGGCTGGTAACCGTGTGTGTACCCTTTGGGCACACATAGCGCACGGTGCAGCCTGTGAGCGCCCTGGGCTCGGCAGAAGCAAGGGCGCGGCGCAGCATGGCGGCATCATCCGGGTGCATGCAATGAACCAGAAATTTGCCCGTCAGTGATCCCACTGGCAATTCCAGCAACCGCTCCTTTGCAGTGTCCACATTACGATAGACCAGATCAGGGTCAACGCCCCAGCAAAATGATTTTCTGGTATTTTTTTGCATCGACACGATTCCCCCTCCCTTGCCGCCCTGACTGGTTCAGGGGCATTGCCCCTGCTGCGCAGAACTGCGGCAAAGACTCTGTCGATTTCAACGCCAGAATATACATAAGGGAAGCCTTTCGCCAGAGATTTCGGACAGAAAGGCGAGGGCCAAAGAAATATCGAAGATGCCAACTATCCGGCGGGCACAATGGTTGTGATTATGGGAGCAAAGGGAGGACGCGAACAAAAAAAATATGAAAACCATAATTCTCTGGCGCGGAAACTTACACATAAAATGTGATCAAATCACATTCTGGAATAACGGCGCAAGCGCGGAATACCTCTGTGCAAGGTGATGAAATTAAGGCAGGCAGGGAAAAATTCGAATAAATCAATGACCGGAGTAATCCAGAACATTGTTCAGCGGAGCACTGTGGCTTTCAATACGCCCGTGGTTGAAGGCATGGCGATAAAGCCGCCAGCCCTCCATATCAAGCACATCGAGCTTTCCCTTATGTTCGGGGCACAGGTGCTCCCCAAACACAGCCAGTACTTCATCCACGGGAAAGTACATCCCTTCAAAAGAAATGCGGGCCATGTCGCCGTCACGCTCAAGAACAGGCACGTCATCTTCATCCGGCATGGCATCGGCGCAGGCCTGTTCCAGAGCCGCGTAAAAATCGTTGTTTACAGGGTACACATGCCCGTAAACCTTAAGCAAGGGGGAGCGGCTCATGGTTTTGCCGCCGTGTCGCCAGCCTTTGCTGGCACTTGGGGGGTGACGGCATCAGCCTCGGGCTGGCCTCCCTCTTGCCTTGGAGATGTAAGGCACATCTGCTGCCCACGGGCGGCAGCAAGGCCATCGCAGTCGCCCAGAGCGCAGGCGGCGGCCAGATCATCGCACATGCCCGGTTCGTTGCTGCGCAGCATGCGCAACGCGCCGCGCGCCCGCAAAAGCCGGACTTTGTCCGAAGTGTGAGGAAAAGCATTCGTTGTAGCTTCCAGCGCCGCGCTCAGGTCATCTTCGGCAAGAGCCAGTTGCTGCAAGCGCCAGTGGGCCAGTGCGCGGATGTACCGCGCGCGCCCAAGGTCAGGGGCAAGCTCCAGTGCGGCAGTGCAGGAAGCGATACTGCGCTGCGGCATGCCTGCCTGTAAAAGAGCCTCGCCCAGGAGTAGCTGGGCAGCGGCGCTTTGCGGCAGATTGACGGCAGCTTTTTCAAGGGCTGCCAGAGAGTCCGCCGAGGTCAGCCAGCCCTCGGGCGAAAGGCGTAAGGTATCCAGAGCCGTAATGGCGGCGGCAAAAGTGTCTGCCAGAGCATCAGCGTTCTGCTGCGCCTTCTGTTGCGCCGCCTCTTTGGCTATGTCCTCGGGAGTAGGCATGGGGGGGTGCTGGGTCAACTGCCCCGGCGGTGTCACCTTGGCAATATACCATGTACCGCCAGAACCGGGAGACACATCGCCGGAGCCGCCAGCTCCAGGCAGGGCATCGGCGGCAGCGAGCTCCTGAGCGACCTGCTGGGCGTTTGCCGTTGCGGCCATCAGGTCTGCCAGCAACAAACGCCGCACTTTCAGGGCATCTGGATTGCGTAGCAGCCGCAGCAATGTTTCCGCCGCATCTGGCCGGGCCAGCAAGGTGACTGTGATGCTTTGTGCGCCGGAATCCCCGCCAGCGGCAGCATGGTCAACTTCTGTCAGCGGGGTGTACAGTTCTGCGGCCAGCGCCGTGTATTCGTTGAAGTCGGTTATGCCCATGCGGATGTCGCGTCTGTTGGGTAGGGCTGCTGCGGCAGTGTGCAGGGCATCCAGAAGGGCCGCGGCTTCCGCGCACAGCCTTTGGGCATGCGGGGGCAGTGGAGCGGCGGGGCAGTGCGCGCTACGAAGAACGGGCGATGGCAGGGGGAGGGGGCCTGGTCTGGAAGCAGATGGGCCGTTTTCCAAAGGCGAGAGCGGATCAGGCGCGGGAGAAGAGGGGCTGGCCCTTTCGGCTGGGTTGTTGTCAGCCGCATTGCCGTGGGTACCCTTGCCCGCAGTTGCTGGTTTGTCAGCGGCAGAGACTGCCGCCGGAGGGCCGGGCGTATGTTCTGCTGCGTATGCCGCACCGCCGGTCAGCAAGACCGGCGGCAGGGCAAAAGTTCCCAGCAGAACCGCCATGGGCAAGCTGGAAAACAATGTACGCAAGGCCCGCATGGGCTTATTTTTTTGCCTCGATGGTCTGGACAATCTTGTGCGCCATGGGCTTGACCAGGTCGCGCAGAGTTTCCAGCATCAGGTTGTCGGCAGCGCTGCCGGAGGGCAGGCCGGTACGCGACTGCGAAGCGTTGAGCGATTCACGCAGGATGCGCGCCTGCCGGTTGGCAAGCACGTAGTTTGCGCGCAGCGATGTGGACATGTCGGTGGTGGACGTTTCGCGGATGTTGGCTTCATCGACCTGGCCAGTGACCATAAAGTCGGGGTTGCCCTTGCGCGCTTCGTTCACGCTGATGGAATAGGAAACCTGCATGCCGTTGCGCGCAAGTTCATCGGCCAGAGCCTTGCTGATCCACTGGGCGACATTGTCGGTGGTGACAAACGCGCTGCTGTCGCGGCGGGTGCCAATGACGGTCTGATCCATGCGTTTGTCTTCAAACATCACAACGGTCACACGGGGCGCGTTGGGAGAAGGAAGCACCGAAGCGTCCAGAGCGGGCGGCGGCAAGAGTCGAACATTGTTGCTCGGCCCGCAGGCTGCAAGCAACGCCAGCAGGGATACACAAAGAACAATGCGTAAATGTTTCATGACGGCCTCACGTAACTTGTATAGAAAATCTCCAGAATACTCGTTACTACGTATACGCAAAATTTGCCTTTTGCAAGGTTTGCAGGTCTGCCTGCGCCGGATTGTCAGATACAGGCCGCATGCAGCCGCCTTGCAGGCAGCGGCCCAGCATGCTACAGCCTGTCTGTTGCGCTCCCCATCCTCATGCGGAGCAGATTCTGCTATATCCCGCGCGGTGCGCGTTTTTTTCAGGAGCGGCTATGATTGACCTCAAACTGGTGCAAAAGCAGCCCGAAGTGCTGACCAAGGCTTTGACCGACCGGCATTCGGATCTGGATGTTAATGAATTTCTGGCGCTGGACGCCCGCCGCCGCGCCCTGCTGACCGAGGTGGAAACCCTCAAGAGCCGCCGCAACGCGGCCTCTGCCGAAGTGGCCGCCAAAAAACGCGCGGGCGAAGATGCCACGGCCCTGCTGGCCGAAATGAGCGGCGTTTCCGACCGTATCAAGGAACTGGACGTTGAAACCGCCCAGGCCAAGGCCGATGTGGAAACATGGCTCATGCGCGTGCCCAACCTGCCTGACGCCGCCGTGCCAGTGGGCAAGGACGAATCGGAAAACGTGGAAGTGCACCGCTGGGGCACGCCGCGGGAATTTGATTTTGAGCCGCGCGAGCATGGCGATCTGGGCGTGGCCCTTGGCGGGCTTGATTTTGAGCGCGCCGCCCGCCTGACTGGCAGCCGTTTTGTGGTGTCCCTGAACTGGGGCGCCCGCCTTGAGCGCGCACTGGTAAACTTTTTTCTTGATCAGCACACAGTGGCCGAAGACTATATTGAAGTCTGCCCGCCCTATATGGTCAACCGCGCCAGCATGACAGGCACGGGCCAGTTGCCCAAGTTTGAGGAAGACCTGTTCAAGCTGCGCGAGTGGGAATACTATCTGATCCCCACTGCCGAAGTGCCGCTGACCAACCTGCACGCTGGCGAAGTGCTGGACGAGGCCGATCTGCCCCGCGCCTACTGCGCGGCCACGCCCTGTTTCCGCTCCGAGGCGGGCAGCGCGGGCAAGGATACGCGCGGCCTTATCCGCATGCACCAGTTCACAAAGGTCGAGATGGTGCGTTTCGCCCATCCTGACGACAGCTTCAACCAGCTTGAGATCATGCGCGGTCATGCCTGCAACCTGCTGGAAATGCTCGAACTGCCCTACCGCGTCATCACTCTCTGCACGGGGGACATGGGCTTCAGCTCCGCCAAGACCTATGATGTGGAAGTGTGGCTGCCCACGCAAAAAACCTTCCGCGAAATTTCGTCCTGCTCCAATTGCACGGATTTTCAGGCCCGCCGGGCCGATATCCGCTTCAAGCCCAAGGGCGGCAAGGCCATGTTCCTGCACACGCTCAACGGTTCCGGCCTGCCCACGGGCCGCACAATTGCCGCCATCCTTGAAAACTGCCAGCAAAAGGACGGCAGCCTTGTGCTGCCCAAGGCGCTGGTGCCCTACATGGGCGGCAGGGAAGTTATCGAGCCGAAATAACCGTTTTTCGCCAGATGTAAAAACCGGGTGTCTCCTCATGGAAGCACCCGGTTTTTTGCGGTCAAAAATAATTTGGAGCGGCGGTCAGACCGTAAGTTTTTTTCTGCGCCGCAGCACGGCTGCCGCAAGCGCCATGTTGGCGATCAGGCTCAGGCCAAGCAGAATGCGCAAGGGCATGGCAAAGCCGCCCGGCCCAGCATCGTGCCCGCTGTCTGCTGCTGCGGCCCCCTGAGCGGCGCTGACCTCCACCGGGTGTTCAACCCTGTGGCCCATGTTGTCGGCCATTATGATACGCCAGCGGCCCGGCGCATCAGGCATGAAGGCAAAGCGCCCCTGCGCGTCAGTGCGGCCATTCTGAAATTCCACCTTGTCGTCTGCGGGGCTGTAAACCTCCACCTTGGCATAGGTGGGCTGCTCGCCGCTGGAGTAGGCAAACTGCACAAGCACCACGCCGTCGTGCCGGGTGTCTGCCGCATACAGGGCATGGGCCGAAACCTGGGCCGCAGCGCCTGTCAGAAGCAGCGCAACCGCAAGGCTGATGGCGGCGCAGCGCCCCAAAAGGAAAATGCGCATATAACTATCCTTGCCTCAAGCAGGTGTGGGAATGCGATCAGGCGGGAGAAAGCTAACCTTCCCCCGCCTGCGTGCGTGTGGATATGGGGGCTACTTTACGGGGAACACATAGGTGGCGCGCAGATGGTGCTCGTCAGCGTCCGCGCCGGGGGTCTTTTCAACCACCGTGGTACGCAGCATCCACAGGGCGGGCTTGTCCACGGTAAAGGAGGCCTTGCCCTGCGCATCGGTCTGCGCCTTGGATTTGTAGGTGTCCTGATCCTTGCTGAAGGCATCGTGGGTCAGGCCCACAGTGGCATTGGGCACGGGCTTGCCGCGCAGCAACACCTGTACGTTCAGGGGTGCGCCGGGCTTGATGTCTGCGGGGTTGGTCAGCAGCACAAGTTCCAGATCCTGGCCAAGTGCCTTGCCGAACAGGGTGTCGTTGCTGGCGGGATTGAGCAGGGTCTTGGCGAATTTTTCATACTTGCCGGAAGATTTGACCTTCATGCCCTTGGCTTCAAGGGCGGCGCGGCTGCCTTCCATTTCACCCTGCGTTGTTTCGCACCATATCTGGGGCAGGCGGTGGCCCACCAGCATGGCGGGGCCGTTCTGCGCGAGGGTGAAGTCGCCCACCAGCGAAACGAGCGCCTTGTCTTCCACAAGGGCGATGTCGGTTTTTTTGTCGCCCTGCAAGAGGTACAGACGCACGTTGGCGGGATTTTCGGCTTCTTCGCTGACCATGAACACATGGGCTGCCTGCGCCTGCATGCGGGTTTTCTGCCCGGCGGCAGGGGTTGCCGTGTCGGGCTTGAGGATAAATTCGTGGGCCAGGGCGGCAGTGCTGGAAATCATGAGACCCATAAGGGCCAGGGCAGCGCAGAAGTGCGAACGGATATGCATGGTGGGGGGCTCCTTTGAGTTTGTGTTACGAAATTTTATTGAATGCTACAATAGCGCATATGTTTTTGCAAGTTGTAACACTTAAAGAAACAAAAAAGCCCGCAAGATGCGGGCTGAAAGAAAAGTGCGGCAATGCCTGCACTAAACTGTGGCAAGTATCTGCAGCGCGGCAAGATGTTCCAGTTCTTCTGCAAGGCACAGGGCTTCGGCCAGGGTGCGCCCAAGGCAGCACAGGCCGTGCCCGGCCATCCACACGGCATCCTTGCTGCTGGCAGCCAGAGCCACGGCGTCTGCCAGCTCGGTAGTGCCGGGGGGAAGTGCCGGGGCAAAGCCCAGCTTGGCCCGCCATACTTCGGCTTCAAAAAGGGGCAGGCGCAAAAAGTCTTCCTGTCTGCCCGCCAGCCGCAGGCTCAAGGCGAGCAGTCGGCGGGGATGGGTGTGCAGAATGGCGTTGCAGTCCGGGCGAGTGCGGTAGATGGCGAGGTGCATGCCTGATTCGGTGGATGCGGGACCGCCGGATACAACAGCGCCAGTGGCGATGTCCATAAGGCAGCAGTCGGCGGCGGTCAGCCTGCCCTTGGCAGCGCCGCTGCGGGTGATGCAGACAAGCTCCGGCGTATGGCTGCCAAGCCTGCGGCTGGCGTTGCCGTTGCAGCCGGACAGCAGGCCCTGCTTCCATGCATCGCGGCAAACTGCGCGAAATTCTTCAACCATTTCAGAAGGGATGGAAGGTTGATCTTCTGGGATCGGCGCGGTTGTTGACCGCTGCGAGGTGATGCTCATGCGGGGTTTCCTTTGTTTTGCCATGCGCGCATGTCAGGCTTCCTGCCCTTTGCGTTCAAAGTGGTCAAAGCCGCGCATTTCCGCCAGAGTGTCCAGCGGCTCGTTGTTGCACACAATGCCGCCGCCCGCAGTCACAACGCCGATGCTTGTAAGGCGCGGTATGGCAGCATGCAGGGGGGGCAGCATGTCGGGTGCGCACGAACCAAGCAGGGCGTAATCCTCGCCGCCAAGCAGGGCCTCGTGTACGGGATTTTTGCCATTGGCCTCGGCATAGCCCACTACTTCCGGGTGCAGTTGCCCACGGGCCAGCATGATCTCCGCCCCCAGACTGCCGCGCGAGACCTGCCCCGCAGCGCTCAACTCGCCCGTAAGGCCAAGCAACCGGGGCAGATCACGCATGATGCCGTCAGAAACATCCATGAGCGCAGGCGGCCGGGCGTTGAATCCCGCCCGCGCCAGCATGAGGCCAGCGTCCACCTGCGGCTCGGGGTGCAGGTGCGCCGCGCAGGCGGCGGGCCACAGATCCAGGGCCGCGCGGCCCTGAGCTTCAAGAGCTTTGAGTCCCACGCGGGCAAGGCCCAGACGCCCCACCACAAAAAGCACATCGCCGGGCATGCTGCCGCCGCGCACAAGAAAGGTACCGGGGTCGGCGGGCTCGCCCCACACGGTCACAGAAATATGCAGCCGCTCGCAGCCGGAAAGGTCGCCCCCGGCTAGCACCATGTTGTGCTGCTTGGCAAGACCCGCCATGCCCGAGAAAAACGCGTCCAGCCACGGTTCGTCCACCCAGCCGGGCAGGCCGAGGCACAGGGTAAAGGCCGCGGGCCGCGCCCCGCAGGCCGCAAGATCGCTCACATTGACAGCCAGCGCCTTGTAGCCTGTTTCTTCAGGGGTAAAATACGAGCGGCGAAAATGCACGTCTTCCAGAAAAAGATCGCTGCTCACGGCAAGGGGCTTGCCGCCGCGCAGCACGGCGCAGTCATCGCCCCTGCCCAGCAGCAGGGAAGGCCCGGTTTGCGGAAAATGTCTGCCAAGACAGGCCAGAATGCCGTCTTCAGAAAGAGAGCCATGAGAAGCCGGGGATGCGTGGGGCGGAACCATATCAGCTCTCCAGAATCAGATATTCGCTCAGGATGACCTTGAGGCCGAAGCCGGGGAAATTCACCTGCACCTTGTCCGGCGGCAAATGACGCACGATCTTGCCGCGCCCGAAAATACGGTGACGGCAGTAACACAGTTCGCCATCGCCTGCGGCTTGTGGCCTTGAATTCCCCTGCGTGGGCACAGGAGCGGGTGCAGGATTCGTCAGAGGAGTGGCCTGCCTGCCCGCATCGTCTGGCGCAAGCTGGCAGTCGTCATAGGCATCGTGGCTCGGCGAGCGCTGCGGACGCGGCAAAAGCCCGCCAGAAAAGCCCTGCGCGCCGCTAGGCCCGCCAGCGGAAGGCATGGCGGTTTTACGCCCAAAACCTACGCCGCCCACGCTGCGGCGCGAAAGCACACCGCCAAACCCTTCAATCCATTCTTCAACCATGCCGGGTGCAAGCTCGCGCACAAAGGGGCTCTGGCTCACGTGCTGACTGCCGCGCTCCGCCCTGTTGTAGAGCGAGGCAGGGGCGTAGAGGTCAAGGCACTGGCGCGCGCGGGTGCAGGCCACGTACATGAGGCGGCGCTCTTCTTCAAAATCTTCTGGCCGGGCCAGTGCGTGGCGCGAAGGAAAGCGGTCTTCCACCAGATCAATGATCAGAACGGCGTTCCACTCCAGCCCCTTGGCCGAATGCACGGTGGAAAGGGTGATCTTGCCCTCGTTGCTGTCGGCGTCATCGTCTTCCGGCGCTTCAAGGGCAAGATCTGCCACAAAAAGATCCAGCTCGCTGTAGCCGGAGGCCATCTGGATGATTTCTTCCAACCCCTGCTGGCGGCGGGGCCAGTCTTCCGGGTAGAGGGCTTCGAGGCGGGGGCGGTAATGTTCAAGAACGGACGACAGCGTCCCCGATGGCGGCATGGGCCGGGCGCGCAGGTCGTCCACAAAGCGCATGTCTTCCAGAAAACCCGGATACTTGGCAAAGGCTTTTTCTGTGGATTTCTGGTCGCCGCTGCGGGCCACGGCATAGAGTTTTTCTACCGTCTTGGGGCCAATGCCGCTGTGCTGGGCCGCCACGCGGGCAAAGGCGGGCAGGTCGAGCGGGTTGAGCAGCAGGCGCGCGTAGGCGATAACATCCTTGACGTGGGCAGCCTCGGTATAGCGCAGCCCCCCGTATTTGCGAAAGGCAATGCCCGCCTGATTGAGGGCCATTTCCAGGTTATAGGAATGGAAGCCCGCGCGGAACAGCACCGCGATTTCGTGCGGCAGGTGGGTCGCCAGCAGTTCCTCAACCCGGCGCACCACCAGCTTGGCCTGACTCATGTCGCTGAGCGGCGTCACAAGGCGCACGGGGTCGCCGCCTTCCTTGCGCGTGAACAGGTTTTTGCGGAAGGATTCCGCAGCGTGGGAGAGCAGGTTGTTGGCCACATCCAGCACGGGCTTGGTGGATCGGTAGTTTTCTTCCAGCCGCACCACGCGCGCGCCGGGAAAAAGCGTGGGGAAGTCCAATATGTTGCGCACATTGGCACCGCGAAAAGCATAGATGGACTGGGCTTCGTCGCCCACAGCCATGACGTTGCCTGGGGGGCCGTCCAAGGGCCCTGCCAGCAGGCGCACAATGCGGGCCTGAACCAGGTTTGTATCCTGATACTCGTCAACGAGAATATGGCTGAACCTCTGCCGCAGCGAGGCGGCCGCCAGCGGATTTTCGCGCAGCAGGGCCTCAAGCTCGAACAGCAGATCATCGTAATCCAGCAGGCCCTTGTCGCGGCGGTAGGCATTGTAGGCATCGCCCAGCCGGGCCAGGCCATCGGCGTGGGGCAGCAGGTGAAAGGCCTCGCGTCGCAGCACTTCGTCCAGCGGCAGCTCCTTGTTGCGGGCCTTGCTCAGCAGCCCCACAATGCTCTGGGTTTTGGGAAACGACCTGTCGCCCTTGCCCAGCTTGAGCTGATCCTTGCAGTGCTTGACCGCCTCGTTGATGTCGGCGGAATCCATGACTGTAAAAGGTCTGTCGCCAAGCCAGTCGGGCTTCCAGCGCCGGAGCGCCCCAAAGCCAAAGGCGTGAAAGGTGCCGCCCTGCACGCCCGCAAGCCCCTGATTGAGCAACAGCCCCGCGCGGTGCAGCATTTCCTGCGCTGCCTTGCGGGTAAAGGTGAGCAGGAGCATGGCGTCAGGTTCGACGCCGTGCTCTGCCAGCCATGCCAGACGGTAGACGATGGTGCGGGTTTTGCCGCTGCCTGCGCCTGCCACAACCAGAACCGGGCCGTCGCCGCAGGTGGCTGCCTCGTACTGGGCTTCGTTAAGGGCTTGAGCGTAATCAATCATGTGCGCAGGGTAGCATAAGGCGGCAGCGCATACCAGAGCCGCGCAGGGGTGTTCCCCGCCCTTGACTTTGCCAGCGTCCGTCCCGAATATCGCGCAAAGAAAAGAAAAAGGACAAACATGCGCATTACGGAAAATGATTATATTGTGGGTGCCGGCGCAAGGCTGCCCCGCCGTCGCAGGCTGTTTCTGGCGCTCTTGCTGGGCATGATGGCCGCCTTTGGCCCGCTGTGTACCGATACCTATCTGCCAAGCCTGCCCGCCCTGGCGGCAGACCTTAATATCTCCACGGCAACAACCCAGTTGACCATCACGGCCTGTCTGCTGGGCATGGCCCTCGGTCAATTGTTTGTGGGGCCCATTTCAGATTCCACCGGGCGGCGCAAGCCGCTGTTCATGGCGCTGATCTTCTTTACGCTGGCTTCCATCTGTTGCGCAGCGGCCAAAACGGGCAACAGCTTTATTGCCCTGCGTTTTGCGCAGGGGCTTGGCGGGGCAGGGGGCATTGTGCTGGCCCGCGCCATGGCCTGCGACCTGTTTCGCGGGCCGGAGCTGACCAACTTCATGAGCCTGCTCATGGCGGTCAACGGCATTGCCCCCATTACCGGGCCGCTCTTGGGCGGCTGGCTGGCATCCCTGAGCGGCTGGCCCCTGATTTTTTATTTTCTGACGGGCTTTGGGGTGCTGCTGATCGTGCTGAGCGCCGTGGGCCTGCCCGAAACCCTGCCGGAAACCATGCGCCGCGAGGGGGGCTTGCGCGCCTCGTGGAAGGCCATGGGCGAGCTTTTGCGGCAAAAACCCTTCATGTGCTATGTGGGCGTGCAGGGTTTCACCATGGGCGGATTTTTCGGTTACGTGGCGGCCTCGCCCTTTGTGCTGCAGGGCATGTACGGCATCTCACCGCAGGGCTACAGCGTCATTTTTGGCTGCAACGCCTTGAGCGTCATGTTTGTTGCCCTTGCCACGGCCCGGCTGTCGCGCCGTTTTGGCGAAGCCCGTTTGCTGCAAATCGGCAACACGCTGCGCTGCGCGGCCTGCCTTGGCGTACTGGCCGTGACGGTGATAGCGCCAGCCTCGCCCTTGCCGCTGCTCGTGGGGCTGTTTTTCATGATCGCCCTCCAGGGCATGACGCTCCCCACCAGCTTTACCCTTGGCATCAGCGCGCAAAATGTGGGCGCGGGAACGGCCTCGGGCATTCTGGGCGTGGCGGTCTTTATTTTTGGCGCGTGCACCTCCCCTCTTGTGGGGCTGGCCGGGGGTGATACCGCCGTGCCGCTGGGTCTGGTGAGCGCCTGCACCGGGCTTGCCGCCTCAGTGCTTGGACAAGTTGGCAACAGCGAAATGCAAAAGCGCGCATTGCGGGAAAAGCAGGCCTGAGCCTGCTCGTTTCTAGCGGGGATCGGGCGGCATTGTTGCTGCAAATCAGCCCGCCGCATTGACGCGCTGTAGTCTGATGTTTACAACAAGTGGCGCTTGCGCTTTTTTTCGCCGCGCAGGGAGAACCGGATTCATGGATTGGGATGCCCATCTTTATGACCAGAGCCACGACTTTGTGGCAGCCTACGGTGAAAACCTGCTGGGGCTGCTGCCCGATGGTCTGGGCTTTGTTGTTGACGTAGGCTGCGGCACAGGCGCACTGACAGAAGCCTTGACCGCCAGAGCCGCCCGCGTGGTGGGCATTGACGCCTCGCCCGACATGATCGTGCAGGCCAGGATGCGTCTGCCGCGAGTGGAATTTCTGGTAATGGACGCCTGCGACATGCCGTGGAACGGCTGCGTGGACGCGCTGTTTTCCAACGCCGCGCTGCACTGGATAGAAGATCAGGAGCGCCTGACCTCCGTCATGGCGCGGGCGCTGCGCCCCGGCGGCCTGCTGGTGTGCGAATTTGGCGCGCAAGGCAATATCGGGCGTATCCGCGCTGCCTTTGGGGCGGCCTTTCAGGCCGTGCTGGCGGGGGAAGGCATTGGCCCGGCGCATCTGAACAGCGAGCGTTTTTATTTTCCCTCGGCGCAGGAATATGCGGCCCTGCTGAGCCGCCACGGGTTTTCCGTGCGGCTGGCGGAAGAATACGACAGGCCCACCCCTCTCAAAGGCGGGGAAGAAAGCCTTGCCCGCTGGATGGCCCAGTTTTTTGCCCAGGATCTGGATTGCGTGGCCCCAGAGGCTCAGGAAAAAGTTTTTGCCGCCGTGGCGGATGCCCTGCGCGCATCCATGTGGAATAACGGCGGTTGGATTGCTGATTATCGGCGGCTGCGGGTCGTGGCCGTAAAACACTAAGGGAGTCTCCATGCCCGAAGCTCAAGAACAATTTCAGAATGGCGTTGCCAAGGTTCTGGAAGCCGTAATGTTCGAGAACTGGCTGCGTTTTTATTTCATCTCTGAAAAACCCGAAGCCCCTGCCGCTGCGGACGGCCAGCCCGCCCTGTTCATCGCCGTGCCGGTCAAGGCCATGGAGCGCATCAGCGAGATGTTCCCCCGGCTGCTGCCCCTGGCAGAAGACATGAACGGTCAGGAAGTGACCTTTGAAACTTCCCGCCGCGCGGTCTGTAATTTTGTTCTGGCCCATGTGGACGGTCAGGTCATGCCCCGCGATACTGCGGCCATGATTTTTGAGAGCGCCACCTTCCAGGTGCAGATGCAGCTTTTCAACGCCTGGGTGCAGATGCACGAAGAACAGCTTGACCGCAACTTTGTGGATTTTGGCGGCTGGCAGAAACTCTTTGACGAATGGCGCAATACGCCCGCCGCGCGCGAACTGGCCGAAAAGCTTTCCCTTTCTTTGCAGGGTGCGGCTGTTGCGCCGGGCAAGGACACTGTGCAGTAGGCTGTGCAAGAAAATATTTTGTACAGTTTTGCGCCTTCCAGGCAGGGCGCAGGCACGAGGGGTTAAACATTTTTAACGCGCCTATTGCGAGGCTGTAAAAAATTACCAATAAAAAGCAGCAGGTTATATGATTATCCGTATGCTGCTTTTTGTGGCACGGCCATTGCAGCTTGGAAAGTACCTTCCTTTCTTTTGCTGACAGTCTCCTCCAACCAAAACGGCCTGCCTCCCCAAGCGGGCCGTTTTTTTATGTCAAATCACGGCAGGATCACATGCAAGACAAGTTTCTGGCTTCTGAATATCCCCAGTCTGCACCGGAGCAGGCAGGGTTTCACATTATCCCCGTTCCTCTGGAGCAGAGCGTTTCTTATGGCGGCGGCACGGTCAAAGGCCCTCAGGCCCTGCTTGCCGCCTCGCATCAGCTTGAAGCCTGGGAATGCGGATTCGCACCGGGCGAGTCAGGTTTTTTTACCGCTCAGGCCGTGGACTGCGCTGGCCCCATAACCGACACGCTTGACCGCATAGAGGCCGCTGTGGCCCATGCCATTGCCTGCGAGGCAGTGCCTGTGGTGTTGGGCGGCGAGCATACCGTGACGCTCGGGGCCTTGCGGGCACTTGCCCGGCAGGCTGAAAAAACGGGCGAACCCTTTGGCGTTGTGCAGTTTGACGCCCACGCCGACCTGCGGCCCCAGTATGAGGGCAGCCCCTTTTCACACGCCAGCGTCATGTACCGTGCCGTGGCCGACCTCGGCCTGCCGCTCACGCAGTTTGCCGTGCGCGATTTCTGCCGGGAAGAAGCCGAGATCCGCAAGAAGTTCAACGTCACCCATTACGACGCCTATTTCCTCGCCCGTGTGGGCCTGCCGGAGCTGCCCCTGCCAGAGGATTTCCCCAAAAATATTTACATCACCTTTGATGTGGACGGGCTTGATTCGTCCATCATGCCAGCAACAGGAACGCCCTCGCCCGGCGGCATCAACTGGCGCGAGGCCCAGTACATGCTGGAACGCTGCGTGGCGGGCCGCCGCGTGGTGGGGCTGGACGTGGTGGAACTGGCCCCCATTGAGGGCCTGCACCATGCGGACTTTACGGCTGCCAAGCTTACCCACCTCATCATGGGTCTGGCCCACGATGCCAACCAGAAGGAGGCTCAGTCATGAAGAACACCATAGTTACCTTCCGCGAGGCCAAAGGGCAGGAAAAGCTTGTCATGCTGACGGCTTATGACTACAGCACCGCGCGGGTCATGGATATGGCCGGGGTGGATGCCCTGCTTGTGGGCGATTCGCTGGGCATGGTGATGCTGGGCTATCCCGACACGCTTTCCGTCACGGTGGACGACATGGTGCGCCACTGCGCCGCCGTGGCGCGCGGTGCGCAAAAAGCCCTTGTGGTCTGCGACATGCCCTTTATGAGCTACCATGTTTCTGTGGAAGAAACCGTGCGCAACGCCGGGCGGCTCATGACAGAAGGCCGCGCTCAGGCGGTCAAGCTTGAAGGCGGCGCGGAATTTGCCGCAGAAGTGCGGGCGCTGACGCGGGCTTCCATCCCCGTCATGGGGCATCTTGGCCTCACGCCGCAATCGGTGAACGCTTTTGGCGGGTTCAAGGTGCAGGGCAAAAGCATGGCTGCAGCCCAGAAGCTGCTGGACGATGCCCGCGCCCTGCAAGAAGCCGGGGCTTTCGCCCTGGTGCTGGAATGCGTGCCCGCGCCCCTGGCCGAGCGCGTGACCCAGGCCCTGTCCATCCCGGTTATAGGCATTGGCGCAGGCGCTGGCTGCGATGGTCAGGTGCTGGTGTGGCAGGATATGACGGGTATGACCCTGAGCCACCTGCCGCGCTTCGTCAAACGTTTTGGCGAAGTGGGCGCAAGCCTGCGCTCAGCGGTGGAGGCCTATGCGCGTGAAGTGCGCGCAGGCGCGTTCCCCGGCGAGGATCACGGCTATCCCCTGCCGGAAGGCATGGAAAAGACGCTGAAAAAGTTGAAATAACGCTGCCGTGTCACAGAGATTTGAAAGCAAGACGCCCGCGATTGCGGGCGTCTTGCTTTTTCCGGCTGGCAGTCTCAACGCCGGTGAAAATCCACAGGAACGCGCACACGGGAGCCAGCCTTGTTGCTGAACAGCAAAAAGCCCTGCTCCAGACCGTGCAGATAAAGGCGGCGGGTGATGTCCACATCCTTGCGGCAATACGTGGCGATATCTTCCAGCTTTCCTTCCTTCCACCATTGCAGGGCTTGCAGGCCGTCGGCGCTCTTGGGTTCGCCCAGGGTGGCCTGCCCCAGATTGTCCAGTGGAAGGCGGTAGTTCAGGCGTTCGTACACGCGCTGCAAAAGATCAAGACTGGGCAGGGTGCGCAGATCAAATGGCGCAAAGGGCGAGAGCACGGCGTAGTCAAAGCGCAGGTTGTTGAAGCCCACCACAAGGTCGCTCCCGCGCAGGCGTTCGAACAATGCGGGCAGTTCCTTCTGCTGATAGGAGAAATAGTCGTCCGCCTTGCTGTCGTAGGCCACGGCAACACTCACGCCCATGCGGTCGGCCCGGTTCCAGCCGCCCACTTCGGCGGCGGAGCGCCGGGTTTCGACGTCAAAGACCACAAAATTTTTTGGCGGCGGCACGGGAATGTGCGTCAGCAGGCCTGCGGCGTCAAAGGTATTTGTCCCTTGAGCGTCCGGCGCGCTGCTGGCCTCCCTCTGAGGCGTGGGGGCGCTGCCGCTGGAGCCGGACTGCGCAACGCCGTTAGCGCCGAACAGGCTGTTCTGATTGTCCGGCGCGGAGTGCTTTTTGCTCATGGATTGTTCCTCCATTGCAGTGTGCGCGGCTTTGGGCTGGCTGCCTTCATTGATGAAATCCAGAGCCGAAACCGCAGGCCGGGGCGCTGCCGCCAGGGCAGAGGCTGCGTCCAACGATTCCATATCCAGCCTGTCAGGAGCGGGGCTGATGCGCAGGTCGCTGCACAGGGCATAGCCTTCCGTGCCGGGGGCCAGCATTTCGCGCAGCAGCTCCAGCGCGCCGATCTTGCTGATGGGTCTGTTGCCGGATCCGCACTTGGGCGAATGCACGCAGGAGGGGCAGCCGTCCTCGCAGGGGCAGGCGGCAACAGCCTTGAAGGTGGCTTCCAGCAGGCCCCGCGCATCGGGAAAGGCCTGACGGGTCAGACCCGCCCCACCCGGCAGACCGTCGTAAATAAATACGCCCGACAGTCCGGTTTGGGCATGCAGCGGGGTGGAAATGCCGCCAAAGTCGTTGCGGTCGGCCATGATGAGCAGGGGCAGCAGGCCAATGGCAGCATGCTCAAGGGCGTGGATAGAGCCCATGTAGTGCAGAAAGCGTTCTTCCAGCGAGGCCCGGATGCTGTCTGGTATGACATACCACAGACCCTCGGTTTCAAAAACCTGCGGCGGCGCGGCAAGCGGCGTGATGGTGAGCAGGCGGTTGCCCGATGTGGAGCGCTTTTCATACCCGGTCACAGTGTCGGTAATGCGCAGGCGGCCACGGCAGACCAGCACGCGGCCCAGTGATGTGCGCTCAATTTCTTCAAGAATGTCCGTGCTTTTTTGCCCGCGTGTGCGCGTAAACCACGAGACCTTGGCAGCCTTGGCCACAATGCGGGCGCGGGCCGGGTCCATCTCTTCAATCACATAGCTGCGGCCCCGGTGCAGGTAAACAGCGCCGGGGTGCGTCTCCTGCCATGCGCGAAAGCCATCCACAGAGCCGATGATCTGGCCGTCCTGATCTTCAATGCTGAAGGTCTGGCCTGTGCCGCGCAAATCCACATGCCGCTGGGGTCGCTTGCGGGCGGCCAGCAGTTGGGTGCCGTCCGCCGATTGCAGCAATAGGCCCTTGGCGTTGAGCGCGCGGGCGGCGGCGCGGGCAGCAGGGCTTGCCAGCATGGCTTCACCGGGGGTGAGGGGCATTTCTGCCGCCGCGCACTCCAGATGGCGGGTCAAAATGACCTCGTTGTCCGGGTTGACCACGGCTTTTTCCGCAGGGCGGCTGAAAAAGTCTTCGGGATTACGAGCAAAATACTGATCCAGCGCATCCTCGCCCGCCACCACGATAACGGCGGATTCCTGCTGCGCGCGGCCCACGCGCCCGCCGCGTTGCAGGGTGGACATGACCGTGCCGGGGTAGCCCACTAGAATGCACACGTCCAGCCCGCCAATGTCTATGCCCAGTTCCAGCGCGCTGGTGCTGACCACGGCCAGCAACTCGCCCGAGGCCATGCGGGCCTCGATGCCGCGTCTTTCCTCTGGCAGAAAGCCCGCGCGATAGGCGGAAATTCGCTCGGAAAATACGCCAGATTGCCCGGCCCACAGGCTGATAAGTTCTGTCATGCGCCGCGAGCGGCAGTAGACTATGGTGCGCAGGTTGCGGGCCAGCGCCGCCTTGAGCAGGTCAATAGCCGCAGTAGCGGGGCTTTGTTCCGGATTAAGAAAAACAAAGTGCCTTGGCCCCTGCGGCGCGCCGGACTGGTCAATAACCACTGGCGCATCCGCTGTGCGGGTGGCAGAAGCAGAGGAAGGAACCGGAGACGGGGAATCTGTAGCAAGGATAGGCGCGGCGGCAGGCGCATCCGTGCCGGTCAGCGCTGCCGCCAGTTCGCCGGGATTGCCCACAGTGGCCGTGCACAGCACATAGACGGGCCGCGCGCCGTAGCGTCCGGCGATGCGGTTGAGCCGCCGGAACACCTGGGCCATGTGCGCCCCAAACACGCCCCGGTAGGTATGGGCCTCGTCCACAACCACATGGCTCAGGCCCGCCAGAAATTCCGCCCATTGCTCGTGGTGAGGCAGAATGCCGAGATGCAGCATCTCGGGATTGCTGATAAGCACCGTGGGCGGATTGCGCCGGATTTTGCGCCGAAAATGGTCGGTGGTGTCGCCATCATACAGGGCGGCAGTGGGGCGGGCCTCCTTGGGCCAGCCCTCCACCAGAGCGTTGAACGCGCCAAGCTGATCCTGCGCCAGAGCCTTGAGCGGGAAGAGATACAGGGCGCGGGCGTCACGGTCGCGCAGGTAGCGGTCGAGCACGGGCAGGTTGTAGATAAGGCTTTTGCCGCTGGCCGTGGGCGTGGCTGCAACAATGGAATGCCCGGCGCGGATGTGGTCTGTGGCAAGGGCCTGATGGCTGTAAAGCCCGTTGATGCCGCGCTGCTCCAGGGCACGGCTGATGGCAGCGGGCCAGGGCAGGCGTGTGGGCGCGTAGCATGGCTCCACCGGCGGAAAGAGCTTGTGGCACGTGACCTGCGCACCCAGCTTTTCTGACGCCAGCAGTGCCACGATATATTCTCCCACAGACACCGTGCAGTGACCTATTCCGCAGTGCCGGGCTTGAGGCTGCGCAGCACGCGGGCGGGAGCGCCAGCGGCAAGGCAGAAGGGCGGCACATCTCGCGTGACCACGCTGCCAGCGCCGATGATGGCCCCCTCGCCAATGGTTACGCCCTTGAGGATAAGGCAGTTCATGCCAATCCACACGTAGTCGCCAATGGTTACCGGGCGGTCGCCTTCCATGCCGGGTTCTGTGGCGCGGGCTTCCGGCGGCCAGTGGGCGTGAAAGTCGGAATCCACCATAATACAGTTGGGCCCAACCATGACCTGACGCTCAAGGCGTATGACCGTGGAGCGGGCGGTGATGGATGTGCCGCTCAACTGGCAGCCGGGGCCGATTTCAATGCTGGCTCCTGGGCCAAAGGTGCGCAGACGCACGGGATGGGCCAGAGCCGCAGCAGTGGCCCGCCGCCAGGAAGAAATAAGGCTTGCGCCAGCACCGATGCTCATGCGGCTGCCTGGCCAGCGCAGCAGGCCCACAGGCCCGTGGGCTGACACGCCAGCACCCACCTGCACGCCCAGCGCAAGGGCCTTGAGCCGCAGGCGCAGGGTGCCCCAGAACGCGCCGTTGACGCGCATGATCTGCAAACACAGGTAGCTTATGACGTTGGAAGGGGTGAGGCCCCGTTCCAGAACTTTTTTCAGAATACTCATGGCTTGTCCGTTGTTGACGTGTGCCGGAAAGGGCGTGGAGGCAAGCGACCCTCCCGCTGCAAGGCATCATGCCAGAGTCGGGCCATATGGTCGAGTGGAGCGGAGGAGCCTGTCCCGCGAGGAGCAGCGCGTGGCGCGCTCACCGCAGATTGCCGAGGGTCTCTTTTCTTGACGCCAGGGGCAATGAATGGTAAATTGAAAATGAATGTTATTTTTAAATTATACAGTTTTTTAAAGGTTCTCCCGGAGGCGCAATGGATTCAGTTATTCCTCTCACGTCCCTCAAGGTGGGCGAGATGGCTCGTATTGTCAGCATCAATGCACGGGGCGAACTTGCGCGGCGCATCCGAGACATGGGGCTGGGGTCTGGCATGCCTGTTTCTGTGGTGGGCTATGCCCCCCTGCGCGACCCTCTGGCCTTGCGTTGCGCGGAAGTAACCATTGCCCTGCGCCGCAGGGAGGCCGGGGCCATCATGGTGCAGCCCGCCGCCGCGACAAACAATTAGCGCACGTTCTTCAGGTTTGTCCGATGTGTGTTCAGACGCTCTGCTTTTTAGCGGGGCGTTTTTTCATGCTGCAAAGGCAGGCCAGCCACCTGCGATCAGGAGTCTCTGCGTGTACAGAGCGGCGGTGCCAGTTCGGCAACAGTGGCTGAATCCAGTGTGTTGGGGTCGTGATCTTTCACAAACTGCGTGGCAAAATCCACAAATGTGGCGGCAGCGTCCGAGAGTTTGCGGGCAGCAGGCAGGTACATCTGCATTTCCCGGTACAGTACTGGGTCGTGCAGGAGGGTAGCCACAAGACCATAGCCCCGTGCCAGCATCAGCGAAAACCGTCCAGCCAGTGCAACGCCGCAACCTGCTGCGGCCAGAGCAAAGGCTGTTGGCATCTGGTTGACCACATGGCCAATGGTAAACGGCGGCTGCGTACCCACGTCCGCGGCGATATAGCCCACTGATTCCCTGCCCACCGCAACCACGGGAACCTTTTTAACCTCGCTCCAGGTGCTGTGCCTCCCTGCCAGCGGGTGATCCGGGCGTGAGAGCATGCTCACAGGGGTGGTAAAAAAATGGCGGGCGATAATGTCTGTCTCAGGCAGGCGGGCCGGGCCAAAACCGACTTCTGCATCCCCTTGCTGTATACTTGATTGTACCAGCGCCATGGGCTGATCCACCAGCTCGACACGTATGGCGGGTTGGGCCCTCTTGAAGTGCGCGAGCAGCAGCGGCAACAGTGTGCAGGCTATGAGCGGCGCGCCAACAACGCGCACTCTGCCCGCGCGCAGACTGCTAAGATCTGCGGCGTATTTCTCCATAAGCAAGAATTCGTGAAAGGCCTTTTGGGCCAGCGTGTACATCTCCCGTCCATCGGGGGACAGTGAGACGAAGCGCGACGTACGGTCAAAAAGTGGCACGCCAACCTGCGCCTCAAGATCCTTGATGAGGTTGCTTACGGCACTTTGGGTTATGTGCAAGGAAGCCCCTGCAGCAGTGAAGCTGCGAAGGTTTGCAACCGTCAGAAATGCCTCAATTTGCCGCAGCGTCAATTGCATGAGTTTTCCCTTTCATTTAGCTGTTTCAATAACTTTATCTTATTAATCGACAAATAAAAACAATTTTACCCATCTGGATTTACGCAGCATAGTCGTGACAATAAAAATTCCATATGGGCAATACCGGTAGCCTGCAATGGGAACGAATTGACTGATAACGGCGTAATATGATTACAGCAAATGCGCATTGGCTGCTCATAGAGAAACCGCCAAAGGGAGAGCATATGAGTGAAGGCGTTATTTCCCCTGCAAATGCAGTAAAGGATGTGGGCGAAGAACCGACAAAAAAGCGGTTCATCGTTGTATTCTGTCTGTTTATCGGGATATTCATAGCATACCTTGACCGCGTTAACGTTTCGGTCTTGGCCGCCAACGATCCTTTTCTTATTGAAATGGGCATCAAAGGCGCACCCGTTCAGATTGGCATGATGATGTCCGTATTTCTTGCGGCCTATGGCGTTGCAAACGTGCTGCTGGCCCCCATAGGCGACTATTTGGGGCCGCGCAAATCCATGATGCTCTGTATCGGCCTTTGGACGGCCTCCCTGTTCCTGGGCGGCATTGCCTCCACATTTGCGATCATCATCGTCAGCCGCATTATGCTGGGCGTTGGCGAAGGCATGTATTACCCGCTACAGAGTGTTTTTGTAAAAAATTGGTTTCCCCGGCAGGAACGCGGGCGGGCCAACGCCGCCTGGGTTGTGGGGCAATCTGTCGCTCCGGCTCTGGCTATGCCGTTTTTTGCTTATCTTATTGGTAACTACGGCTGGAGAGCCAATTTCCATTTTTGCCTTGCTGTGGGTTTGATCCCTCTGTACCTGCTGTGGCGGCATACGGCGGATACCCCGAGGCAGCATAAAAGCATCAACAAGGCAGAACTGGCTCACATTGAAGAGGGGCAGGAAGTTTCGGCGACCAATGAAGTTGCGTTGCCGCTGGGGCAGCGTCTCAAGGGATTCATCGGCAATTACCGGTACTGGCTTTTGGTGTTTTGGTACTTGTGCCTCCAATGCATGTACTGGGGCCTGATAACCTGGTTGCCGAGCTACCTCAAATCAGCCAGAGGGTTCAGCTGGAGCGAAATGGGCTGGATGGCGTCCTTGCCCTTTGTGCTTTCCATTATCTTTAAGGTGTCCTGCGGATTTTTGACGGACAAGATAGGCAGAAGCGCGCCAATTCTGATGGCAGCCATGTTTTTTGCCGGTTGCTGCGTTTATCTGGGTGCGGTCACTGAGCAAAAATATCTCTCCGCCATATTGCTGTCTCTGGCTGTGGCATTCTGCACCATGGGAACGCCGGTGGCCTGGACGTTGCTGCAAGGGCTGATTCCCGGCCCGTCCATGTCTACAGCGTCAGGCATAATGAACGGCCTTGCCAACGGGCTTGCATCGCTTGCGCCCGCCATGATCGGATTTTTCATAAACACTACCGGCCAGTACAGCGGCGGCCTGCTCTGCCTTGTATTCACAGGAGCGGCGGCAACCATCGCTGCGGGCGTTCTTGCAGTCAAACGCTATTAGCGGCGCTGCTCACAGGAGAATAATGATGAAGATTACGAGTATTGATATTATTGATGTGGCCAATGACTTCAGTTCCGCTACCAGCAAGTGGCGTCCGGTTGTTGTTCGGGTAAATACGGATGAAGGCATCAGCGGTTTTGGCGAAGTGGGCCTTGCATACGGCGTGGGCGCTTCTGGCGGATTTGGCATGGCCAAGGATCTGGCCCAGATTCTCATTGGCATGGACCCCATGTGCAACGAAGCAATATGGGAAAAGATGTTGCGCAAGACATTTTGGGGACAGGGCGGCGGCGGTATTTTTTCCGCTGCCATGAGCGGCCTTGACCTTGCCATGTGGGACATCAAGGGTAAGGCTCTCGGCGTCCCAGTGTATCAGCTACTTGGCGGCAAAACGCGCAGCAAGATACGAGCTTATGCCAGCCAGTTGCAGTTCGGCTGGGGTTCCGGCAAGGACAAGGCCATGCTTGTTGATCCCCAGGCCTATGCGGAAACCGCGCTTATCGCTCAGGAAGAAGGATACGATGCCCTTAAGGTGGACGTTCTCGCCATGGACGGGCAGGGCAACTGGAACCAGCAGGATCTTTCAGGCGTACTGCCCGACAGGGTGCTGCGCCGGGGCTATGACCGCCTTGCAGCCATGCGCAAGGCGGTTGGGCCGGATATGGATATCATTGTTGAAATGCATTCTTTTACGTCCACCATTGCAGCCATTCAGTTTGGCCGCATGATCACCGAGCTGGGCGTCCTGTATTACGAAGAACCCGTCATGCCTCTGAACCCCAAGCAGATGAAGAAGGTTGCGGACAATGTGCCGATTCCCATCGCTGCCGGTGAGCGCATTTACTGGCGCTGGGGCTACCGTCCCTTCCTTGAAGAAGGTTCTGTGAGCGTCATTCAGCCTGATATCTGCACCTGCGGCGGCATCACTGAAGTAAAGAAAATCTGCGATATGGCCCATGTTTACGATGCGACCGTCCAGATCCACGTATGCGGCGGACCTATTTCGACCGCTGCGGCCTTACATATGGAGGCGGCTATCCCCAACTTCATGATCCATGAGTTGCACCGCTACGCCTTGCTAGAGCCCAATACCAGAACGTGCGTGCACAACTACATGCCCGAAAAGGGAATGTACTCCGTGCCCGAACTGCCCGGCCTGGGCCAGGAATTGACGCCGGAAACCATCGCGGCTTCAACAGTTGTAACGGTGAAGTAAGTTATACTCTTCGTCAGAACAGCGAATATAAGCCGTGCGGATTGAATCCGTACGGCTTTTTGTATGTCGGGCAGGGCTACCCGCTTGGATCGTCATGAAGCCTGCCCGTAAACGCAGGTGCGGTTGCGGCCTGCCGCCTTGGCGGCATAGAGGGCGGAATCTGTCTGACGCACAAGCATCTGGCTTTCTTCCTTTTGCTCTTCCAGCGGCGTCAGGCTGCTCACTCCGAGGCTGACAGTCACCATGTCGCCCACGGGCGAACTGGGGTGGGGCAACTGCTCGCGCGCTACCTCCGCATGCACGCGGGCGGCCACGGCCTGCGCCGTTGCGGCGTCCGCACCGGGCAGCAGCAGGGCAAATTCCTCCCCGCCATAGCGCGCGCAAACATCCGTGGAGCGTGCCGCCCTGCTCATGGCGGCGGCAATGCGGCGCAGGCATTCGTCCCCGGCCTGATGCCCGAGGCTGTCATTATAGCGCTTGAAGGTATCCACATCCAGCATGATAAGCGCTAGCGGCGTGCCATGTTGCAGGGCATGAAGCCACAGGGAGCGCAGCTTGTCGTCAAAAGCGCGGCGGTTGCCCACTCCGGTGAGACCGTCCACCAGCGACATTTTTTGAAAGTGGTCATGTTCCGAGGCCAGTTTTTGCGAACGCACCGTGGCAAGCGACAGATAGGTGCCAAGATTTTCAAGCGCAGCCGATATGTTGTGCAGTTCGGTGATAAAGCTGTGTTTGGGCGGCTGGCTGGGAGAGCCTGTGCCCAGCTGGTTGAGAAAGACCATGATGCTTTGCAGCGGGCGCGCAAGGTGCAGGCGCAGCAGGCCGAACAGCAGCGCCAGCCCTGCGCCCAGCAGCAAAAAGCCCATGAGCAGGCGGTTTTCAAATTCGTGCGCCAGCGTAGCTGTGCGGCGCAGTTGCAGCAGCATTTCATCGGTTACGGGCTGTGAAGTAGCCAGTTCCGCTATGGCGGCGGAAAGCTCCGCCAGAGCGGCGCTGGCCTCCGGCTCCGCTTGTTTTACAGCCAGTGAAGGCAAGGCCGCCAGTGCGGCCTCTGCGCCTCGCAGGCGCGCCATGTTGCGGCTGTCGGTCAATTTTTCGTTCTCGGCCAGCGTCATGAAAAGCCCGTAGGTTCGTGTGCCGGACACGCTGACCTCGCGCGCCATGCTCATAAAATAGAAAAAGCTGGCAGTAAAAAGCAGGGTCATCACCGTCAGGCCCAAGGCAATATACGCGCGTATGCCCATGCCGGGTGCGCGTCCTGTACGTTTGATCATCATACGTCCATCCAGAAAAAGCGGTACGTCTGATACACGCCCACGGCCATGCCGAAGGCCAGCAGCGTGTTGAAGGCAATGCTGAATGCCACCCACTTCCAGCTTCCCGACTCCTGCCGGATGACAACCAGAGTGACAAAGCAGGGGGCGTAGAGCATGACAAAAACAAGCAGAGCCAAGGCCGTGCCCTGATTCCACGTTGGGTCGGCACGCAGTAGTTCCGCCAGCGAGGCCGGGTCTTCAGGGTCCTGCTCCCCAAGGGCGTAGGCCGTGCCCAGTGTGGAAATGATGGCCTCCTTGGCGGCAATACCGCCGATAAGGGCCACGTCGGTGCGCCAGCTGAAACCCGCGTAGGACGTTGCGCCTTCAAGCCATGTGCCAAGGCTTCCGGCAAGGGTGTGCCGCAGGCGCTCGGCATCCAGTTCCTCCTGCACTTTTGCAAGGGCTTCTTCCTGATTGGCGCGCGCTTCCGCAGGCAGATCTTCGCGTTCAAGCCCGGCGCTCAGGCGGGCGATTTCGTTTTCAAAAGGCAGGGCCGTTTGCGGATCAAGGGCCGGAAAGGTCATGGCCGCCCAGATGAGCATGGACAGCGGCACAAGCACCGTGCCCGCCTTTTTGAGGTACATCCAGGTGCGCTCCCAGCAATGTATGCAGATGCCCCGCACGGTGGGCATGCGGTAGGGCGGCATTTCCATGACCAGAGGCGTCGCTTCGCCGCGCAAGACGGTTTTGCGCAGCAGCAGAGCCACGCAAAAGGCCAGCACCCACGAGAGCATAATGATGGCAAACATCATGTTGGCGGCATTGTGCGGAAAAAACGTGCCCACCAGCAGCAGATACACGGGCAGTTTGGCCCCGCAGGCCATGTAGGGCAGGGTGAGCATGGTGGCCAGTTTTTCCTTGGGGCTGCGCATGGTGCGGGTGGCCATGACGCCGGGGATGGCGCAGCCGCCCGCAATGCCGCCGGAAATGATATAGGGCATCACCGATGCCCCGTGCAGGCCGAAAAACTGGAACACGCGGTCGGCAATATAGGCCATGCGCGCCATGTAGCCGCTGTCTTCCACAATGGCGATGAGCGCAAACATGATAAGCACCAGCGGCACAAAACTCAGCACCCCGCCAACGCCCGCGATCACGCCGTCCACCAACAGGGAGGAAAGCAGGCCTTCTGGCAGTGTGCCCCGCACCGCGCCAGCCAGCGCGCTGAACGCGCCCTCCAGCCAGCCCTGGGGGTAGGAGCCAAGAACAATGGTGATCTGAAACATGGCGTAGAGCACGCCAAGCATGATCAGCGCGCCCCACACCGCGTGGGCCAGTATGCGGTCGAGCCTGTCCGAGAGGCTGAGGCGGTGGCGCTTGCCGGTTTTGACCACGCAGGCGGCGGCAATTTTGCGCACAAAGGCGCTGTGTCCGTCTGCTATCAAGCCTTCCGCATCGCGGCCAATGCTGCCCAGCTCTTCCTGCACAAAGCGGCAAACCTGGGCCATGTCGGCCGCAAGGTCTGCATCCGCCGCCTGCAAGGCTGCCACGGCTTCCGCATCATCCTGGAGCAGGCTCAGGGCCAGCCAGCGCGGCGCACAGTGGGCATAGGGTGAGGATGCCATGCCCTGGCTTTCCGCAATGCGTTTTTCCATGGTTTCCAGTATCGGGTCTAGCAGGGGGCCGTAGCTTATGTGCAGGGCAGAACTGTGGATTTCGCAGGGCGAAGCTGCGGGAATGCCAGGCTGCTGGCTGCTGTTTTCTGCATCAAGGGCAACCTGACGCGCCGCAGAAAGGGCCTCGCGCAGGCCATTGCCCGAGGTCCCGACCGTGGGCACGGCGATGGCCCCCATGAGTTCCGACAGGCGCAAAAAGTCAATGCTGATGCCCGTCGCCCGCGCTTCGTCCATCATGTTGCAGGCAATGACCACAGGGAGGCCCATCTCGCGCAACTGGGCCGTGAGCAGCAGCCCGCGCTCCAGAATGCCAGCGTCCACAACGTTGATGACCGCCTGCACCGCGCCGCTCAGAAGCACGTTGCGCGCCACCACCTCCTCCTGCGAATAGGCAGAAAGAGAATACGCACCGGGCAAATCCACAAGTATGATTTCCTGCCCTTCGTGGCGAATGAAGCCTTCTTTCTTTTCAACCGTTACGCCGCTGTAGTTGCCCACATGCTGGTGCGCGCCTGTGAGGGCATTGAAAACTGTGGTCTTGCCGCAGTTGGGGTTGCCCGCGATGGCAAGCCTCAGGGAATAGGCCAGACCGCCGATAAGCGTACGGGCATTGCCGCCGCGCGCCCCGACAGTTGCGGAAAGGGATTCCGGCATGCTGTGCGCTCCTGTCATCGCCGCACCGGATCAGCCGGGGTGGCTCAATTTGAATGGAATTGAAATCTATTTTCAAATTATAGCGAAGTCAAGCGCATTGCCCGGTATTGACATGCGGCGAACATCGAATAATGTATGTACATACATGAAAACGCGGAGCACCCATGCAACTGCCTTGTCTTTTTCTCCAAATCCGAAAGGCGGATCGGCAACTCAACCAGCTTTACGGCAAATTTCTGGCGCGCAAGGGAATGCGTATCACCCAGTATGGTTTGCTGCGGGCGATTGCTGGTCTGGAGGAGCCTTCGATAACGGAGATTGGCCGGGTTTTGGGCATTGACCAGACAACCGTGACCAGAAATGTGGAAAAGCTGGAAAAAATGGGGTTTGTTGCGAGTGCCCCGGCCCCGGCGGATTCACGCAAAAAGATCATGCAGTTGACGGCCCTTGGTGCAGACAGCCTCAAAGAAGCCCACCCCCATTGGGAAGAGGCGCAGCAGCTTATGATTTCAGAATTGGGGGACGATGATGTTCAGGAATTGCTGCGACTTTTGCTCAAGGTTTCCCGTATTGCAGAAAAGGACAGCGCCTAGTGCAGACTGCAAATTGTGAGTGTATTGGGCTTGGTGCATCCATATTCATGTATATACATATAAATTAACAGGCCAGGAGACGCCATGCGTAAAGTAGTTGTAACAGGCTTTGGGGTTATATCTTCTTCAGGAAACGACCCTGAAACCATGTGGAAGAACATCAGTTCCGGAAAATCCGGCATCAGGTATATGGACGATCCCGCGTTTGATGAATCCCCGGTGAGAATCGCCGGGAAGGTGGACGATTTTTTGGCTGAAACGTATTTTTGTGCAAAGGACGCAAAAAAATACGACAAATATATCCAGTTTGCCGTTGCTGCGGCCTTGCAGGCCGTTGAAATGTCCGGTCTGGAAGGTGCCGATTGGGATCCGGAACGCGCCGGGGTTTATGTGGGTTCTGGCATCGGCGGCATAGAAACGATCATGAAAAATCATGAAGCATTTCTGGCCAAAGGCGCACGGCGGGTTTCGCCTTTCATGATTCCCATGATGATCGTCAACATGGCTTCGGGCGTGGTTGCTATCAGGACGGGTTTTAAAGGGGCGAACTATGCGCCTGTGTCCGCTTGCGCCACTGCCAACAATGCCATCGGCGAGGCATTTTTGAGCATCGCCCACGGGCAGGCGGATGTCATGCTGGCAGGCGGAAGCGATGCTGGCATTCAGCCGTTTTTGCTGGCGGGTTTTTCCAGCATGAAGGCTCTTTCAACCCGCAATGATGTGCCGGAGCAGGCCAGCCGTCCCTTTGACAGCGGGCGTGACGGCTTTGTTATGGCTGAGGGCGCTGCTGTGTTGCTGCTGGAGGAAGAGGAACATGCCCGCCGCCGTGAGGCGACAATCCTTGGCGAGGTGGTTGGGTACGGTGCAACGTGCGATGCGGGGCATATCACATCGCCAGACTTTCTGGGCGGAGCGCGGGCCATGGAAATCGCCATCCGCCAGTCCGGCGCTTCCGTGGCAGAAATTGGCTACATCAATGCCCACGCCACAGGAACAAAAGAAGGCGACAGGTCTGAAGCCGCAGCAATCAGGAGCGTTTTTGGCGACAGACTTGAAACGGTAAAGGTCAGCGCCACAAAGTCCATGACAGGGCATCTGTTTGGGGCGGCTGGCGGCATAGAAGCCATCATTACTCTTGAGGCCTTGCGGCATGGCCTGTTGCCGCCGACAATAAATCTGGATGCACCCGATGCCGAGTGCGATATCCCGCATATCTGCAACCGGGCCGAACAAACATCTACCTGTTATGCGCTCTCCAATTCTTTTGGTTTTGGGGGGCATAACGCTTCGCTCGTCTTCAGGAAATATGAAGAATAGACGGTAGTAAACATGCAAAACGGCCCGGCATCTGCCGGGCCGTTTTGCACAAAGTGATGTTCCTTCTAGCCCTCGTCAAGCAGGGCGGCGCGTATGCGGCACACGCCGCAACGGTCGCCGGAAGATGTGGGGTAGCCGCATTCCGTGCACGGGGCCAGTTCCAGGCCTTCCTCCGCCTCACGGCGGGCAAAAACGGGCCGCCCGCGCGAGAGAAAACCCTGATAGAAATCCAGCTTGCGGCCGGGCATGGCGGCCTCGAGATTCTGCATCAGACCCTTGAGCGTGGTGAAGCTCGCGCCGGGGCTGTACGGGCAGGGGGCGTAGTGGTTTTCTATGCCCATAAGAAAGGCGTAGTTGGCCGTTTCAAATTCCGAGAGCCGCCACAAGGGCTTAACCTTGCGCGAAAAGCCGTGTTCGCTTTCCAGCCGCGGCCCCTGATCTGAAAGATAGGAGGTATCCCAGCGCAGGGTGTTGCTGAAAAGGCGGGCCACTTCATCGTCCAGGTTATGCCCCGTGGCAAGGGCGTCAAAGCCTTCGTCCAGGGCGACCTTGTTGAAGAAATGGCGTTTGATCTTGCCGCAGGCCGAGCAGATGGGGCGGTGCAGCCTTTCCTTGACCAGCGGAATGGAGAGGCCTTCTGCGGCCATTTCCTTGACCATGAGCTTGAGGCCGTGCTTGGCGCAGAAGCGTTCAACCACGCCGCGCGCCGCGGCGGAAGAAACCGGAATGTCCAGATCAATGTGCAGGCCGGTGACGTTGTAGCCCTGGCGGGAGAGTTCGAGCATGAGCGCCAGGGAATCCTTGCCGCCAGAAAGGGCCACCAGCACCCGTTCATCGCGGGTAAACAGCTTTTGGCCTTCAATGCCGCGTTCTACCTGGCGGGCAAAAAAATCCTTGTAACAGTCAGGGCAAAAGGCGGCGTTGTGGCTGCGCAGGGCCACCACGGCCTCGGCTTTGCAGATTTTACATTTCATACGGTTCCTGTATGTGTTTGCGGTATTGCCTCACGCTCAGGCGGCATGCTGCCGCCACTGGCGCGGGGCGCGCTGATGATCGTTGCTTGTTTACTACTGTTGCGGGGCTTGCGGCTGACCGCTTTTTTCAAGCCAGCCAAGCTGACTGCACCAGCCTTCGTGCCGGGTGCAGGTCGCAAGGGCAAAGGATTCATGGCTCAGACCGGGCCGCAATGCGTTGCCCGCTTCCACAATACGGCGGCGCTGGGTTGCATCCGTCATGACGTTTATCATGCATTCGGCCAGCGATTGCGGATTGTTTTCTTCAAACATGCAGGCGGCATCAGGGGCGACGGCAAGCCGCTGCTCATGCAGGGCGCTCTGTCCGCAGATGACGGGCGTTTGGGCCGCCAGTCCAGCCCCGAGTGTTTCCGGCAGTTCGTCCGGCGCGGAGCCGGGCGCTATCCATGCATGGCAGGTGCGCAGCAGGTGCGGCAGGCTTTGCTCGTTGAGCAGGCACAGGCGCGACTGCACGCCCAGCGATTCCGCTTCGTCCAGTACTTCCAGAAAGCGGGGGCCACCCCCGGCGGCGCGTACTTCCCATGCGGGCAAATCGCGGCGCTGCCAGATGGCGGCCATGGCCCGGATGACAATATGCGCGCCCGAGCGGGGCGTGAGGGCATCACCCATGCAAAAAACAAAACGCTGATCCTCTGCGGGTTCAGCAGGCCATTCGGGCGCAGGTTCAAAACCTTCAATGCTCATGCCCGGCGCTGCCAGTGTGAGCGTGTCGCCCGGCAGGGGCAGCGCGCGGTTTTTGGGACCGCGCCATGCCGTTTCGCCCTCGGTGATGCCGCTGGCTTTGGCAATGCGGTCGCGCACATAACTGGAGCCGCAAAGTATTTTGTGGGCTGCCAGCATTCCCTTGCCAAAGCAGACTTCCGGGCGCGGCGCGCGCAGCAGAAATGCATGGCTCAAAAGAGTGGAGGCCGGGGGACGCATGATCAGCACCCGGCGGCCAAGGGGCATGCCGCTTTCTCCAAAAGTCTGCACCAAAAGGTGCTTGTGCTTGCGCTGCCAGAGCCACAGACGCATGAAATCCATTGGTCCGCCTGCCGTGAGTATGGGCAGGTTCAGCGCGGCGGCGCGGCGGTGCAGGCGCGAATTTTTCTGGCACAGCAGCATGGGGGCCAGCCTGCCGCCGTCTCGCATGGCGCAGGCCAGGGCCAGCGCGTGGTCTTCTTCCAGCCGGGCAAGGCGTATGGGCGCGCCCATTTCTGTCCAGTGGCGCTGCTCTTCGGGTGAGGCGGGGCCGTCAGTGGTCTGTTGCAGGGCAATAAGCAGAACACGCATCAGAGGGGCGCGCCTTTTTTCAGCATATAGTCCAAAAGAACATCCTTGAGCCACAGGGCCACAGGGCCGGGCTTGCCAGCATGCGCGCCATGACCCACGGGCTTGCCGTCAAAATGGGTGATGCCCACGCAAAGGGTGGAGCTGGTGAACAGCAGCATTTCACTGGCGCTGTCTATGGCTGCGCGGGGAATGGGCATCTGCACGACAGGCATGCGCTCTGCGGCAACTTCCATGGCGGCCAGCAGGGTGGTGCCCGGCAGAATGCGCCTGATTTCAGGGCAGAGCAGGCGGCCCTGCGCGTCCACAAGGCCCACGTTGGCCACGGCCGCCTCGCCCATGATGCCGTTTTCGTCAAAGGTCACGGCCACGTCCATGCCCTTCTGGCGGGCTTCCATGGCCATGAACACATTGGGCAGATAGTTGGTATTCTTGATGCGGGCCAGATATTTCTGCTTGGGCGGGATGGCGCTGGCAAAGGCTGTGAGGCCTTTTTCATAGAAGGCCGCCGTGGGCAGGGCCTTTTTGAGGGCCACAATGTACAGGCCAGCCTGGGGGCATTCGGCGGGTGAAATGCCGAATCCGCCGGGGCCTCGGCTCAGAAAAACGCGCAAGTCGCCATTGTCCACGCCTGCGGCAAGGGCCACATCAAGTATGTGCTGGCGCAGGGCTTCCCATGTGCAGGGCGGCGTGATGGAAAGGGCCGCAGCGCCGTCCACCAGCCGGGCCAGATGCGCATCCAGCCCAAAAATTGTGCGTTGACGAAAACTGATGCTTTCAAAAAGGCCGTCGCCGCGATGGCAGATATGGTCATCAAGGGGCAGCAGCAGAAGACGCGGGTCGGTGCAGATATGCCCCACCCGGTGGTCATAAAAAGCGAGAACCTGCTCCGACCCTGGCCGGGGCGCGGAAAGCAGGGCCTTGAGATATGTTTCAGCGTCTACAGCTTGCACCGCAAAGGCCTCCAAAGCGCACGGGCGCGCAGATCAACGAGACCCGCGCGCCCGTAGGCAATTACTTCAGGAACACGTTTTTGTCGGTCACGCGCAGCAGATCGCGCTTGATCAGTTCTTCGCCGATCTGCACGGCGTTGAGGGCTGCGCCCTTACGCACGTTGTCGGCCACAATCCAGAGGTTCAGGCCGTTTTCAATGGTTTCGTCCTCGCGGATGCGCCCCACGTAGGTTTCATCCTCGCCCACGCAGTAGGAGGGCATGGGGTACATGAGTTCGCGGGGATTATCGACCACGCGCACGCCGGGAGCCTGCGAAAGCATGACGCGGGCATCCTTGGCTGTGAGTTTCTTTTCGGTTTCAATGTTCACCGATTCGGCGTGGCAGTAGAACACCGGCACGCGCACACAGGTGGCCGTAACCTTGACCGAAGGATCTTCAAATATTTTGACGGTTTCATGAACCATCTTCATTTCTTCCTTGGTGTAGTCGTTATCAAGAAAGACATCGATGTGCGGCAGTGCGTTGAAGGCAATGCGGTAGGGATAGGTATTGCATTCCGGGTCGCGGCCATTGAAGAGGTCGCGCACCTGGCGTTCCAGTTCTTCAATGCCCTTCTGCCCGGTGCCGGAAACCGCCTGATAGGTGGAAACCACAACGCGCTTGATTTTGACGGCGTCGTGCAGGGGCTTGAGCACCACCAGCATCTGGATGGTGGAGCAGTTGGGGTTGGCAATGATGCCGTTGTGGCCCTCAAGGGCGTGGGCGTTGACTTCCGGCACCACCAGGGGGCAGCGGTCGTCCATGCGCCATGCAGCGGAATTGTCCACCACCACGCAGCCAGCCTTGGCCGCATGCGGGGCAAATTTTTGCGAAGTGCTGCCGCCGGCGGAAAAAATGGCCAAATCAATGCCCTCAAAGACATCTTCTTTAAGCTCTTGCACGGTCAGCTCTTTGTCGCCATACGGCACCTTGGTGCCCGCAGAACGGGCGGACGCAAAGGCGCGTATTTCAGTGGCGGGAAAGTCCCTTTCGTGCAGGGTCTTGAGCATTTCACGGCCTACGGCGCCTGTGGCGCCTACAACGGCTACAGTCAGCTTCTTGCTCATGGTATTTCGCTCTCCTTGGGCGATGGGCGGCGGCTCGATGCCTCCAAAAAGGTGAGCGCGTACTATACCCGGCAAAAAGGCAAATGTGAAGGGCATGGCGGCCCAGCTACGGCGCTGCCTCGGGCTTTTTTGCGTTTTTTGCGGTTCGCGTACAGGCGGGTTGAAAAAAGCCAGCCCGCCGCTTTCGCAACAGGCTGGCCAAAAGGTATCCTATCGGAATCGTTCTAGAATTCAAGATTTCCCGGAGTACGGGGGAAGGCAATGACGTCGCGAATATTGGTGATGCCGGTCAGCATCATGAGCAGACGCTCGAAGCCAAGGCCAAAACCGGCATGGGGCGCTGTGCCGAAACGGCGCAGATCCATGTACCACCAGTAATCTTCCGGATTCTGGCCAAGCTCCTGAATGCGGGCGGTCAGGCGGTCAAGGCGTTCCTCGCGTTGCGAGCCGCCGATGAGTTCGCCGATGCGCGGCACCAGCATGTCCATGGCGGCAACGGTTTTGCCATCGTCATTCTGACGCATGTAGAAGGCTTTGATTTCCTTGGGGTAATCATACACAGCCACAGGCTTTTTAAAATGCTCTTCCGCCAGATAGCGTTCGTGCTCGGTTTGAAGGTCCGTGCCGAATGAAACAGGAAAGGCAAATTCCTTGCCGCATTTTTGCAGGATTTCCACGGCTTCCGTGTACGAAACGCGGGCAAAGGGCGCAGCCACCATGCCCTTGAGGCGTTCAATGAGGCCCTTGTCCACAAAGCTGTCAAAGAGCTTGAGGTCGGATTCGCAGTGGGCGAGGGCGTGTTCGATCACGTGCCGGGTAAGGCTTTCGCCCAGTTCCATGAGGTCTTGCAGGTCGGCAAAGGCCATTTCCGGCTCAATCATCCAGAACTCGGCGGCGTGCCGCGGCGTATTGGAATTTTCGGCGCGAAAGGTGGGGCCGAATGTGTACACGCGCCCAAGGCCCATGGCGAGGGCCTCGGCCTCAAGCTGGCCGGAAACAGTCAGGTTGCACTGGCGGCCAAAAAAATCGGCGGCTACATCCTTGTCGCCGGGTTCAAGGCTGGTGACGCGGAACATTTCGCCCGCGCCCTCGCAGTCCGCTCCGGTGAGCACCGGCGTATGCACCCATGAAAAACGGCGGCTCTGGAAAAACTGATGCACAGCCTGGCCCGCTTCGGAACGGATGCGGAAGGCCGCGCCGTATTTGTTGGTGCGGGAACGCAGATGCGCAATTGTGCGCAAAAATTCATCAGAATGGCGTTTTTTCTGCAAAGGGAAAGTTTCGGGATCAGCCAGGCCGAAAACAGTAACGCTCTGTGCCCTGATTTCCCACATCTGCCCCTTGCCGGGCGAAGCCACAAGTTCGCCCGTAACGCTGATGGCGGCGCCCGTGGCGGCCTGATCAAGCTGCGCGTGGGCGGTGGTGCCCGCGTCAACAATACACTGCATGTTGCCGAGGCAGGAGCCGTCGTTGAGCTCCACAAAAGAAAATTCCTTGGCATCGCGGCGGGTGCGGATCCAGCCGCAGATGGTGATGGAGGCTTGCGCTTCGGTCGCTGCGAGAGCGTCTATGATAAGGGTTCTTTGCATGGCATGTTCCTTGTGATGCGGCAATTTGCAGACACTGTAGCTCTTAGTGCGTCGCAGCTCAAGATGGCGCGTGCAGTGAAAGCCCTGTGCTGGCGTCACCTTGCGTTAAAAGACCCGCACAAGCCATGCGCCCGCAAAAAGCAGGGCAATGCCCGCAAGGCGCAGTGGCGAAACAGGGTGCTCGGGAAAGCCCACGAGGGCATAATGGTCAAGCAGCACGGAGGCCACCAGCTGGCCCGACAGCATGACGGCGGTCATGGTGGCAGCCCCCAGCCGGGGGGCAAGAAAGATGGTGCAACTCACAAAAATTGCGCCAAGCACACCACCTGTCCACATCCACCACGGAACAGCGGAAAGCTGCGAAATGGAAGGCCATGTGTGCCTTGCCGCCAGGCTGTATACCCACAGCGCCAGCGTGCCCACGGCAAATGAAACAAGCGCAGCCTGCATGGGTTCGCCCAGAAAGCGCCGCAACAAGGTGTTTATTCCCGCCTGCACAGGGAGGCAGCAACCGGCCCCAAAAGCCAGCAATAAAAGAATGTGCTTCATGAAAAAATCCTTTGATCGGTGTCATTACCCCGATGGGCTTGAGCGCGGTAACATGGCGGCAGGCAAGGCCAATCTGGTCAGGGCGCGGATTATATACATTTTTGCCAGTTTGCGCATGAAAAAATACCCGCTTCACCTTTTTCTAAAGATTATATAGAATGGATCAAGGTCAAGAACAAATCAGTTTCCTGCGGGCGTTCTGGTGTCCTTGCCCCGGCATTCGCTGACAGCGGGTATATTCTGAAATTGAGGGATAGGCATGAAAAAATTTTTTGGCGTTTTTACCCTGATATGCATTCTGGCGCTCACGGGCGCGGCCTTTGCGGCTACCCCACAGGCAGGCAAACCCGTGCAGGACAAGCCCGAAAAGACCGTTGACCGTGTGACCACGGTCAGCGTGTCGCTGGAAGGCACAGACAGCATTGGCGCGCGCCTCGGCACCAAGCTCAAGGAGCGCTTCAACCAGAGCAGCCTGTTCACCCTCAATGATGATGAAGAAAAAGACATCCCCAAGCTCTACGTCATGGTGAGCACGCAGCCTGAATTTGCCGGTCGCCCCGCTGTGGGGTCTGTGTATTCGGTATGCTGGGTGTTCAAGCAGGGCCGTGGTTACCTTGGCTACCTGCTGGCCCGGGATCTTGGCACGGCGAGCGTGGAAGATGTGGATGGTCTGGTGGACAAACTGGTGGAACGTACTGACGGCATAGCCGCCAAATACAGCAGCCTGTGGAAGTAACAAAAGGCCAATGCTTGGCGCTTGCAGCAACATGCTGACGAGCATTGAGACTGGTGAATTTTATCGGCTGATCTGATGGCTCGAACCAGAGCCGGGAGTGTACGGCTGAATCGAACAAGCTTCCTTCCAACCCCGCGCGCGCCGAAATTTGTGGCGCAAATAAAAAGGCTTCCCACGTGGCGGGAAGCCTTTTTATGTATAGCGGCAAAATAAGACGCGTCCCAAATGTTCATTGCAGGGATTACGTCGCTGCGCTTTCGCTAACTTGCTTGGCTGTATCCGTATCGTCAGCCCAGGCTTCAGGGGTTTCATCATAAAAGCGGTAGCAGTTCTTTCCAGCCTGTTTTGCCAGATACTGCGCATTGTCCGCGCGGTGCAAGGCCACATCGTAAGACGCCTCGGTGCCGTCAAACAGATAGATGCCTATGCTCGTGGTGATCTCCACGCGCTGACCCTCGTGCTCGATAAATTTGTGCAGTTCTGAGAGCAGGGCCTCGGCCCGCTCCTTGAGCGCTGCGCGGGTGATATCCCTGACAAAAACGCAGAATTCATCGCCGCCGAAACGGCCCACAGCATCAGCATTGCGGAAGATGCGCTTGAGGGCATCGCTGGCTTCAAGCAGGGCGGCATCGCCCCTGACATGCCCAAAGGTATCGTTAATCAGCTTGAAATTATCCAGATCAAGGAACAGGAGCGCGTCTGTCTTATCCTGCTGCGGCTTGGCGGGCATGGCTGCGCATATTTTGTCGCGGAAGGCGGTCTTGTTCAGGAGATCCGTCAAACTGTCGCGCTGGGTGCGGCGCTCAAGCTCGGCACGGCGTCTCACTTCTTCATCAATATCAACAATTTTACCCACAAGGCGCAAGGGTGCGTCTTGCTTGCTGATGCGTGTGGCCTGCACTCGGCACCAGATATAGCGCCCCTCGGCAGTGGGGATGCGCATGACTGCAAAAGCAGTGGGGTTGCCGCTGCGGATGCGCCGCCGCAGTTCGTTGAGGGCGGGCAGATCTTCAGGATGGATGATGTGCCTGTTGGTTGGGCGGCCGGTTTCGTTAAAGAGGGGCGTGGCCTCCCTGCCGAATTTCAGCAAAAAGTTCGGCGAACAGCGGAACTGGCGTTTTTCGGTATCCACATCGAAAAAAATGTCCTGCGACTGCTCAAGCAGTATCCGGTAGCGCTCTTTTTCCTGCTCAAGCTCTTCCTGCATGCGCTTTTGCTCGGTGATGTCCACCACCACGCAATCAATGGAGCGGTGCGCATTCTCATCGCCGGAAAATGTGCCGCGCAACAGCAGGGGCAGCCATTGGCCATCCTTGTGGCGAAGCCTCAGTTCCGTGGTGTTTGTCACAGGGCCGTTTTTTTTGTCTGCCAGCATGTCGAGCAGCTTTTTTGTGTCGTCAGCATGCAGCAGATCAATAAACGCGGTAGTCTGCGGCTTGTCGGCCTCGTAGCCAAGCAACTGCCAGAATCCGTTGTTGGCATCAAGAATCTGCAAGGGAAGTTCTGTAGATATGCTGATGACGCCGCCGTTGATGTTGTCGGCTATGTGGGCAAGGCGCTGCTCGCTGGCAATCTGGTTCGACAGGCTTTTGCGGCGAAGGTGCAGGGCGTAGGCCACAAGAGCGGAAACAAAGAGCATCAGCTCTGCTACAACCATCAGCAGCGAGCGGTTTTCATACACAATATCCGCCAGAGTCGGAGAAGTAGCTGCCGCTGCTATATTGCTGGAAATGATCTGGGTTCGGCTCTTTTCGTCAATGGTCAGCAGGAGGTTGTTCAAAATGCCCAGCAACATATCGGGCAGCCCCGGCCTGATGGTCAGGCGCGCTTCTTCAACATCGCTGTAGCTGGTGACAGGGTTGAACTCGCTGAAACGCGGGGAGCTCGTAAGGTTATTGAGAACCATGGAATTGCCCAGGATGGCGTTGGCTTCGCGCCGGCCAGCGGCAGTCAGGCATGCTTCCTCATCAGGAAAAAGCTTGATTACCGCATTGGGAAATGCGTGGGAGGCGTACTCTGCTGCATTATAGATGCTTGCCGGTACTGCCAGTGTGAATAACGACTGTTGTTCAAGTTTTGTGTCGGGCTTGGCGTAAAGATACAGGCTGCTGCGTGTCAGCGGTGCGGTCAGGCGAAAATTTTTGTGCGATTGAAGGGCTGAAGAGGTAAACGAACCAAAGGCCATATCCAGTTTATTCTGGGTATAGGCCTCAGTAAAATTTGCGGGGCGTACAGCATAAGGTTCAAAAGTGACCTGTAAACCGCTACGCGCCGATGCATCGCGGAGGATGTCCGGGAGGATGCCACGTGCGTTCCCGGTCACAGGGTCCTGCCACGAATAGGGCTTGCGGTCAGGATCATAGCCCACGCGCAGGGGCGGCTGCTGGGCAATGTAAGCCAGTTCCGCCCGTGAAAGCGGCGTCTGAAACATGCGCGGAAGATACATGCGCCCCAGGCGATACTCCAGATCGGGCTGCTCCATCTTGAGCTGCACCATGGCCTGCTCAAGTTCCTGTATAAGTTTTGGGTTTTTGGGTGAACCTATGTAGAAAAAAGGTGTGAGCTTGCACTTTGCCAGAATTTTTTCGTCATTCCGCAACGAGAGTACGGTTTCCAGAATGGCGTCCACCTGGCCGGAGTGCATGGCTTCCCGCAGCTCTTCCCTTCCTGGGTACTCCACAATGGTGGGCATTGTGCCGCCGCGTTGCATGATAAAGTCGGTAAAGTCCTTAAGCCAGATGGGGTTGCCCATGCTCCCCACGCGTAATTGCGCGAGGCTTTCCAGATCATCGTAAATAACCGGTGAATCATTGGGGGCCAGAATGGCCGTATAGGAAGTGCCGCCGGCGTATGCACAGTAGAGATACTGGCGGGCGCGTTCAGCCGAATACCGGGCGGGCGTGCAGATGTCGACCTCGCCCTTGTCCAGCGCGGCAAGACAGGCGGCCCAGTCTTTTTCAACAACGTAGGTGATGTTCCACCCTGTATAGCGGGTGAGCTGCGCCAGATAGTCGGGAATGTAGCCCGTAACCTGCCCGTTTTCTACACGGTTAAACTGCGAAATGGGGGGGAGCGCCACACGCACGGTGCGCTGCTGATCAGCTAAAGCCGGATGTACAGTGATCTGCAGCGGGCAGAATAAGGCAAAGCAGAACAGGAGCGTAAGAAGGAAAAAATGCCTGTTGCCCATATGCCTTAACCCAGTGACGCAGAACGCCTGTTACGATTGACCCGCCATACGCCGCAAGGCAAAAAGCCGGGCCGCCAGCGCCTCAAGGATTCTGGCCGGAGTAACTCCGTAGTTCAGGGCATCCTGAGCTTCGGCAAACCATTGGCAGGCTACCGCGCGGGCCTTGCCGCGCAGCCCGGCCAGAGCCGCATCCAGCGGGCGCGCCGGGTCATGCCTGTCTGAAAGTATTCTGCTCATGGCCTTTTGGCAGCACAGCAGCAAACGGGTAGCCCCTGCTGCGTCGATAGCTCCCTTGGCAGCAACACGGTCAAAAAAACCTTGCCCTTGAACAAGAAATTGCGCAAGGGCGTCTTCCCAAGGGCGCATGTCTTCATCATCGGCGCGGCTGTCAGGCCAAGGCAGCGTGAGGCAGAATGAGCGGGAAACCAGGGTGGGCAAAAGCTGTTCGCGCTGGGGCGCAAGCAGAACGAAGACGGTGGTGCTAGAGGGTTCTTCCAGGGCCTTGAGCAGGGCGTTGGAAGCTTCGTCGCGGGTGAGGCTGAGCCCCATAAGTATAACAACCCTGCGTCCCTGCCCGTGCGGAGCATCCCGCAGGCGAACCTTGAGTTCGCGCACGCGTTCCATGTTGAACGCACGGACAGGGCCAGGGTTTTCTTCATCTTCACGGTTGCTTATGCGACCATCATACGCTGCCAGATCAAGGTGCTCCCCAGCGGCAATCTGCATGCACACCGGGCATGTCAGGCAGGGAGCGCCCGATGCTTCCGCCTGCGGGCAGTTGATGCGGGCGGCCCAGTAGCGTGCCGCATCAAGGCGCTGGGCCTCGCTGCCGCCTTCAAGCAGCAATACCTGCGGTGGAGTCGCACCCAGATTGTCGAGTACGCTCTTCAGCCGGTCAAAGGCGGCATCAGCTATGGCGGGCAGCAGGGTGTTCATGACCTGTAAGGCCGCTGCGCCTCCTAGCGCACGATGGTCTGGCGGCGGTCAGCGCCCACCGAAACCAGCGAAACCTTGACGCCCGTCAGTTCTTCAATGCGGGCGATATAGGCGCGCACAGTGGCGGGCAGCTCTTCATAGCTGGCGCACTGGGTGATGTCTTCTTCAAAGCCGGGCATTTCTTCGTAGAGGGGCGTTACGCTGCCAAGGGAGCATTCTTCCTGCGGCAGGTAGCTCAGGCGCTTGCCCTTGTATTCGTAGGCAACGCAGATTTTCAGCACCGGCAGGTTCTGCAACACGTCAAGCTTGGTCAGGGCAATGTCCGTGAGCCCGTTCAGGCGAACGCTTTCGCGCAGCACCACGGCATCCAGCCAGCCGCAACGGCGGGGACGGCCCGTGGTGGCACCGAATTCATGACCCTGGGTGCGCAGGTAGCTGCCTGTGTCGTCCAGCAGTTCGGTGGGGAAGGGGCCGGAACCCACGCGCGTGGTGTAGGCCTTGACGATGCCCACAATGCGGTTCAGGGCCGAGGGCGCAATGCCGCAGCCAGCCGATGCATTGCCCGCCACCGTATTGGACGAGGTCACAAAGGGGTATGTGCCGTGGTCGATATCAAGATGGATGCCCTGAGCGCCTTCAAAAAGGATATCGCCGCCTTCGGCCTGCACTTCCTGCATGCGTTCTTCCACCTCGGTGAGGTAGGGAACAAGGCGCGGTGCAAGAGCCAGCAGCTCTTCACTCACGGTGTTTTCATCGAGAGGTTCAAATTTGTAGAGCTCGCGCAGCAGAACGTTTTTTTCCTGCAGGGCGTGGGCTACCTTGGCGCGAACAAGATCCGGGTCGGTCAGGTCGCCTGCGCGCAGGCCCACCCGGGCGGCCTTGTCTTCATAGCAGGGGCCGATGCCGCGGCCAGTGGTGCCGATCTTGTGTCCAGCGCGTTTGGCTTCACGGGCCTGATCCAGGCTTTTGTGATAGGGCATGATCAGATGGGTCTTCTTGCTGATGCCAAGGCGCGCGGGTGAAACGTCAATGCCTCTGGCGGCAAGGTGATCCACTTCTTCCAGGAACACATGCGGGTCGAGCACAACACCGTTGCCGATGAGGCAAATTTTGTTTTCGTGCAGTATGCCGGAGGGGATAAGGTGAAGAATGGTTTCCTCGCCCTGCACCTTGATGGTGTGCCCTGCGTTGTTGCCGCCCTGAAAGCGGACGATAACGCGGCTCTGGGCGCTCAGCATATCAACAATCTTGCCCTTGCCCTCGTCGCCCCACTGAGCGCCGATGATGACCGTATTCGCCATGGTGTTACCTGCCTGCAATGCCGCCGCGCAACGGCGGGTGATGTAAGGCGCGTTCGTACGCCGGACGCGACAGATCGACCGAAGGGAGTCTACCCTACGGCCCCACTGCCGCTTAAGCGGGACGCAAAGCCTTTGATGATACGTATCCCGTATGCAACTGCAAGTCAAATGACCATCCAGGGCCATCTAACCTGCATGCGCGTCAACTTTCGGGCTTGGGGTCAGTCTGTTCCCTTTCGCTCGATCTGGAGGGCTTAAACTCAAGCACTCTGCACTTGCTGGCCGCCGGGGCGGCCTCCGGCCCTTCAAGCTCAAATTCCGGCATGGGATTGACCGCGCCTTCAGGCTCCTTGCCAAGCGGCTGCGCCTGCCTGGCCCAGTGGTAGTTGAAAAGCTGGTTTTTCCAGCGTTTAGCCTGAATCAGCGAAAATACGAGCGTAGCTTCCTCCCACCTCTTGGTGGGTTCAAAGCGACTGGCCGTCGTAGCATACTTGCTCCACAACGACATAAGCGAGGCTTCGTCAATGGCGTCCAGTTGCTGGGCCAGCCTGACAAGCAGCTTTTCCATATTACCTCCCATGTAACGAGGTACTGTAGTGTGCGCATGAAATTTCGTCAACGCGGGCGAGGGCCGGGCAGGTTTGCCGTCAGGCGGCGTCAGGCTGCGGCTGTCGCGGGTCGGGTACCATAAGAGTACACTCCCCTTGCCAGGCGTGCGCCTTCCTTGACTGACAACAAACGTGCTCTGGCCCTGTCATTGTAATCCGGGCAGGTTTGCCGCCATGCGGCGTCAGGCTTCGGCTGTCGCGGGTCGAGTACCATAAAAGTAAACTCCCCCTTGCTATCCGCGCGCCTTCCTTGACTGATGGAATCCCCGGCCTCCTGCCGATGGGCTTTGCCGAACCGCAACCTCCAGGCCGCCCCAACCGCCGTCAGCAGCGAATCGGGGCTGGTTGTCCGGCATGTTTTATGGTATGCGAATGCCTCACTTGATCGGCGAACATCTGGAGGCAAGCATGTCGGATCTCAAGTCCATGTACAGCACCGTCCACAAGGACGCTTTCCCTGACACCATGACCATCATTCTGGGCGATGAAAAACTCGTCTACCAAAAGCGCACCTGGACGCTGGACAACGAGGAAAAGGGCCTGCGCTACGGCGAAAATCCCGACCAGCCCGCAGCCCTCTACGCACTTAAGGAAGGCTCCATTACGTGCGGCGGTCTGAACTGGCGCGGTCCCGGCAACGGCATTGTTTCCGCACTTACCGAAAGCCAGATGATTCAGGCCGGCAAACACCCCGGCAAGACCAACCTTACGGACGTGGACAACGGGGCCAATATTTTGCAGTACCTCACCGAGCGCCCTGCGGCGGTGATCTTGAAGCACAACAATCCCAGCGGCGCGGCCTGGAGCAATGACGGCATTGCTGCGGCCCTTGAAAAGGCCTTCTGGTGCGACCGCATCGCCGCCTTTGGCGGGGCAGTGGTGGTCAACCGTCCCTTTACCCGCGAAGCTGCGGAAATTGTTGCTGCCAACTATTTTGAAGTGGTTGCCGCTCCCGCCTTTGAAGAAGGCGTGGTGGATATCCTCAAGGGCCGCAAAAATCTGCGCATCATGGAACTGCCCGGCCTTGGGCGGCTTGAAGAGCTGACCAGCTCGGCCTTTCTTGACATCAAGAGCCTCGCTGACGGCGGTATTATTGTGCAGAAGTCCTTTGTGAACCGCATTCTTGAAGCCAAGGACTTTTTGCCCGCCACCGCCACCACCAAGGAAGGCGTTTCTGTGGCCGCCCGCGCTCCCAGCAAGCAGGAACTGGACGACCTGCGCTTTGCCTGGGCCGTGGAGGCAGGGGTTACGTCCAATTCCGTTATTTTTGTGCGCGATGGCGCTACCCTTGCCATCGGCACGGGCGAACAGGATCGCGTGGGCTGCGTGGAACTCGCCATCCACAAGGCGCATACCAAGTATGCAGACACGCTTGCCTTCCGCGAACTGGGCCTGTCGCTCTACGAACTCAAGGAAAAGGCCGCTACCGATGCGGCAATGGCCGCCAAGCTTGCGGATATTGAAAGCCGCACCGAAGCCTCCCACGGCGGACTGGCCGGGTCAGCGCTTGTTTCGGACGGATTCTTCCCCTTCCGCGACGGGGTGGACGTAGCTGTGGCCCAGGGCGTTGCGGCCATTGCCCAGCCCGGCGGCTCCATGCGCGATGCGGAAGTGATTATGGCCTGCAACGAGGCCAAGCCGCAGGTTGCCATGGTGTTTACTGGGCAGCGCTCCTTCAAGCACTAGGGATTTTTTTTCAATAATTCTTTTGTCAGAGGACTGTGTCAGCCAGCATTTTTTACTCCAGTCATGGACAGAAAGAGTCCACTCCTGTCGTAAAAAACACTGTTTTCCTTGTCCTCGGCGCAAAATCTTTATTGAGAAACAGCCCTTGGAGCAGATTAACACTGAAAATGTTTATCTGCGCTGCACTGTGATAAATGGCATTTGTCCCTGACGCTGTCAGGTAGCGCGGCCCGGCCTGGTCAACGTGGATTTTCGCGTTCCGGTCGGGCCGCAAGCCTTTGAATCCAAAAACTGCCCCCATATTTGTGCGACACAATTGGGCGTATGATAATTGAGCGCACTGCTCCACAGGGTCACCGCATGCAGCACTCCTTGCCACAATCCGACCTTTGTCACTCTGCCTGCGGTTCAGCGGCTGCATCCATGCCCCGGCTGTGCGTATCGGCTCTTTCTGGCGGCGGCGGCAAAACCCTGCTTTCTCTGGGGCTTACGCGCGCGCTTGCCGCGCAGGGACATACGGTCAAACCCTTCAAAAAAGGGCCGGACTACATTGATGCCGCGTGGCTGACCATGGCCGCCGGAAGGCCCGCTACCAATCTTGATCCCTACATGCTCCAGCCAGGGCGCCTCAAGGCCCTGTTTGCGCATGCCATGCGCAAGGCCCAGGCGCAAAGCGGCGCTGTGGAAGTGCTCGGCATTATTGAAGGTAACCGGGGGCTTTTTGACGGCATGGATGTGGCTGGCTCATGCTCTACAGCGGAGCTGGCGCGTATGCTTGGCTGCCCCATCATCCTCAGCATCAACTGCACAAAGATGACGCGCACGGCAGCGGCACTGGTGCATGGCATGACAACCTTTGAGCCGGGGCTGCAGTTTGCGGGCGTGGTGCTCAATCAGGTGGGCACGGCACGGCACGAGGCCCTGCTGCGCAAGGTTATTGAGGAATATACGGATGTGGCAGTGCTTGGGGCCCTGCCGCGCCTGAAAGATAACCCGCTGCCCGAACGCCACATGGGCATTGCCTCCTGCGGCGATGATCTTTCGCTCGAGGCGCGCGCGGTGCTCGACAAGCTTGGCGGCTTTGTGGCCGAACACATAAATCTTGATGCCGTGATGGCTGCTGCCCGCGCAGCGGCCATTGCCAATCCCTGGCCGGAACAGGCCGAGCCTTTTTGGCCAGCCAATGGGCCGGTATATGTGGCGGTCGGCATGGCGGTGGAATGTTTCAGTTCTGCGGAAGCGCCAAAGGAAGCGCCGCTCACGGATGCCTCCACTCCGGCTGAAAATTCGGGCGGCACGATGCCCGATGCGCAGGCCGTCAAATCAGCCCGACCGCCGCGCATAGCCTATGTGCGCGACAGCGCCCTGTGGTTTTATTATGAAGAAAATCTTGAGGCCCTGGAGCGCGCAGGAGCGGAACTGGTGCGGCTTGAAATCGTGGGGCCGCGTTCCGGCGTCTGGCCTGTACTGCGCGGTGAAAAACCGCAGCATGCCGATGCTGGAGAAATAGACGGCCTCTACCTTGGCGGTGGCTTTCCCGAAGATTGCGCGGCAGACCTCAGCGCTTCACCCCATCTGCGCACCTTGGCCGCATGGGCTGGAGCTGGCCTGCCCATCTATGCCGAATGCGGCGGTTTTATGTTGCTGGCGCAAGGCATAGAACGCGAGGGCGTGCTCTGGCCCATGAGCAATATTTTCCCTGTTGTCGCCCAGTTTTGCGGCAAACCGCAGGGACTTGGCTACGTGCACGGCACAGTGGTGGAGGAAAATCCATTTTTCCCCAAGGGGCTGGAAATTCTGGGGCATGAGTTTCATTATTCGCGCTGCTGCTGGCAGGGCGCAGCTCCCCGACACGGCCTGCGCCTGCGCAAAGGGCAGGGCATGGGGTGCGAGGCAGAGCAGGCCGGGCAGAAAATGGGCAACGCGGCTCAAGCCAGCCGCGCGCCAGCACTGGACGGACTGCTGCGGCAGAATGTCTGGGCTTCGTACACGCATATTTTTGCCCCGGCAGTCCCTTGCTGGGCCCCCAATTTTGTGGCGGCTGCCGCCCGTTTTGCTCAGGGGCGCTGATGCCCGGAGGGTGCTGAAATGTCGGAAGCAAGCCGTGTTTCTGTGGTCATTCCTGTCTGGAATCTCTGGGACATGACAGAGCCTTGCCTGCGTTCGCTGGCCGAGCATTCCGCAGGCGAGAACATGGAAGTGGTGGTTGTGGACAACCACTCCACAGATGCCACGGCTTCAGAACTTGGACCCTTGGGCGAGGCCCTGTTCGGCACGGCATTCAAGGCCGTGCGCATGGCTGAAAATGCGGGTTTTGCACGGGGCTGCAATGCCGGGGCTCGGGCGGCTGGCGGAGATCTGCTGTTTTTTCTCAACAACGACACCACGCTTACCCCGGGCTGGTTGCCGCCTTTGCGTGCGGTCATGTCCGATCCCAAGATCGGCGCGGCTGGGCCGTTGCTTCTGTATCCTGACGGCACCGTGCAGCACTGCGGCATCTATGTGAATCCCTTCAATGCGGTGGGGCACCTCTACGAGCACTTGCCCGGCAGCTTTGCCGCAGCCCGCAAACCCCATCCCCTGCAGGCCATCACCGGCGCGGCCATAATGCTGCGCAAAACGCAGTTTGAATCCTGCGGCGGCTTCCATGAAGGGTTTCGCAACGGATTTGAGGACATTGACCTGTGTTTTGCCCTGCGCGCGCAGGGACTAAAACTGCGTGTGGAGAGCCGCAGCATCATTTACCATCATACAAGCCGGACGCCGGGCCGCTTTGCCCATGACAGGGAAAATTGCACCCTGCTCATGCAGCGTAAAGGCGGGGCAGTGCGCCCTGATGAACACGTGCTGGCAAAACTGGACGGATACGACCTGCGTATTGGTGAAAATCTCGATACCTGGATGGTGTTGCCCGAGGAACAGCAGCAGCGCATCAGCGCGGAGTTCTGCGCTAAGCCCTTTAACAGCGAAGCCTGCAAGGCTTTGTTGCGTGCCGAACCTCTTTGGCTTGAGGGCTGGCTCTTGCTGGCGCGGCATCAGGAGCAGGCGGGCGACCTTGTTGCCGCAACGGGCACGCTTATGGACTGCCTGCGGCTCATGCCCGACCCACGGGTGTGCAAAGCGTTGTCGCAGCTTGATCCTCAGGCAGTATTTGAGGGCGGCACGGGCGACCCTGCAATGGCAAAAGTCCGTGTACAGCAGGCGCGCCGTGCGGCTTATGCCAACGGCGATACAGCTCTTGCACAGTTGCTAGGCCAGTGGCTTGTGGAACATGCTGGCTGAACAGGGCAGGCTCTGAAAATATAAAAAATCGCGGTAGAGGCAAGCTCTACCGCGATTTTTACCATCAATTCAGGCGATAATGACCTAGAATCGTGCAACGATCAGGTCTTCAAGACTCCGCTTCGGCACATAGTGGACGCCTTCGGCATCGCGCCAGTAGGCAGTTGCGCCACCCTCGGGCATAGGGGCCACAACGCGCTTTTCCTTGGCAACGCCGAGGCCCAGCACCAGAGCGATTTTCATGTCTTCCGGCACGTTCAGCAGGGAAGGCGCGGCCTGATGGTCAAAGGACTGAATCATGCAGCAACCCCAGTCTCGGCTGGTGGCGGCAAGCTGGATGGTCTGGGCCGCAATGCCTACATCCATGCAGGTTAGTTCCTTGCCGGTCTTGGGCATAAGAATGACCACAAAAGCTGTAGGGCGATCACCGGGGTGCGGGCCGCCCCAGTCTTTCAGCGCGCCTGCCCAGCGGGTGAGAGCGAACAGCTTCTGGCAGGTTTCGCCGTTGCCCACAAGCATGAAGCGCAGTTCCTGCCCGTTTTTGGCGCAGGGGGCGAGGCGTGCGCAGTCCACAAGCCATTCCAGGTCGGCCATGCCAAGCGGCTGGTCTTCATAAAAGCGGCGGCAGGTGCGGGCCGCTTCCGCAAGCGCTTTAAAATCCATAGCTGGCTCCTTGGTTTTTCCGGGACAAACCCGGTCGTTTGCGTCAGTCAGACTCAGCTTACACTGTTACCAACAGGAACCACAACTGGCTCCACTGGATACACGCGCCAAGAAAATCTCCGGAAACTCCGCCGTGTTCCCGTGTAGTGTCAATCAGGCTGTGGATCAGCAGAAATTGTCCAAAGGCCAGCAGGGGCAAGCGCCAGAATGGGCAATTGCCCAACAGCAGAACCAGCACAAGCATGCCCGTTGCCAGCACAACTTGCCAGCGGGCCAGTTGCGGGCTTGAGCCAGCGCAGGCAAGGCCTCCGAGCGAGCGCTCATCGTGCGGCACTGTATATGCCGCCAGCCAGATGCAGGCTGCGCGACCCCAGGCGGGCGCGAGCAGGGGGGCAATCCACTGGCCGTTGGCAAGCTGCCATGTGAGGGCCAGCCACAAGCCGCTGAAGGCCACAAGAAGATGCAGCGCCCCAAAAGCGCCCAGGCGGCTATCCCGCAGCACGGCCCAGAAGCGCTCGCCGCTGGCTCCACTGCTCGTGGCGTCGCCAAGGTCTGATAATCCGTCCCAGTGCAGGCCTCGCGTTGCCCATATTTCGCAAAGCATCCAGGCCCAGGCGGCAAGGGCGGCGACAAGGCAGCGGCCCGCAAAGCCTGTGTCTGGGGCGTCAAAGAGCCACAGGCAGAGAAAGGCGGCTGCCGTGCAAAGTGCGCCAAGCACCAGACCCACAGGGGCAAAAAAAGGCATGGCCGCGCTGAGTGAATCTGCGGTGCAGCAGGGCCGGGGAGGGACTAGGCGGGTCAAAAAAGCCAGGGCGTCATGAAAGCGCCCTGGCCAGGATGTCACAGAAGCGAGTGCCACGGTTGATTACCGCGTCTGGGGATGATTGAACGCCAGCGCATAGAGATGGTGGAAAAAGTCCACGTACTCCACGTTGATTCTGTCCGGCACCTTGATGCGCGAGGGGGCAAAGTTCAGAATGGAGGTAATGCCTGCGTCCATCAAGTGCTGTGCTGCCCTTTGCGCCCGCTCCGGCGGTGTGGTGATGATACCGATCTCGATGTTCAGATCAGTCACCATATCTTTGAGGTCGCGTGTGCAGTGCACTTCAAGACCGTGGACAATTTCGCCGATTTTGAAGGGATCGCAGTCGAAAATGCCCACAATGTTGAATCCGCGTGAGCGAAATTCGCCGTGGTTCAGAATGGCCTTGCCGAGGTTGCCGACGCCGATCAGCGCCATGCGCCATTCGCGGTCAACACCCAGGGATGAGGTGATGGCGGCAATGAGCGATTTGACATGATAACCAACGCCACGGATGCCGAATTCGCCGAAGTAAGCAAGGTCTTTGCGCACCTGCGAGCCGTTGACGCCGCAGGCTTCTGCAAGGGGATTGGATGAAATGACTTCGACACTGTCACGTGCGAAATTTTCCAGCACCTGAACATATGTGGCAAGGCGCTGGATAGTCGCGCGGGGGATGTGTTTGCTTTTGGGTGGGTTGACCATGTTGTACCTTCTGGGATGCCAAGCGTGTCTTGTTGTTACAAACTTTGTGAATTTGATTTTATAGCAGAAATACACACAGGCGCAAGCTTTGTGAATACATGGCGCACATGGCAGGCAACTTCGCTAAATAGCAGGAAAAGAAGCGTGTTATGCCTGCAATGTTCAGCTGGGACCAAGAACAGTGGAACCGAGCCTTGGCTTTTTCCTGCTGACTTTTTTGATAAAATTTATTTCACCACTTAGCAAGTTGCAGCTAACGCAAAGACACAAGTTCGCCATCTGTTATTTCAATACGTTAGGTTCTAAAAGCGATGTAGGACATAATCTATACCATAAAAGTTAACAAAGGTTAAGCCTCTTACGAAGCTTGGTGAATGCTGACTCAAGGAAAGGTATTTGCTGTGTGGTCGATAATGGTCTTTCTCTATATATCAAGTCTATCCCTGTGGAAGTGTGTACTCAACAATGTTTGACATTCTTTGTCAGGTATTGTGACTGAGGCAAAGTTTTATCTTCATGGTTTTTGCTGTTGCAGGCCGTTAGGACTTCAAAAAATTGCTGGTTGGAAGCAGTAGCGGATTCGAATCGATAGCTACAGACGTAACAGATCAAATCTGTTGCAAATAAAAAAGGCGGCCCAAGGGCCGCCTTTTTTACAAATCAATGTGATCCGGACTTACGCGTAGGGGTTGGCGTACAGCAGGATGAAGCTGATAACCAGGGCGTAAATGGCCAGCGATTCGATGAAGGCGAAGGCCAGAATCATGGTACCGGTGATCTTGCCGCTCACGTCAGGGTTGCGGGCAACGCCTTCGCAGGCGCCCTTCAGACCAAGGCCCATGCCGATGCCGCAACCGAAAGCGGCAATGCCGATGCCAAGGGCGGCGGCCAGGCAGGTGTAGCCCAGAGCCGAGGCGTCGAGCTGGTTGGCAGCAAAAGCCATGGTGGCCATGCCGAGAAGGGCCACGGTGTTCAGGGCGATCATCAGAAACTTACGCATGAGACACTCCTTGCACTGTTGTATTGTTGGGTCGTTATCGACCATTCCCCACTATGTGTCGTGTGTAACGTCCCGCAATTTGCCGATGATTATTCGGCGGGCCGCAGGCAGCCCGGTGGCCATCGGCCTAATGCTCGGGTGCTTCAAGCGCGCCCTTGATGTAGAACATGGTCAGCATGAAGAACACGAAAGCCTGCATGGTCTTGCCCAAAAGGAAGAGGGCGTAGATGGGCAGGGTGCCGAGTATGGGAGCCATTACGAAGAACAGCACCATAACGATTTCTTCACCGCGGATGTTGCCGAAAAGACGGAGAGAAAGCGAAACCGGGCGCGAAAGATGCGAAACCACTTCAAGCGGAAACATGAGCGGAATGAGCACCTTGGAGGGGCCGGTAAAGTGGTGGATGTAGTGCGCCTTCCAGCGGATCAGACCCACGGCGTTGTAGAACACGAGCACAAACAGCGCCATGCACACGGTGGTGTTGAGGTTGGCTGTAGGAGCGTCAAAGCCGGGCACAAGACCCATGAGGTTCATGCCGAAGATGTAGATGAACATGCCAGCCAGGAGGCCAACGAACTTGCGTCCATGCTCACCCATGGTGGCAAGGATGAAGTTCTCGATGGTATCCACCAAGGCTTCAAAAAAGTTTTGCAAACCTCCGGGAACCATGGTCAGCCGACGGCGCATGATCAACGCTACGGTGAACAGAATGGCCATACAGACCCAGGAGTAGAACACATGTTTGAATTCCACCATCGTTCCACCGATGGTGATCTCGTCCATGCCCATAAATGTGGAGAGCAATACCGGATGCGGCAAACCACCTGCCATGAGCCATGCCTCCTGGTGAGTACGCGCCAAAGCGCGGCGTTAATGTTAGACCCGTGCGGGCCATTCCCCAAAATTTGCGGCCTTGGGCATTTGCCCTGCCGTGCTGCGGCTGTAGTGCCCCGGTTTAGTCTGCCCGGCGTCGCGGTCCACGCGCTGCCAGGGCATAACTTGCCAGAGCGCAAGCTCCGGCTGCGGCCATGCCGCCTACTATGGCGAAAACAGGTGCCTGATACACAATCAGCGAAACATAAAGAAGCGCGCCGATTATAACCAGCCGACCCATCCAGCGCACAAGTACTATGCGCAAAAAGGCCGTGCTGTAATCCCCCAGGCCCTTGCGCAGAAAAAAGCGCGCCAATCCCCAAAAAGTCCAGGCCATGATGGTCAGGCCCACTCCAAACCAGAAAAACCAGGGTGTGGCCGCAAAGGCCAGCCCGCCGATCAAAAGACTGCACGCGGCGAACAAAATTTCGTTACGCAGCAAAACACGGATAGCCGGGTGATCTATGCCGCGCCGCCAAAGCCAGGCGTCAAGGCTGTGTATCATCTGTTTCAGTCTGCGCACGGCTGTTTGTTTTGCCTTGCCCCGCTGGGGGTGTTTCGCTTTGCTGTTCCGGCACAAGGCCTTTCCGGCGGGCGTCTTGCGCCGCCATTTTGCGCAGCAGGGCCTGAGTGTCGCGATACACGTTCAAAAAACCCGCCGCAATGCCGATGAACAGAAAAACCAGCTTGCCCCATGGGCTGGTGCCAAACCAGTGGTCAATGCCGTAGCCTATGGCAAAACCCACTGCGGGGCCGCTCACCAGATGCAGGCCAATGACCCCTGTGTTGGCCATGGCTTCCATGCCGGTTTGCTGCTGCTTAAGAAAATCCTTGAACGACATTAAGGCCTCCGCGCACGTGGCTGGAACCTGTAAGCGTCATGGTCCCCTTAACGCTGTTCAAATTATCACAGGCGACCCGACGCGTCAATGACTTTGGGCGGAAACTTGTGATTACGCTGCATTCCTTAGGGGCCACAGACGCGGAAAACTGGCTGTTGATACCAAAAATCGAGCCTCGTGAATATGAAAAAAAATGTCTGCCCGCAGCTCAGTCGAGCCTGCGCCAGAGGCTCAGGCACTCAAGGTGCGGCGTGTGGGGAAAAAGATCAACGGCTTCAAGCCGCTCCAGGGAATACCTGTTGCGCAGCTGGGCGGCATCGCGCGCGAGCGTCGCCGGGTTGCACGATATATAAAGGATTCTGTCTGGGGCAATCTGCATGAGTGCATCCAGCGCGCGCGGCGAAAGCCCGGCCCTGGGCGGATCTGCCAGAGCGTCTGTTGCCTGCGGAATGCTGGCTGACTCGTCAAACCCAGCTGCCAGCCAGCGGCTTGCAGGCTCCAGAGGCACAAGGTGCTCAAGGCGGTACGCCGCATCCCCTGCCTCATACTGGCAGTAATTGATGTCATTGGCCCTGGCATTTATGGCGGCAAGCTTCACGGCCCGACTGTCCTGCTCCAGGCCCAGCAAGGCGGAATAGTTACGCGCCAGCAGCAGGCCCGGTGCGCCAACGCCGCAATAAAGATCGAGCAGGCCTCGGGGGCGGGCGTCCTGGTGACTCGCCGCCGGGCTGTCAGCCAAAAGAATGCGCTGTGCCGCATGCGCAAGCGCCTGCGCCCCGCCAGTATTCACCTGAAAGAATGAAGCCGCATCGAGGGTAAAGTTCATGCCGGCAAGGGGCAGAAACAACCGTGCGGCCGAGGGATTTTCCCGGCCAGTGTCGTCCAGGGTCTGCACGCGCTTTTCGCCAAAAGCAAAGGCATCGGCGGTGGCGCGTTCTTCATGGATAAAGGCCGCCAACTGGGGGAATGCGGCCAGTACCTCCCTGCCGAGCATCCGCACGGCTGCACGCTGTGCGGTATCGCCAGGGCTTGTGATGCACAAGGCCCACCAGCGCGGAGTGCGCATGTCCGCTGCAAGGCCTCGCCTCAGTACAAAAAAACGCCAGAATCCATAGTCCACGGCCTCGTGAATCGGGATGGCGTGGCTGCGCGGGGTGCGCCGGGCAAAGCCGCCCCGGCGGCCCTGTCTTTGTTGACCTTGCGTGGGGCGAAAGGGCTGACCTTGCCTTGCATCGGGCGCTGCATAGGCGGCAAGGCCGCTTTGCGCCGCCAGTTTGCCCACCATACTTACTATTTGAAGCGCTTCGGATGGCATGAGGGCGCAGTGCGGCACATCCACTACATCGCGGCCATTGCGGCGGCGTAGGCCAAGTTTCAGTCCCGTTCCGTCTTCAGTGTCGTGCCCGAAGGCAAATTCCATTTTATTGCGAAACCGCGTCAGCGCGGGCGACCCTGTGACGGGCGGCAGCATTGATTCAATCTGAGCGCGGTCAAACTTGCCAATGCGGGTCAGGGCGTCCACTGCCAGAGTGCGCTTCCAGTAAAGTTGCTGCGCATAGGGCATGGTTTGCAACGGGCAGCCGCCGCATCCAGCATGGTGGGGGCATATGGGATCGACGGCGTCCGGCGACTGGCTGAGCAAGGTCGAGGCTTCTGCATCTATAAAGGAGGTTTTGCGCCGCAAAACGCTCGCGTTCACCCGCTGGCCCGGCAGGGCATTTGCCACAAATACGACGGTGCCCTTGCTGGCATGGTCGTCGGCTGGCGCAAGGCGTGCAATGCCGCGCCCATCGTGCGAAAGGGCGGTGATATCAAGCGTGAGCTGTGTGGGGGCTGTGTTCATGCGCCCCACAGATAGCAGCAGGCTTGCGGCTGTGCAAGTGCGGCTGGAAGAGGAAGGGGGAGGACGGCGCGTGGCTGGGTGCAGAAAGGCATTGCTCCCTGCCATGAAGTTGTGTATTCTCGCCACTCGCGCAAGTCGCGGACTGTTGTAGCGAGTTTTGCAAAAATTTCTGCGAAACGCGCTTGACATTTGTCGGCCTGTGGGGCAAATATGCCTTTCTCTTTTTGGAGGTTGATATGTACGCGATTATCGAGACCGGCGGAAAACAGTACCGCGTCGAAGAAGGTTCTAAAGTAGTTGTGGAAAAGCTTGCGGTTCAGGCCGGAAGCGAAATTTCCCTGGACAAGGTGCTGATGGTCGGCGGCGCTGAATGCAAAGTCGGCGCTCCCTATCTTGCCGGGGCCGCCGTTATGGCGGAAGTGGTGGATCACGGGCGCGGACCCAAGATCAAGGTGTTCAAGCGCTGGCGTCGTAATGACTCGCGCAAGCTGCGCGGTCACCGCCAGGATTACACCACCATTCGCGTTAAGAGCATCAACGCCTAGAACCCGGCTTTTGCTGAGGTTCGGCAGGCCGCGGGCATGGTCTGCCAATAGCCCCGCTTTCGTGCAGGGCGCGTTGAAAGATATTTATTTTGCCCCGCCGGTCCACAGGGTCGGCGCCCCAGGGAGGCTACCATGGCACATAAGAAAGCAGGCGGCTCTTCGCGCAACGGTCGCGACAGTGAAGGCCAACGCCGCGGCGTAAAGCGTTTTGGCGGTCAGAGCGTTCTGGCTGGCAATATTCTGGTGCGTCAGCTCGGCACTACCGTTTACCCCGGTGTGAACGTGGGCATGGGCAGGGATTTTACCCTGTTTGCCAAAGTGGCCGGCGTTGTGCGCTTTGAGAAGTATATCCGCAAGCGTCGCGTTCACACGCGAGTGCATGTGGAGGCGGCCGCCGACTAAGCGGCCGCGTGGAATTTGCCGATGAGGGAAGGGGCCGCGAGGCTTCTTCCCTCTCGGTGTTTGTGCTGGGGTATGTGTGGCGCAGGCCACAGACCGAAAAGCAGGGAACGTGGGGCAAACAGGTGTTTGCCATGTGGCGTTGACCTGCATTGCTGCAATATTTGCGCGGTTTTTCGGAACGGCAGCCCCTTATACATTACGGCGAGCGCCAGCATTGCAGGCGCAGCCGCGCGGACTGACCGCAAGGATATCCCATGCGATTTGTAGATGAAGCTCGAATTCAGGTGCGCGCCGGTAAGGGCGGGCACGGTTGTTTGTCTTTTCGGCGCGAAAAGTTTGTGCCGCGCGGCGGCCCGGACGGCGGCAACGGTGGTGACGGCGGTTCAGTGCTGCTGAAAGCCGATGGCCGTTTGCTGTCATTGTACGATTTTCGGCTCAAGCGCCTTTACGAGGCCCGGAATGGTCGCCCCGGCGAGGGTAGCCAGTGCGATGGCAAAAAAGGTGAAGACATGGTGCTGCACCTGCCGGTGGGCACGCTTGTTTTTGTTGAAGGGCCTGATGGTGAAGAGCTGCTGGCCGACCTCAGCGATCCCGAAGCGGAAGTGATGGTTGCACGCGGCGGACGCGGCGGAAAGGGCAACGAACATTTCAAGTCTTCCACCATGCGCGCACCGCGTTTTTGCCAGCCCGGCGAACCGGGTGAAGAAAAGAATCTGCGCCTTGAGCTGAAGATTCTGGCCGATGCCGGTCTGTTGGGCTTGCCCAATGCGGGCAAATCCACCTTTATTTCGCAGGTCTCTGCGGCGCGTCCCAAGATCGCGGCCTATCCCTTCACCACGCTCACGCCCAACCTCGGCGTGATGATTGACGAAGTGGATCCTGACAGGCGCATGGTCATTGCCGACATTCCCGGCCTCATCGAAGGCGCGCACGAAGGTCAGGGGCTGGGGCTGCGCTTCCTCAAGCATGTGGAGCGCACACGCTTTCTCGTGCACATTCTCAGCGTGGAAGACGTGGGCGAGGATGACCCCTGGGCGGGCTTTAACCTCATCAATGAGGAACTGTGCCGCTTTGACGAAGAACTGGGTGAGCGTCAGCAGATCGAGGTGGTCAACAAGATCGACCTCATCAGCCCCGAGCGCCTGGAAGAGCTGAAAAACAGGGCCAAAGCCGATGGCCGGAATATCTTCTTTATTTCCGCGCGGGACAACATCGACCTTGAGCCTCTGGTGGAAGAGTTGTGGCGTATGCGCGATGAAACCGTCAGCCACGCGCCTATCCTGCATTTTGCCGATACTGACGGCGATGAGGAAGAGGACTTCCCCGAAATTGAAGTGATCTATACCCGCGAATAGCGGTCTGTGGAGCATATATGACAGCGCCGACGGAAGACTGGCGGCAGGAACGCGCACGGGTGCTTGCCCAGGCGCGGGTGGTGGTCGTCAAGGTAGGCAGCGCCGTACTCACCGATGCCCAGGGCCTGAGCATGCCTGTGCTGGAAAATCTGGCCGGGCAGTTGGCGCGTCTGCGCAACCTGCTGCCTGCGGGCGATGTCGCATCCAGTAACGCGGGGGGCGCGGAGCCGCGCCGTCTGGTGCTTGTTTCTTCCGGCGCTGTGGCCGCTGGGCGGGCCGCGCTTGCCACGCGCGGGCATGTGGTTGAAACCACGGGCCTTGCGGCGCGTCAGGCCGCGGCAGCAGTGGGGCAGGGGCAGCTCATGCAGAGCTGGGACAAGGTGTTTTTTGCGCACCGCATGCCCACCGCTCAGGTGTTGCTGACCCGCGATGACCTGCGCGCGCGTCAGCGCTTCCTCAATGCGCGCAATACCTTTGCCGAACTGCTGGAATGGGGCGTGCTGCCCATTGTCAATGAAAACGACACCGTATCCATCAGCGAACTGAAGTTCGGCGATAACGACTGCCTTGCAAGCCTTCTGGTCAATCTGACCGGAGCTGATCTTTTCATCAATCTCACTTCCGCCTCGGGCGTTCTGGCTGCCGATCCGCAAAAAGATCCCAACGCCCCCATCATGGATCACATTGATGATGTGGCGGCCCTCGACCTGGGTCAGCTTTGCGGCGGCAAGACTTCCGTAGGCACGGGCGGCATGTATTCCAAGTTGCTGGCGGCCCGTCGCGCCGCGCAGATTGGCGTTCCCACGCTGATTTTGCCGGGGCGCGAGCCGGAGATCATCACGCGGGCCTTTGCCGCCAGCGGTATTTGTCCGGCTCCGCAGGGGCACGAGCCATTTACGGGCGGCACATGGGTTTGCCCGGCGCGGCATGCCATACCGCGCCGTAAATTCTGGCTGGCCTATCAGTCTGATCCGGCGGGCAGCGTGCATGTGGACGCAGGCGCGGCCAAGGCCCTGCTGCACAAGGGCGGCAGCCTGCTGCCCGGCGGCGTGTTCCGCGTTGAGGGCAACTTTCAGCAAGGCGGGCTGGTGCGCGTGCTGCACGAAGGGCAAAGCCTTGGCGTGGGCCTCTCCAACTACAGCACCTCAGACCTGAAAAAAATTATGGGCCTGAAACGGCACGAAGTCGCAGCTATTCTGGGTGATGCGCACTACCCTGAGGTGATTCATAGGGACAATCTGCTGCTTGATGCGGCAGTGTGAATACAAAGGGCCGGATTTGATATGCCCTCATCTGAGTAGCTTGCGATAGAAAGGTCACCCAGGCTTCGCTGCTATGCTCCCCATCAGATAGGCAACATAAAAAAGCGTCACAGGCGGAACATGTGCAAGAGCCGCTTGTGACGTCTTTCAATAAGGTGTCAGTGCCACTGGTTGCTGCGCGGGGAGAAATGCAAAAATCCGGAATGTTGGTGAATGGGAGCATTGCCGGGATATAAACTGATGCATGCCCCAGGGAGATTTGCGCAGCGACAGTACTCAGGATGTTGTGGAAATAATACTGCCAATATCCCGCAAAAGAGGGTCTTCCTCACTCGGCATCGCATCCTGCGCGGCCTTCTTCAGAATGTCTGCTTGTTCCACCAGGACATTCGCCTCGCTTGTGTAAGACCCTGACAGCGAATTATTCCGGCTATATATCACATCGACTGTGTTTATTTGTGTCGAAAGATCACTGATAAGCGCATCTATATCAAGCGATCCGCTGCTTAAATCAACACTCTTCAGGTAATTCAGATACGACAAATCATTCAGTGTAAAGGTTGAGCTACCGTATCCCATCTGTAGTTTAAACGTCGAGGATTTCCCATCGCCGCTGATGGTGAGGCGACTGTCATTCGTCCAGCCAGTTTTGTCTAACAGAGAAATATTATTGTATTTTGTGCCAGAAGCAACTGACGAGAGCTCTCTGGCAAGGGCTGTAAACGCAGCGCCGTTGACGCTGCCCTTGGTCGGATCGGCCTTTACCTCTTGGGCAAGGGTTAACATCTGGTTCAGGTTGTCGCGCACTGTGGATGTGGACGTTGCGATCAACGTGGCTATATTTGCCCCTTCCGTGGCGTTTTTCGCCCCTTGCCGCAGCATGGATGCATCAGTCCGGATTCGCCCGGTCAACGCTGCGGCAAGCATTTCTTTGCCGGATGTGTACGTTGGGGGCACAGACTGCGGCAAACTATCCAGCAGAAGGCTCAAGCTTGCCTTCTTTAAATATGTGGCTGTCAAAATATCATCAAAAAAGTCCATTCCGACACCTCACTTGCGCACAGTTTGGCACTCCTCATCTCCCTAACGACATTTTTTTTAAAAAGTTTACCTGAATTTTGCCGCTCCTTGCAATGTGGAAGCCACGAAATATGAAGCCTGAAAACAGCTTACTCCTGTATTGCTTTATTTTTAGTGCACTTACCAAACGCGAGAAACATCCCATAGCAACCATCGCCGATGGGTAGGACTTTAAATCTGCATGAAGCAGGCCCTATCGCGCGGCAAAGATTAAGTCACACAAATTGCTACCATAGCCACCTGTCCCTTAAAAAACTAACTGAAGCGTTCACATGGAAGAGGTGTGCAGCTAGCAGGAAACCGTCGCTCTGCTAGAAGAACACATACGTTTTTATACTGCGAAGAGATTTCAAAAAAGGTTCGGCCAGCTCTCTCCGATAGAATTTCGGGAAAAGCTGGCCGATTGAATATTCGCCCTGGCCTTTTTGGCCTGTCCACTTGATGGGGAGCAGACCACAGTCCGGCCTTCCCATCTTTTTGGGCAGGGTGTTAGCCGTGTGACCTGGATTTGCTGAACCGGATGAATACTTCGCGCAATTCCTGCCGGGAAAAGCCCATTACAGCGGGCATGCCCAAGCAGAGCAGCCCGATAGCCGCGGTGTAGATGACGCCGGAAACAAGAAAACGCGGCAGGGAATCCACATCGCCAATGCCAAGATAGAGCGTAAGCTGGCGGCAGCCAAAAGCCAGCAGCAGCAAAACGGCTAGGCTCCATATCTGGTGGGCCACGTTGCGCCAGAACTTGAGCGGAATAAAGCGCGATGCCAGCCAAAGATAGACGTTGACCGTGATGATCTGCACGCACACGGTTTTGATCGCCAGCCCCACAGCACCGAGCCCAAGGCCGAAATATTCCGGCGGCGCAAGCAGAAACCACGCTGTGCTGAAACCGTAAATGCATTCCAGCGCCGCCATGTTGCGCAGCACCTTGGTGCGGCCCGTGGCGTGAAAAACCGATCCGGCAAGCTGCCCATAGGCCTGATGCAGGGGATAGAGCGCCATGATCTGCACAGGCAGGGTCGCAGCGGCAAACTGCGCGCCGCCGAAAAAGTTCACCAGGGCGGAACCCTCGGCCAGCGTAAAGCACGAAAAATAGGCAGCCACCACATACAGCAGTGGGGCAAAACGCGTGAGCAGGCGGCCCATGGCCTCGCGGTCGTTGTTGCCCCAGGCGATGGAAAGCTCGCGCATGACCAGAGGCGTCATGGCTGAAACAAAAAGAAAACAGGCCATGCTGACTTTTTGGGAAAGGGCAAAAAAGCCCTGTTCCACGCTGCCGTCAAACCATTGCAGTAGCCAGCGCTCGGCAGTGAGGAGCAAAAAGGAGAGCAGGGCCTGCACGAACAGCGGGTGGCTGTAATTGAAGAACTCCCGCCCATAGGCGCGCGTCTGCTCAGGCGTGAGCCGAAAGTGCAGGGGAATGCCCGCCTGCCGCCAGTAGGTGCGCGTAACCAGCCAGTAGCCAAGGGCAGTTGCCCCCAGCATGAGGTATTGCTGGGCAAAGAGCGTGTGAATATTCAGCCAGTCGGCCCAGAACATGAGCCCCAGCAAGCCCACTGTAAACAGCGACACAACGGTGCGCACCATCTCGGAAGAAACAGTTGCGCCCACGGCATCGTTCATGGAGCGCAGCACGCGGCCCCACCATGTCAGAAAAGCCCACAGGGCTGCCAGCGGTGCGAGCCACAGGGGCACATCGGGCATGAGCAGTTCGCCAGCCGCAGGAATTTGCAGCAGACCTGCGGCCAGCAAGATAATAGCGAATACCGCCACTGTAACGCGCATGTAAAAGCCGATGAGGCCGGTCTCTGCCTGCCGCCGCGAAAGGGAATTGTAAAAGCAGGTGGAGGTTCCCATATCCAGAAAGCCGGAAAGCTGCTGGAACAGGTTGGTGGCAAAGCTGTAATTGCCGTACATCTGCGGCCCGAGAGCGCGGGGCAGAATGGCCTCCATGACAAGGTAGACCGGGACGGAGGCGATATTGGCCACGAGCTTGAATATGTAGCGGCGGGCCAAAGTTGGGGTAGAGCTTTGCATGCCGGGAAATTAGCTCACTTCGGCGGCGCGCTCAAGTGGCTGAGGCCAGTGCGGAAAAAATACCTGCTCAGCCGATTACCCGCATCCGGTTGCGGTGGGGCACTCCGGCAGGGCGGCAGGAGGGGCCATGCCGTGTTTACGGGCGTAAAAAATTACCGTACGATTCTCATTCCGATTGCGGGCGCAAGAGGAATGTTTGTTGTTCATACCATAAGGATACCGTCATGGATGATGAAGCACGCAGCAAAAAAATGAAGTCCGGGCTGGAAAAAGCCCCCCACCGCTCCCTGCTCTATGCTCTGGGCCTCACCAGAGAAGAAATGGAACGCCCCCTGATAGGTATTGTGAACGCCGCCAGCGAGGTCGTTCCCGGGCATATGCACCTGAACAGCCTGGCCGACGCGGTCAAGGCCGGTGTACGTATGTCGGGCGGTACGCCGCTGCAGTTCCCGGCTATTGCCGTGTGCGACGGCCTGGCCATGAACCATGAAGGCATGCGTTTTTCCCTGCCCTCGCGTGAATTCATTGCGGATTCCATTGAAATTATGGCGCGCGGTCACGCCTTTGACGCCCTGGTGTTCATTCCCAACTGCGACAAGTGCGTCCCCGGTATGCTTATGGCCATGATGCGCCTGAACATTCCCTCGGTGCTGGTTTCCGGCGGCCCTATGCTGCCCGGCGATATAGGCCCCGGCAAGCGTGGCGATCTTATCACCGTGTTTGAGGCCGTGGGCAAGGTGCGTAGCGGCGCCATGACAGAAGAAGAGCTGGAATATATGGCCGAACGCGCCTGTCCCGGCTGTGGCGCCTGCGCGGGCATGTTCACGGCCAACTCTATGAACTGCCTGTCTGAAACCATCGGCGTGGCCCTGCCCGGCAACGGCACCATCCCCGCTGTGAGCGGCGCGCGCATTCGCCTTGCCAAAACGGCGGGCATGCGGGTTATGGATCTGCTGCGCAAGAATATCCGCCCGCTGGACATCGTAACGCCCAAGTCTGTTGCTAACGCCGTGGCCGTGGATATGGCCCTTGGCTGCTCCACCAATACCGTGCTGCACCTGCCCGCCGTGTTCGGCGAGGCCGGGTTGAAGCTTGGCCTGGAAATTTTTGACGAAGTCAGCAAAAAAAGCCCCAATCTGTGCAAGCTTTCCCCGGCGGGCAAGCATTACATGGTTGATCTGGATAACGCGGGCGGCATCCCTGCCGTCATGACCGAGCTGGACAAGCTGGGCCTCATCAACAAGGACTGCATGACCGCCACGGGCAAGACCGTGGGCGAAAACCTCAAGATCATGAACGCCCGCGTCATGAACCCTGAAGTGATCCGCAGTGTTGAAAATCCCTATTCCAAACAGGGCGGCATTGCCATTCTGCGCGGCAGCCTGGCCCCCGAGGGCGCTGTGGTCAAGCAGTCTGCGGTTGCCCCGGAAATGATGTGCCGCGATGTTACGGCCCGCGTTTTCGAGTCGGAAGAAGACGCCATGAAGGCCATTCTTGACGGCAAGATCAAGGCCGGGGACGGCGTTGTGATCCGTTACGAAGGCCCGCGCGGCGGCCCGGGCATGCGCGAAATGCTCTCGCCCACGGCGGCCATCACAGGCATGGGCCTTGGCAAGGATGTTGCCCTGCTGACGGACGGCCGTTTCTCAGGCGGCACCAATGGCGCGGCCATCGGGCACATTTCGCCCGAAGCGGCGGACGGTGGTGTTATCGCCCTGGTGCACGAAGGCGATACCATCCATATCGACATTCCCAACCGCAAGCTGGATCTGCTTGTGGACGAGGCCGAGCTTGCCAAGCGGCGCGCCGCCCTTGTGGTGCCCAAGAAGGATTGCCCTTACCCTGTGCTGCGGCGTTATGCCTATCTGGTCAGCTCGGCTGCCAATGGCGGGCGTTACAAGGAAATCTAAGTAACTTGCCGAAATGATTCAAAGCCCCCACGTGCCGGATTTGTTTTTGGCACGTGGGGGTTTTCTGGCCCCTGGGCCAATATTGCGAAATGGTTATTTGAAAGGATAAAGAAACATGGCGTTTTTGCATGCGCTGGGCGGTGTATTCGGGCTGATGCTGCTGGGTTTTGTGGGTTTCATGCTGGCGGCGCGCAACTGGTTTGGCGCGGAAACCCGTATTGTTCTGCCGCGTCTGATCACCCAGATCGCCCTGCCGCCCTTTCTTATGTACACCATCATGCACTCGTTCCATCGGGACGACCTGATCATGCTGGCAAAGGGGGCGCTGCTGCCGTTGGGCTCTGTGACCCTCACCTTTGCGTTGGCCATTGCGCTTGCCAAATTGGCCCGCGTCAAAAGGCAGCATTTTGGCCTGTTTTGTGCCAGCGTCGCCAATTCAAACACCATTTTTATAGGTATTCCCGTCAATCTGGCCCTGTTTGGCGAAAGTTCCATCCCCTATGTATTGCTGTACTATGCTGCCAGCACGGTTTTTTTCTGGACTGTGGGGGTCTACTCCATTACATGCGATATTACTGAAAACAGAGGAAAAATCCCCCTGCGCACCAGGGTCAGGCAAGTGTTTTCCCCGCCTTTCCTGGGTTTTATCACAGGGTTGATTCTGACCATGCTGGGCGTTGAACTGCCCGAATTTTTGCAGAACGTCGCCCGCTCGCTGGGCAATCTCACTACGCCGCTGGCCATGATTTTTATCGGTATTTCCATCTACGATATGGGATTGCGCAGCATCAGGATTGGCAAGGATATGGTTCTGCTGGCGCTGGGGCGCATGATGCTTGGCCCGTTGGTGATGACTGGCCTGCTGTATTTCTTCCCGGTGCCTGCGCTTATGGGCAAGGTTTTCATCATCCAGGCATCCCTGCCTGTGATGGCCCAGGCGGCGATTTTGAGCGCCCACTATCATACTGACCCGGAATTTGGGGCGCAGGCCGTCAGCCTGACGACGTTGCTCTCCATGATCACCATTCCGCTTTACATGGTTATTTTTTAGAGCTGTTCGGGCATCGAACCGCCTTTATTCAGCGGTGGCATTTCAATTAACATCCCTGCTTTTTCCCTTTTTTCAAATGCAAAGGCCGCAGATTTTGCAATCTGCGGCCTTCAAATTTTTGTGGCGGGCTTGGGCTACTTGGCGCTTTCAGCCAATACGTCCAGCATGAGGGAATCGGGCTTTTTGCTGCAAGCGTCGAGGTAGGCCTTGAGGGTGTCATCGCTGTTAAGCACGGATGCAGGCTTGCCGCTCTTGCCCCGGTTGTAGCCGTCAAGCCAGATCACAAAGCCGCTGCCATCGTCGGGGTTGGCGGTGTAATCCTTGCACAGGGTCTTGTCTGCGCGCCATGTGCTCTCTGTATCGACTGGAAAGGTCTTGCGGGCTTCCTGCCACACGGCGGCAACCTTCTTGGTGGGGTCAACCTGGCAGGCGCCGTAGACCTGGCCCAGCATGGGGGCGAGGGTTTCCGGGTCTGCAATGGGGTTGCCCATCTTGGCGCTCACATAGCCGTCAATTTGCAGGCCTTCAAATATGGGCGGCTGGCCGCCTTCGGTCATGGGCTGGGTCACGAGTTCGGCGCAGATATACGTGGAAGGATCAATCTTGTCGTTGCTGGCCTGAACAGCCACGGGCAGTCCAAGCATCAGGCAACAGAGAATCAACATTTTTTTCATGAATACTCCCTTGAAGAAAGCGTTGTACTTCCTTGACCCACTGCGCCCGTCCTGTCAACTGCCGCCGAATGGCTGTGCAGCGGCAAAACCGGCCTGGCTCAGTGGTCTGTGCGATTGTGCAGGCAGAACTCCACAGGGGCACAAAAAAGGGGAGGCTCCATTATGGCTGCCCAAGGGCAATCACAAGGGAACCCCCCGCAAACAGACTATGCTGAATGCCGCGGAATCCTACAGTTCCGGCGGCAGATCCTGCAGTTCCTGCCAGGTGAACACGGGGCCGTCCACGCAGACGTAGCGGCCGCCGATGTTGCAGCGTCCGCAGATGCCCACGCCGCACTTCATGCGTTTTTCAAGCGTGGTCACGATGTTTTCAGGCGCAAAATTGAGTTTTTGCAGGGCCTGCACCGTGAACTTGATCATGATGGGCGGGCCGCAGAGCACAGCCACGCAGTTTTTGGGATCGGGGTTGAGTTCCAGCAGCACATTGGGGATCAGGCCCACCTTGTGCGGCCAGCCGTCAAAGGGGGCGTCGATGCACAGGGTGCAGTCCAGATCATCGCGGCGCAGCCAGTCTTCCGTTTCATAGCTGAAGGCCATGTCGCGCGGGGAACGTGCGCCGTAGAGGAGGCTCACCTTGCCGAAATCGGCGCGGTGTTCCAGCACGTGCAGCATGATGGTGCGGATGGGGGCCATGCCGATGCCGCCGCCCACAAAGAAGATGTCCTTGCCCTTCCAGTCGGCGTAGGGAAAGTAATTGCCCAGAGGTGCGCGCACGCCCACCTTGTCGCCGGGCGAGAGCCTGTGGATGGCCGAGGTCACTTCGCCCGCCTGCATGACGGAGAACTGGAGGTAGTTCTTCTGCGACGGCGGCGAGTTGATGACAAAGGTGGATTCGCCAGCGCCGAATACGGAGAGCTGGCCCACCTGGCCGGGTTCGTAGGTAAAGGACTTCATGGCCGCATCATCGTCCAGCACCACGCGCAGGGTCTTGATGTTGCCGGTTTCCTGTATGACTTCGGCCACAGTGGCGGGCATGGGCAGGTAGGGGTTGCCCTGCATCATGGGACGGGCCGTGATTTCGCGCAGCATGCCGCCGTCGGGCGCGGGCTTGAGGCCCGGCTTGGCGGCTGGCTTGGCGGCGGCAGTTGGCTTGGTATCCACAGCGGGTTCTGCCTTTGCAGCGGCCTTTTCAGGCGCGGCGGTATTTTGGGGCTCAGTCTTGGGAGTGGTGGCTTTGCCGGTAGTTTTCTTGGTTGCCATGTCTGCTCCTACTTGTCCGTGGACTTCTTGTCATCGTTGCCGTCTTCAATGGCGGCCAGCACGATGGAGCGGATGTCCAGGCAGACGGGGCAATTGCTGATGCAGCGACCACAGCCGCTGCACGAGAACGAACCCCAGTTTTCAGGATAGGTGGAGTACTTGTGCGAAACGCGGTTGCGCATGCGGAATGCCTTGAGCATGCGCGGGTTGTGGCCGCTGGCCTCGCGGGTGAACAGCGAGGACATGCAGTTGTCCCAGCTGCGCAGACGGCGGCCACCTTTTTCGCTCAGTCCTTCGCCCTCATCGGTGATGGTGAAGCAGTAGCAGGTGGGGCAAAAGTAGGTGCAGGCCCCGCAGGAGAGGCAGCGGTCGGTCTGATCCTGCCAGAACTGCGTATCGTTAAAGCGGGCAGCCACTTTTTCGGGCGCGTTTTTGATATTGGGTGCTGGCACAAGGCTGGCCCAGGCTTCCTTGCGGGCGGCTTCCGCCTTGGGGAAAAGTTCGGCCCCTTCCGAGAGGGAAGACGCAGCCAGCAGTTCTTCGCCCTTGGGCGTGATGCCTTGCAGCACATAGCCGCCCTCGATCTCGGTCATGAGCACGTCCGAGCCTTCGGGGGAGGTTGGGCCGCCGCCAACCCAGTGGCAGAAGCAGGTGTTGCAGCCGCTGCCGCAGGTGAGCGTAACCACCGTGAGCTGGTCGCGCCGCGCCTTGTAGTAAGGATCGGCGTAAGGCCCTTTAAGGTAGGGGCGGTCAAGCACCGCATAACCACGCGCATCGCAGGGGCGGCAGGCAAAAACCACGGTGGGCTGAGCCTCGGGCTTGTCGTCCAGGCTCATGGTGACGCGTTCGAGGTTTTCAGGGTCCTTGGTTTTTTTGTAGCGCACCAGGGTTTCGCACTGGGGCAGCACGGCTTCCTTGGCGGGCACGGTGGCCTTTTCCAGAGTAAAGGGCTTGCCTTCCTGCCACGGCTCAAAGACCACAGAACGCTTGTTGGCGGGCTTTTCTACCGGCACAAGCACACGGCGGCCATTCTGCGAGAGGTAGGCGAGAAACGCGGGCAAGCCGTCAGGGGTAACAAAGCGGATCATGCTCATTTCCAGTCCCTCTCATGAATGTTCTTTTCAACCACTTCATAGCCCAGCAAGGGCGGCACTTCATCCGGATTGAGGCCGGGCTGGTAGCCGTCAAAAAGCTGGGCCACAGCGCGGGCAATCTGCTGGCGCAGGGCCAGGATGGGAATGCCCACGGGGCAGGCGCGCTGGCATTCGCCGCAGCCTGTGCAGCGGCCAGCCAGATGCATGGCGTGGATGGTCTGGAAGAAGAGTTTTTCCTTGGCGCTGTCTTCCTGCGTCATCCAGTGCGGATCGCGGCTGTCGGAGACGCAGTAGTCGCGGCACACGCACATGGGGCAGGCGTTGCGGCAGGCGTAGCAGCGCAGGCAGCGGTCCATCTGGCCACGCCAGAAGGCGAGCCGTTCGTCCAGAGTCATGGAATCGAGCAGGGCCAGTTCCGGCGGGGTACCCGCCGCGCCGTCCACCTTGACGGGCTGACCAAGCAGGGTGTCGGCCAGCACTGCCGAAGGCGTGGTGCAGCCGTAGCATTTGCCCTGGGCGTAGTCCGTCATGCAGAAGCGGTGATCCTTGCCGTCGGCGGTGATGGTTACACCGGCCTCGTCGTAGGTCACGCCGTCGATCTTGGTGTAGCGGCCCAGATCCTGATTGACGCGGGCCATGTCCAGCGTGCCTTCGCAGGGCAGGGCAAAGATGGTCACATCTTCGCGGCGGATCAGGTTTTCCTGCAGCAATTCAACCACCGAGCGGGAATCGCAGCCCTTGACCACAATGCCCACCTTCTTGCCCTTGAACGAGGGCAGGTACACGGCGGGATTGTTGACGTTAAAGGGCCCCCATACCAGCTTGTCCACGTCCTCGGGGGTCTTCATGAACAGGGGCACGGTGTGCGCGGCGTCATAGCCCTGCTGCCAGCCGAGCACGCAGTCCAGCTCGGGCAGCTTGGCCTTGATGGCTTCCTTGAGCTCGGCAAGGGCGGCGTTCTGCCCTGTGCCGAGGGAGCGCAGGGAGGTCAGGGCCATGTCTGCTATTTTGAGCAGCGGTTCCGGGTCTTCCAGCTTGGGCGCGGGGCCGAGCTTGTGGATGCGGTCGGTAAAGACCGTGACCACCTGCTGCCAGCGCTGGCCTTCGGAGGCTGAAACCCAGGTGTATTCAAAGCGGCGTTCGTCAATGCCCAGCACGGGCAGGAACTGCTTGAGCACCTCAAGGCGGCGGCGGGCGTAGAAGTTGCCCGCTGCGTAGTGGCAGTCGCGGGGGTGGCAGCCGGAAACCAGCACGCCGTCCGCGCCGTTGAGCAGCGCCTTGACGATGAACAGCGGGTCAATACGGCCCGAGCAGGGAACACGGATGACGCGCAGGTCTGTGGGCTGGGTGGCGCGGGCCACACCGGCAGTATCCGCGCCGCCATACGAACACCAGTTGCAGAGAAAACCTACAATTCTCAGTTCTTTGCCGTTTAGCACTGGCATAAGGCGTTTACCTCCGCAAGGATCTGGTTGTCAGTAGCGTGTGAAAGCTGGATGGCCCCCTGCGGACAGGTGGACGTACACAGGCCGCAGCCCTGGCACACGGTCTCGATGACCTGAGCCTTGCCCTCGCCCCGGATCTCCACTTCCTTGATGGCTCCGAAGGGGCAGCAGCGGATGCACTTGCCGCAGTTGACGCAGCGGCGGATGTCCACCTGGGCGATCTGCGGGTCGCTTTCAAGCTTGTCCTTGGAGAAGAGCGCCAGCACCTTGGCCGCAGCGGCGGAACCCTGGGCCACGGAGGCGGGAATGTCCTTGACCCCCTGGCATACGCCCGCCAGATACACACCGGCGGTATTGGTTTCCACAGGCTTGAGCTTGACGTGGCTTTCCATGAAGAAGCCGTAGCTGTCGTAGGAGATACGCAGCTTTTCCGCCAGCTGGGGCGAACCCTTGCTGGCCTCGACGCCCACGGCAAGCACCACCAGGTCGGCCTTGATTTCCACTGGCTGACCCAGCAGGGTATCCACGCCCATGACCGTCATCTGGCCGTTGCCGTCGGGGTAAATCTGCGACACGCGGCCACGGATGTATTCCGTACCGTATTCTTCCATGGCGCGGCGGGTAAACTCGTCGTACATCTTCCCTGGAGCGCGGATGTCCATGTAGAAGACAAAGGACTTGGAATCGGGAATGTGATCCTTGGTCAGGATGGCCTGCTTGGCCGTGTACATGCAGCAGAAGCCGGAGCAGTAGGGACGGCCCACGGATTTGTCGCGCGAGCCGACGCACTGCACAAAGACGATGTTCTTGGGTTCCCTACCGTCAGAGGGGCGCTTCACATGCCCGCCCGTGGGGCCGGATGCGGAGAGCAGGCGCTCGTACTGCAAGGAGGTGATGACGTCGGGGTACGCGCCGCCGCCGTATTCCTTGTACACGGTCCAGTCCATGAGGTCATAACCGGTGGCGGCAACAATGCTGCCCACTTCTTCGGTGATGACTTCATCTTCCATGTCGTACTTGATGGCCCCGGTGGGGCACACCTTGGCGCACACGCCGCACTTGCCCTTGAGAAGCTGGCGGCAGAACTGCGGATTGATGACGGCCTTCTTGGGGATGGCCTGCGGAAAGGCAATGGTGATGGCCGTGGTGTTGCCCGTCAGTTCATTGAAGGTGTCGGGCGTTTTCTTGGCCGGGCATTTCTCTGTGCATGCGCCGCAGCCCGTGCACAGGCTCCAGTCCACATAGGTGGTGCGCTTGCGGATCTTGACCGTAAAGTTGCCCACATAGCCCGAAATGTCTTCCACTTCGGAATAGGCGTAGAGCGTAATGTTGGAGTGCTGGGCCACGTCCACCATCTTGGGGCCGAGAATACAGGCCGAGCAGTCAACGGTGGGGAAGGTCTTGTCGAGCTTTGCCATCTTGCCGCCGATGGTCGCATCGCGTTCCACCAGCACCACCTGAATGCCGCCGTCGGCACAGTCAAGCGCCGCCTGAATGCCCGCAACGCCGCCGCCGATGACCAGCACGCGCTTGTTGACATCAAAGCTCTTGGCCAGCAGGGGCTTGTTGTTGCGCAGCTTTTCCACCGCAAGCTGCACCAGTTCGGCAGCCTTGTTGGTGTTGGCTTCCATGTCTTTGCCGATCCACGAAACATGCTCGCGGATGTTGGCCATTTCAAGCATGTAGCGGTTCAGCCCCGCGCGTTCCACCGTGCGGCGGAAGGTGGGTTCGTGCATGCGCGGCGAGCAGGAGGCAACGACCACGCCGTCAAGCTTGTGCTCGTGGATGGCAGCCTCAATGGCCGCCTGCCCTGGTTCGGCGCAGGTGTACATGGGGTCGTCGGCATAGACTACGTCCGGGTAGGTGCGGGCAATGGCCGCCACCTGGGCGCAATCGACGGTTCCGGCGATGTTGCTGCCGCAGTGGCAGATAAAGACGCCTATTCTCATTACCTGCCTCCTTCAGCGGCCTTGGCCTTCTGCTCTGCGGGTTTGGCTGCTTCCTCGCGGCGCAGCTCGCCCAGTTTGCGGATAAGGCCGTTGGGGCTCACGCACAGCTTGTTCAGGCCCAGTTCTTCTTCCGGCAGATCAAAGGCAATGCCCATCATCTGGGTGAAGTAGAGCACCGGCATACGGAACTTGGTGTCCATGGCCGCGCTGGCCTGATCCTGGCGCAGGTCAAGGTTCATCTGGCAGAGAGGACAGGCCACTACGATGGCGTCCGCGCCGAGGCGGGTTGCCAGCTCAAGGATGCGGCCCGAATTTTTGGCTGTCATGGGGCGCTCGGGAATGCCGAACGATGCGCCGCAGCAGGCGGTCTTGAGCGGGAAATCAAGCATCTCCGCGCCGCAGGCTGACATCATTTCTTCCATGAGCGTGGGATTTTCGGGGTCGCCAAAGTTCATCACTTCCGCCGGGCGGCTCATGAGGCAGCCGTAGTAGGCCACGAGCTTGAGCCCCTTGAGACTCTGGCGCACGCGGGCGGCGATGGCGTCCATTTCCATCTGCGCGGCAATGCCCTGCATGACGGAGGTGACAGGCGGAAACTGCTTGGCCGAGGGGCCGTCCAGCAGCTCGTCAACGCGGCTGCGGAAGGCGGGATTTTCCATGCGCTTGGCAGCCATGCGCAGGTTGGAAAGGCAGCTGGGGCATGGGGTAAGCAGAACTTCAGCTTTTTGCTGGGCGGCAATATCAAGATTGCGCACGCACAGGGCGGCGGAAAGTTCCGTATCCACGGCATGGGCCGGGGTGGAGCCGCAACAGTTCCAGTCGGGAATATCCACAAGTCTCATGTCCAGGGCTTTGCACACAGCCTGAGTGGACATTTCGTAATCTTTTGAAGAACCCCTGGCGGAGCAGCCGGGGTAGTAGGCAAAATTCATGGGCGCACCCCCTCGCGCTTGGCGCGTTCCTTGTAGCGCGTAAAGATACGGGTAACCGGCCCTGCCCCGCCCGGCAGAATGTGGGGCTTGAGTCCCAGCTTGCCCTTTTTGAGAGCTTCGGGCGCGAGGTCAACGTCGGTAAACACGCGCAGTGAGCGCATCATGTAGAGTGCCATGGTGCCGATTTCGTGGGTGCGGCCAAAGGTGCGCACCGTATCCAGGAAGGAAAACCAGAATTTTTCCACCTTGGGAACGGCCACGCGGCCTTCCTTGCGGGCCATGTGGCGCAGGGTCTCCATGACTCCGGCCACATCGATGTTGTTGGGACACCGTTGGCTACAGGTGGAACAGGACAGGCACATCCAGATGGAACGCGAATCAAGTACCGCGTCCTTCAAGCCCAACTGTACCGCCCGCATGATCTGGTTGACCTGCATGTCGTAAACGAACCCTGCGGGACAGCCGGCAGTACAATTGCCGCACTGATAGCAGGTGGACACTTTTTGCCCGCTGTGCGCATCCACTTCCTCCGTAAAGGCGGGGTCGCGCAGGCGGTTCAGGTTAATGGCTTCGTTCATGGGAACTCTCTGGTTAGAAGCTGATGGGGTGCCGCTGTGACAAGACTATCTACAACGCTACAGCAGAAAAAGTCAAAAATCTAGGCTCGCACCCCAGCAAATTATATACTGCGTCTTTACTACGCTTTGGCTGCGGCTTTAGCCGCCAGCGATTGCGCGGCTCGCAGCCCGAGAAGATAACTCTCAACGCCGAATCCGCACACGCTGCCCGCGCACACTGGCGACAGCACAGAATGGTGCCGGAACGCCTCGCGCGCGTGAACATTGGACATGTGAACCTCCACCACAGGCACAGGCAGAATGGCCAGGGCGTCAGCAATGGCATAGCTGTAGTGCGTCCATGCGCCCGCATTGATAACCACCGCGTCAGCGCCCTCGCCAAGCGCCTGGTGGATGCGCTCCACCATCAGGCCCTCGTGGTTGGTCTGAAAGCATTCCACAGTCGCGCCCATTTCCTGGGCAAGCGATTGCAGCGCTGCGTCAATGTCCGCCAGGGTGGCCGTGCCGTACTGTGAGGGGTCGCGCTTGCCAAACATGTTCAGATTGACGCCGTGCAGCACCAGAATTCGCATGGAAGCCTCGCTTTTCATGTCGGTTTATTGGGGCTGTTGCCCAAGGGCGTCCTCAAGGGCGCGGCGTGATTCGGGCGGCAGGCCCTGCCCCGTCCAGAGGCGGAACTGCGCGTCGCCCTGACCAAAAAACATTTCAAGGCCCGATATGCAGCAACGACCAGCAGCGCGGGCCTCGCGCAGAAAACGGGTTTCGAGGGGGTTGTACACAATATCGTAGGCAATGGGTGTTGCCTTGGCAGCACCGTTGGCGGGAAGTGCCCCTGCCAGCGAGAAATCGTATGGGGTGTCATCCTCTGCCTTGCCGCGCATGCCAAGGGGAGTGGTGTTGACCACCAGCAGGGCCGAAGGCTCGTGACGGTCTTTCCACAGCAGGGGCGTAAGGCCGAATTCGTCGGCCAGCGGCAGGTGCGATTTATCGGAAGGCGTGGCCACAAAGATTCTGGCAGGGCGCTTTGCATTGTCCGGCGCGGCAAGGCCAGCGGCAACGGCCCGGGCAGCGCCGCCCGCACCCAGCAGCAGCACATCCGCCCCGCCAAGAGGCATCTCTGCAAGCGGAGCCATGAATCCGGCCACATCGGTGTTTTCGCCGCAAAGGTGGTCGCCCTTCCAGTAAATGGTATTGGCCGCGCCCACCTGACGTGCAAGGGGGCTGATTTCGTCCAGCAGGGCCAAAAGGCCAACCTTGTGCGGGATGGTCACAGAACAACCGCGAATATCGAGCAGGCGTACACTTTCCACAAAGGCGGGCAGTTTCTCGGGCGGCACTTCCCATTTCTGGTACAGTGCGTTGATGCCCAGCGTCCGGAAGCCCGTATTGTGCAACAGGGGCGAAAGTGTCTGGGCCAGCGGCCAACCGGTGACGCCATAGAGAGCGGTACCATTGGTGGAGGATGCTGCGACGCTCATGCGGGGTGCTCTCCTGCGGGAAAGTGCGGCAAAAAAGTGTTTCTTTACAGGGTGATCCACATCTTGAGGCAACACTGTACCCTATGGGGCGGTACGGAGCAATGCTGCTGCGTCCGGATCGCCCGGATAACCAAAGTGGTCAAATGGTATGGGCGCATCCGCCTGGCAGCGGTATCCTGCCAGAAATACAAAAGGCCCCGGGTTATGCCGGGGCCGGAAAATCATTACACCAAACAAGGGGCTGAGCCCATGCGGCTATGACCGTTTGAGTTCCATGGCCTTTTGCAGCATCTGATCTGCCGTGGTCACAACCTTGCTGTTGGACTGAAAGCCACGCTGGTTGACAATCATGTTGACCATTTCCTGGGACATGTCCACGTTGGAATGTTCAATATTGTATGCGTTTATCTTGCCGTAGTTTTCCGTACCGGCAACGCCCATTTCCATATTGCCGGAATCTTCAGTGGCGGAAAAGAGGTTGTTGCCCTCGCGGCGCAGGCCGTCTTCGCTGGTGAAACGGCATACGGGAATCTGCCAGAGATCCATGCTTTCGCTGTTGGAAAACTTGCCCACCACAGTACCATCGGCGTTGATGCTGATATTGTTCAGTGTGCCTTCGGCATACCCATTCTGGGTTCTTGTGCGCGTCACAGGAGAGGAAGAGGTGTAGTTGGTTGTGGCGTCTGCTGCGCGGGTGTAGGCGTTGCCCATGCTTGCCAGCGCAGTGGGATCGGTGCCCACGCTGGCGGCATTGCCTGGGCTGTTTTGCCAGCCGCTCTTGGCGGTGATGCCCAGGTTCACAGTGACAGGCGCACCGTTGACAGTCATCTGGGGTATACCGTCCTTGGAGAGTGTGGCCGCGTTCCAGTCCGCAAGGTTTGTACTGCCTGCAGTGGATGGAGTGTAGGCCGACATTCCGGTAACTTCGCCCTTGGCATTGAAGCTGAGGGTACCCGCCATCAGGGGCTGGGCCTTGCCGCCATTGGCGTCGGCATCCGAGGCAATGAGGTACTCCACAGTGCTTCCGGAGCCTGTGGATGGTGCGCCGTCAAAATAGATGGTGGCCGAGTGGGCCGTGCCATCGGCGCCATACATGGTAATGCTTTGCCCGTATCCGTAGCTGGAACTGGCCAGGGGTGGATCATTGGCGGCGTTATACTGGCCGATGAGGCTGAAATAGGGATTTGCGGGGTCACTGGTGGTGTCTTTGGACTGCCCCACATTAAACCGCATATCAACGGCCGTGGTGGCCTTGGCGGGCATCTTGGCGAATCTGTCAACTGTAACCTGCGCCAGACCGCCCTTGGTGCCATCCTCAGCGTACTTGTAGCCCATGAGGGCCATGCCGGCAGGCGTGCGCCAGACGCCCTGGTTGTCGGGGCGGAAGTCGCCCGCGCGGGTGTAATACTCCTGGCCGGTTTTGTCCGTTACCTGAAAGAAGCCTTTGCCGTTGATGGCCATATCCGTAACGGTATTGGAAGATTCAAGGGCCCCCTGGTTGTACCATGTGAGTACTGCGTCCAGCTGTACGCCCTGACCTACCTGCCCAAGGGCTACCTTGGAATTGGTCTGCGCATCCCACCAGTCGCCTATGGCCCCTTGCTGCGCGTAAAAAACGTCAGAGAACAGAGCGGTTTGCTGCTTGTACCCGATGGTGCTCACATTGGCGATGTTGTTTGAGATAACGTTCATGCCGCTACTCAACGTTTTCATGCCTGTGGCGCCGATAAACAATGACGAGTTCATGCTCTGCCTCCTGTCGGGAGGGAATAATTTTCCCTTGCCCGGAAACGATGCCCCAAACGGCAAGACGTTTCTGTTGCGAAAGCGTCAGCCGCAGCGCCGTCCATATGTGCGGCGCGCCTTGCCTGCTGTGCGTTAGTCGCACATATGGACAGGCAAAGAAAAAGGGCGGGAGGAAAAATCTTCCTCTCCGCCCTGAATAGAAGCAGAATCCGTGCCAGCGTAACGCTGCTCGCGCTACTGCGGCGCGCTATTTTTGCAGCGGCAGGCCTTGTTTCTGCCAGCCCGTGATGCCTTCATTCATGTGGAGGATATTGGTTATCCCTTCTTTTTCCATGGCATCGTAGGCTCCGGCAGAGCGGTTGCCCGTGCGGCAGTAGAGCAACACGGGCTTGTCCTTGGGCAGGCCAAGTATCTGCGAATCAAAGGATGCGCCGAAAAAGTCCATGTTGATTGCGCCTGCAAGATGCCCTTCGCGGAATTCCGCCGGGGTGCGCACGTCAACAATGGTCAGCCCCTGTGGAGGATTCTGCAACAGGGTTGCGGCGTCCTTCACGCTGATATCCTTGGCGGAAACCTGAACGGCAGCCAGCAGGAGGAAGCATGCGAGCGCCGACATCAGGCCGTAAAGCCTGCCGTGCGATGGCGTTGCGGAGTGGGTGTGCGTCATTTCTGCTACCTGTAGTGGTTTGAGATCTGGGCCTTGGGCCAGCCTGCGATGCTATTTTACGGAGGCGCGGGCCTTGGCAAAGCCGTCGGCAGCCTTGCGGATCACTTCTTCGCCCACGCAGAATGCCAGGCGGAAGTAGCCGGGGCAGCCAAAGCCGGAGCCGGGAACCGCCAGCACGCGTTCTTCGACCAGCCTGTTCACAAAGGCCACATCGTCCCCGCCGGGAGCCTTGGGGAAGAAGTAGAACGCGCCTGCGGGCATCTGGAATTCATATCCGGCGTTCTTGAGCACTTCGCCCATGGCCTTGCGGCGGGCGGCGTAGACGTTCAGGTCAACCTGGCTGCCCAGGGCGGCGGCCATGATGTGCTGGCCCACCACGGGAGGGTTCACAAAGCCAAGAATACGGTTGGTGAGCGTGAGGGCGGCCATGAGCTCGGCCTTTTCGTGCAGCAGGGGTGAAACAGCGGCAAAGCCCACGCGTTCGCCCGGCAGCGAAAGATTTTTGGAGAAAGAGCTGATGACCACTGCGTAAGGATAGAGCGGCAGCACCGAAGGCACTTCCGCGCCGTCATAGGCAAGGAAGCGGTACGGTTCATCGGCCACCAGCCAGATGGGCTTGCCGTATTCCTGGCTCTTGTTTTCCAGCAGTTCGGTCAGCGCCTTGAGGTCTTTGCGGCTGTAAATCACACCTGTGGGGTTGTTGGGCGAGTTGATGAGCACCACACGGGTTTTGGGGTTGATGGCTTCTTCAAGCGCGGCAAGGTCGGGCGCAAAGGTGTCGGCCTTGCTCATGACAGCGCGGAAGGTGCCGCCGTGGTTGGCTACATAAAAGCCGTATTCCACAAAGTAGGGTGCAAAGCCCAGCATTTCTTCGCCGGGATTGATGACTGCGCGCAAAAAGGCGTTGAGCACACCAGCAGCGCCGCAGCCCAGCAGCACATCATTGGCGGTGAGGTCTACGCCCTGCTCCTTGCTGAGGTGGGCGGCCAGTTTCTCCCGCGCCCAGACAAAACCGCCGTTGGGCATGTAGCCAAAAGCAAAAGGTTCGCCAGCGTGTTCTGTGAAGGAACGCAAACCGTCCACAACGGCAGGGGGGGCTGGCAGGTCGGGGTTGCCCAGGCTGAAGTCATAAACGTTGTCCGCGCCAAAACGGGCCTTGAGCTGGCCTCCGGCCTCGAACATGCGGCGGATCCACGAAGAGTGTTCCAGATACCCCGTAACGCTGTCTGCAAGAATGGACATATACTGCTCCCACTGGTTGTTGTATTCGACCTGACTATTGGTTATGCTTCCAAAAGCCGCATAAAGCAATTGTCATTTGGAGGCCCTGATGCGTTTTGAAATTTTAGGCAAAGCCCGGCGTGCGCTCTTCCCTGTGCTGTGCGCGGCAGCCCTGCTGCCCGCTTGCGCCTCCAAGGAGACGCAGGAAATTCCGGACGGCATGGCCGTTACCGTTACCTTGCGCGAAGTTCACCGCTGTTCCCGGATATCGCCTGAAATTCAGGTGGCACAGACCCCCGGCAGCACCGATTACTATGACGTGCGCCTGGTGGAATTTACCAGCGATGGCCAGGATCTGTTCCTTGGCGGTGGCGAGTGGAACAACGATGGCAGCGGCATTATCCCCGAGGGCGGCCTGACGCGCCACTATCGTGGCCCCTGCCCGCCCGCCGGACAGCCCCGAAACTATGCCTTTATTGTTTCGGCCATGAATCGGCAGAACATGCAGCCCCTTTCCGTGCGGCTGTTCCGCTTTACTCAGGAATAATTTTCGCAGCCGCGTTTTTTGTCCGCTATTGCGGAGTGGGCATGGCGGCCCAAACGGAATTTCCGTCCCGTTGCAGATATGCTGCGCGGGGCGGATTTTTTTTGTCGTTGCACCGATTTTGCCGGACAGAAAATTTTTCCTGTGCCCCGCATAGCATTGCAATAGCGCAGGGGCAGAGACTTGCCGCTGCGCTCCGGCCTCGTGCAATGCCTGCGTGCCTGCGCTTGCCTTTGTAAACGCCAACAGGCGCTGGGGACGATATTTCGCCGCCAGCGCCTGTTGTTTATTCTTTATCTAATAGTCGTCTTCGTCTTTCAGTTCCGGCGGCACAGCCACTGCGCCGGTGATAATGCGGCGTCTGGGAGCGGCAGCCGGAACTTCCGGCGCGGCCGAGCGGCGCACTGCCGGTTCGGGCAGGGTATTGTACAGCGCCCAGAAGGGCGGGTACAGCCCGGTCATGATGCCGGGGTTGCCCAGCTTCTGGTGGGGGCTTGCGCAAGCAGCCAGTGCAAGGGCCATTGCCCAGACCGGATCAGGGGCATTCCAGCCCGTGCGCGGGCCAGATTGTTCTTTTTTGCACAATCTGCTGTTTTCATCCAAATCCAGACCCACAGCAGAAAGAAAACTTTCTACCGTTGTGCGGTCTGTGCCAGAGGGCAGGGCGGGCAGAGCGGCCTTGTCGCCCCTAAGGGCTGCACAGGCGGCCAGAGCCACTGGCAGCGGGGCCCATGCCGCGGGGAATCCGGCGGGCAGATCACCCTTTGCGTACTGTTTCAGGGGCGCGGCAGCGCGGGCGCAGACTTCGCCGCCGTTTTTGCCCGCTTCGTAGCGCAGGTCAAGGCCAAGCTGCTGCAAAAGATCCCAGCCAGCTTCAGCGGCGGGCAGAGCGGGCCACTGGCCGTCAAGCAGGGCTTCGCCGCCCAGAGCCAGGGGCAGGGCCAGGAGAAAGAGCGCAAGTTCCGGCTCCATGCCAGCCTGAGGCAGGGCGGGCAGGCTGAGGGGGCCGGGGTTGACGCGCACCTTTGCGCCTTCCACCTGCGCATCTGCGCCAGCTGCGCGCAGTATGGGCAGTATGCGGGCAACAATGAGCCTGTGCTCGGGATGCGAGCCAAGATCAAGTGTGATTGCCCTTTCGTAGCCGGGAGCCGCCAGCAGGATGCCCTCGGCCAGTTCGGCGGGCACATCGGCAGGCAGTTTGACGGAATCGGGCAAAATGCCGGAGCACTCAAGGCGCGCGGGCAGGCCGTCGCTCTTGGGCACCACATGCACGAGGCGCGCGCCCAGAGTGGGCAGGAAGTGCCGCACAGAAGAAAAGTCAGCCAGTTTCAGGCTTGCATCGCCAGTAAACTTGGCACGCGAGGGGCGGCCAAGATAGTGCCCCAGCAGCATGAAAAAGTTCCAGGCGCTGTCGCCCGTGTGGATAACCTTGTCAGACGCGCCAAGCGGAGCAGCCGGGCGGGCGGAAACGCCTTCATCCTCGCGGGTCAGCGAGGCGCCTGCCTGATTGAGCATTTTGACGCAGTCCACGATGGGATCATTCATGAGGCAAGGCGCTATATGCAGGGGCTGACCTGTGGCTGCGGCCAGCATCAGCCATGCGCGCGTGGCCCGGCAGGCCAGAGGTGCAGGCATGTGCAGGCGTACGTGTTTGGCGGGCGGCGCAAGGTTAAAGGCCGTGCGCGGCGGTTCTTTCGCTGCTGCGCCGCCGGGTTCGCCGCCTTCATCCGCGCCGTCAGCGCGGGTAGAGGCGGGACGGGGCTGAAATTCCACTTCCTGCATGAGCGAAAAAAAGTGGCCCGAAAGGCGCGCATCGCGGCTGATGTGGGAAACGGCGGCTTCCCACGACTCACGGATGGTTTTTTCTTCCGTGGAGTCAAGCCGGGGTTTGTCGCCGCGCATGCGGACAAGAATATTATTGCGGCGAAGCAGCAGCCGCAGAATGTCGCGGTCGATCTCGCAAACCACTTCGCGCAACGGCTTGCGGGCGCGCGCATCGCCGGTTTCGTGCCCGTTACGGGGGCCGCGCGGGGCGCGCTGGCCCCGTGCTTCGCGCGCATCGCGGGGAGCGCGGGAATCGTTGGAATTGTCGGTCATGCCTTGTCCTGTACTGATAATGAAATTTGGATAGGAGGGGTCCGCCCGTGGCGCAGCATTGAAAAAACAACAGGTTGCCGACTCATGGCTCGTTTTGCCGCGGGGGCTTCCCTTATCTGCCCAAGCGTGTTAGCTTGAAATGACTTCTCTTGCAAGGGTTGCCCATTGGGCAGCCCCGCGTGGCATGATCCGTTAACTTTTGAAATGGTTGTGACGCAAGAGTGGCGAAAATGTGAAATAGATTTTTTTTCACAAGGCAGTTAACTTTCTGAATTTGCTGTAAATCCACATGACGGCTCTGTGAAGTTTCCACGAATTTTTGCAGAGGGGGGTTGACTCAAAGGCTAAGTGCTTGTTACTAATTGCGCAAGCCATACGCCCAACCTTCGTTGTGGAGGCGCTCGGCTAACCCCGGCGTGACGGATTTGCCGCGCGCCTCGCCGAACCCGGCGGGTTTTTCTGAAACACTTTTAAAAGAGTTGGAGGATACGTATGCCGACGTTTGTCGATCCGTCCAAGTGCGACGGCTGCAAGGGTGGCGAAAAGACGGCCTGCATGTACATTTGCCCCAATGACCTCATGATTCTTGATTCTGAGGAAATGAAGGCATACAACCAGGAACCCGATGCCTGCTGGGAATGCTATTCCTGCGTTAAGATCTGCCCCCAGGGCGCCATTACGGCCCGTCCCTATGCAGACTTTGCCCCCATGGGCGGGACCTGTATCCCCATGCGTTCGGCTGACTCCATCATGTGGACCGTCAAGTTCCGCAATGGCAACGTGAAACGCTTCAAGTTCCCCATCCGCACTACGCCGGAAGGTTCCATCAAGCCCTTTGAAGGCCATCCCGAAGGCGCCAACATCGAAGATGAACTGCTGTTCACCGAAACTGCCCTGGCCGTCCCGAAGACCGCCCTTGGCAAGAAGTTCGATGTTAAGGACGCTAACAAGACCTTCACCTGCATGGAACACGGCCGCTAGGCTATTGCAACCGCTAGTGCGATAAGGAGAAACAATTATGCCAATGATTCCCGTCAAGGAAGCGACGAAGGGTGTGGCCATTGCCGAGCCTGAAGTTAAGGAACATGCGGTTGACCTGCTGATCGTGGGCGGCGGCATGGGTTCCTGCGGCACCGCTTTTGAAGCAGTGCGCTGGGGCGACAAGCACGGCCTGAAGATCATGCTGGTTGACAAAGCCACCCTCGAGCGCTCCGGCGCCGTGGCCCAGGGTCTTTCCGCCATCAACACCTACCTGGGTGAAAACGACGCCGATGACTACGTCCGCATGGTCCGCACCGACCTTATGGGCCTGGTTCGCGAAGACCTTATCTTCGACGTAGGCCGTCACGTTGACGACTCCGTGCATCTGTTTGAAGATTGGGGCCTTCCCTGCTGGATCAAGGGCGAAGACGGCCACAACCTGAACGGCGCTGCCGCCAAGGCCGCTGGCAAGAGCCTGCGCAAGGGCGACGCCCCTGTGCGTTCCGGCCGCTGGCAGATCATGATCAACGGTGAATCCTACAAGTGCATCGTGGCCGAAGCTGCCAAGAATGCCCTGGGTGAAGACCGCATCATGGAACGTATATTCATCGTGAAGCTGCTTCTCGATAAGAACACCCCCAACCGCATCGCCGGCGCCGTGGGCTTCAACCTGCGCGCCAACGAAGTGCACATCTTCAAAGCCAACACCATCATGGTGGCCGCTGGCGGTGCCGTTAACGTGTACCGTCCCCGCTCCACCGGTGAAGGCATGGGCCGCGCCTGGTATCCTGTGTGGAACGCCGGTTCGACCTACACCATGTGCGCTCAGGTTGGCGCTGAAATGACCATGATGGAAAACCGCTTCGTGCCCGCCCGCTTCAAGGACGGTTACGGCCCTGTGGGTGCGTGGTTCCTCCTGTTCAAGGCCAAAGCCACCAACTCCAAGGGTGAAGATTACTGCGCCACCAACCGCGCCATGCTGAAGCCTTACGAAGATCGCGGCTACGCCAAGGGCCATGTCATCCCGACCTGCCTGCGTAACCACATGATGCTTCGTGAAATGCGCGAAGGCCGCGGCCCCATCTACATGGACACCAAGAGCGCCCTGCAGAACACCTTCGCGACCCTGAACGAAGAACAGCAGAAGGATCTTGAATCCGAAGCTTGGGAAGACTTCCTCGACATGTGCGTTGGCCAGGCCAACCTTTGGGCCTGCACCAACACCGCGCCTGAAGAACGTGGTTCCGAAATCATGCCCACCGAACCCTACCTGCTCGGCTCCCACTCCGGTTGCTGCGGCATCTGGGTTTCCGGTCCCGACGAAGCTTGGGTGCCCGAAGACTACAAAGTGAAGGCTTCCAACGGCAAGGTCTACAACCGCATGACCACCGTTGAAGGTCTCTTCACCTGCGCCGACGGCGTGGGCGCTTCCGGCCACAAGTTCTCCTCCGGTTCGCATGCTGAAGGCCGCATGGCTGGCAAGCAGATGGTTCGCTGGTGCCTCGATCACAAGGACTTCAAGCCTGAGTTCGCGGAATCCGCTGACGAACTGAAGAAGCTGATCTACCGTCCTTTCTACAACTACCAGGAAGGCAAGGCCGCTTCGACCGATCCCGTGGTGAACCCGAACTACATCACGCCCAAGAACTTCATGATGCGTCTCGTGAAGTGCACCGACGAATACGGCGGTGGCGTGAGCACGTACTACACCACCTCCAAGGCGCTGCTTGACACCGGCTTCAACCTGCTCGCCATGATGGAAGAAGACTCCTTCAAGCTGGCCGCTCGTGACCTGCACGAACTGCTGCGCTGCTGGGAAAACTACCATCGTCTGTGGACGGTGCGCCTGCACATGCAGCACATCGCCTTCCGTGAAGAATCCCGCTACCCCGGCTTCTACTACCGTGCGGACTTCATGGGCCTGGACGACGACACTTGGAAGTGCTTCGTGAACTCGAAGTACAATCCCGCCACCGGCGAGACCAAGATCTTCAAGAAGCCCTACTATCAGATCATCCCCGACTAGTCGGCGGCACTGATGCCAAATGGGGGCGGCCGCAAGGCCGCCCCCTCTGCTGCAAGCTCTGGCTTTGCCAGGCTCGCGGCGGCGAAAAACGCGTGCCGGCGGCGGCCCAGGCCCTGCCGGAAAAAGAGCGGTTTTCGTGCCAGCCTGTTGGTGTGCCGATTGTTTGGGCATAGGTGCGCAGCACAAGGCAAATGTTCGGCAAGGGGATGACCGGCAGCAGGCCCCCCTTTGTCGGCGGGCGTGGTGCGGGCAGTTTTGTGCGCTGGCGCTCGCAGAGGTCGGCCACGGGGCCGCTCCTTTTTTTTCGCGGCGGGAGTCCTTTTCCTTCTTCAGCCGCTATGCAACAACGCAGGAGGATATCCAGGATGTCCAATGCCATTCTCGTCGTGGGCGGCGGCTTTGCAGGCCTCACAGCCGCCATTGAAGCGGCGGAACTGGGCCACGACGTCTTTATCGTCGAAAAGTCGCCCTGGCTTGGTGGGCGCGTGGCTCAGCTCAATAAGTATTTTCCCAAACTTTGTCCCCCCTCCTGCGGCTTGGAAATTCAGTTCCAGCGCATCAGGAACAACCCGCGCATAAAATTTTTCACCCAGGCCGAAGTGGTCGGGTTTATGGGCGTAAAGGGCGATTACAAGGTGAAGGTGCGCATCAGCCCCCGTCACACAGCCCCGCACAACATCGATTTCAGCCTGCTGGCCTCCAGCCTGACCGGCGAAGTGGAAAGCGAATTCGAGCTTGGTCTTGCCACGCGCAAGGCCCTGCACAAGGATATGCCTTTCGCCTTCCCCAGCCGTTACACGCTCGACCTTGATGCGCTTTCCAAGTCTGACAGCGCACGGGTTGCCGGGGCCAAGTTCCTTGATGTGAATGAACCGCAGCGCGAGCTTGATCTCAATGTCGGCGCTGTGGTCGTTGCCACAGGCTGGAAGCCCTATGATGTTACCCAGTTGACCAATCTTGGCGCGGGCAACGTGAAAAACTGCGTGTCCAACATGCAGCTTGAACGCCTTGCTTCGCCCTTTGGCCCCACCGGTGGCCGCATTGTCCGTCCTTCCGACGGCCGTGCTCCCCACCAGGTTGCCTTTGTGCAGTGCGCTGGTTCCCGCGACCAGAATCACCTGAACTACTGCTCCTACATCTGCTGTATGGCCACGCTCAAGCAGTGCCTGTACATTGCAGAGCAGAATCCCGACACGCAGATCACGGTGTACTACATCGACCTGCGCGCCCCGGGCCGCTATGTGAAGGTGCTGGAAAAGGTCAAGGCGCTGCCCAACGTGAAGTTCGTCAAGGGCAAGGTTGCCGACGCCGTGCAGGCCGAGGGCAACAGGGTGCGCATTACGGCGGAAGACGCCGTGCGCGGTGAAAAAATGACCCTTGATTATGATCTTGTTGTGCTGGCCACGGGCATGCAGCCCTCGCTGGCTGGCGAAAATGCGCCCCTGCCCCTGCCGCTGGACGAAGACGGCTTTATCGCGGGCGGAGAAGAGGCCGGCATTTTCGCTGCTGGTTGCGCGCGCATGCCCCTTGATGTGATGCGCTCGGCGCAGTCCGGCACAGCCGCCGCCCTGAAGGCGGTACAAACGGTGAAAGGGAGGTAGGCGGCATGTCGGGTAAAATTGGCGTCTATTTTGACCAGCAGAACATTGGCGGCGGGCTTGATCTGACCGCTCTGGCCGAACAGACGAGCCAGAAGTGGGGCAGTCTTGTGCCCGTAGTCAAGGTCGTTCCCGTGCTGGCCCTGGCCGTGAGTGAAATCAAGGCCGACATCGAAGCGCAGGGGCTGGACGGCGTGCTGCTGTGCGGCGCTTCCCCCCGCGTGGATGCGGACATCTACCGCCTGCCCGTGCAGGTGGAACACGTAAACCTGCGCGAACAGTGCGTGCAGGCCTATAAAAATCCTGATCACACCCCCGTGGACACGGCCAACGGCGCGCCTGAACTGCTGGCGATCATGGCCCGCGACTATGTGAACATGGGCGTGGTCAAGCTGCAAAAGAGCGAAGTTCCCGATTCTGCCGCCATTACCGGCGTGCCGAGGGTGCTCGTTATCGGCGGCGGCTGGACGGGCCTTACCGCAGCTGCGGAAGCTGCCGAAACCGGGTATGAAGTTGTGCTCGTTGAAAAAGCCGAGAAGCTCGGCGGCGCAGCCAACAACATTCCCATGGGTTCGCCCCTGGCCTCTCCCTGGACGGACAAGCAGCCCACCAATGTGGCCGACAAGGCGAGCAAGGTGCTCGGCAACAGCAAGATCACCGTGCACCTGAACACCCGCATGGAAAAGCTGGAAGGCCAGCCCGGCGAGTTCAAGGCCACCTTTGCCACGCCCTCTGGCGCGCAGACCATTGAAGTGGGCGCTGTGGTGCTGGCTACCGGCTGGGTGCCGCTGGATCAGAAGTTCCTTGCTCCCATGGGCCTTGGTCAGAGCACCAAGGTTGTGGACGCCGCCACTTTTGGCAAAATGCTGGTAGCCGATCAGGTGAACGCCCGCCGTATCGCCTTTGTGCTTGATACCACTATTGCTGAAGAGGCCGTGCGCAAGGCCGCTGAAGAAGCCGAAGCCGCTCCTGAAGCCGCCGAAGCTGCCAAGCCTGCGGAAGGTGAAGAAGAAAAAGGCTTTGTAAAAGCCAACCTCGAAAGCTTCCGCCATGTTGCGTATTCCAACGCGGTCAACAGCGTGGGCATGCTCCGCCTTGCCAATACGGTCTGCGAAAAGACCAACGACACCTGTCAGACCTTCATCCTTTATAAGGACATGACTGTTCCCGGCATTCTTGAACGCTTCTACAAGAAGATGCAGGATCGTCTGGGCGTCATGATGACCAAGGCCGACGTGACCGACATCCGCGAAGCTGGCGACCACATGGTTGTGAGCTGCAAAAATACCCTGCTGGGTATGGATTTCGATCTGGATGTGGATCTGGTTGTGCTGCCCACGGGCCTCGTGCCCACCACGGCCAAGGACGTGACCGTCTGCTTTGACTACCGTCAGGGCCCGGACTTCCCGGATTTGAACCTGTTTGATGGTTTTGCGGATTCCAACTACATCTGCTTCCCCTACGAAACGCGCCGCACCGGCGTGTACGCAGCGGGTTGCGTGCGTCAGCCCCTGACCATGGACGCCTGCGAAGAAGACGCCAAGGGCGCTGTGCTCAAGGCCATGCAGTGCATTGAGGCCGCCAGCCACGGTGTTGCCGTGCATCCCCGCTCGGGCGACCTTTCCTACCCCGTGTTCAACTTTGTGCGTTGCACCCAGTGCAAGCGCTGCACGGAAGAATGCCCCTTCGGCGCTCTGGACGACGACGAAAAGGGAACGCCCAAGCCCAATCCGGCACGTTGCCGCCGCTGCGGCACCTGCTTTGGCGCTTGCCCGGAACGCGTTATCTCCTTCGCCAACTACAATATCGACCAGATTGGCTCCATGATCCGCGAAGTGCAGGTGCCCAAGGACTTCAAAGCCGATGGCCCCCGCGTGCTGATTCTGGCCTGCGAAAACGACGCCTACCCGGCGCTCGATATGGCCGGTGCCCGCAACAAGCCCTGGAGCCCCTACTGCCGCATCATTCCGGTGCGCTGCCTTGGCTCGGTCAACGCCATCTGGGTGTCTGACGCCATGAGCAAGGGCTACGACGGCGTCATGCTGCTGGGCTGCAAATATGGCGATGACTACCAGTGCCACTTTGTGAAGGGCTCTGAAATCTGCTCCCGCCGCAAGGAAAACATTGCCGAGACGCTCAACCGCCTTGGCGTGCAGCCCGAACGCGTGGAACAGCTTGAAGTGGCCATTGACGAATACGACAAGGTTCCCGACCTGATCGACGGCTTTGTTGACCGCATCATGGCCATGGGCCCCAACCCGTTCAAGGGCATGTAGGAGGATGGCAGCAATGGCACAATGTACAATCAAACCTGATATGGAGTTTGTCAGGGCGCTGGAAGAATCTGGGGGAGAGTCCCTCAAGAAGTGCTACCAGTGCGCCACCTGCTCCGTGGCCTGCCCTCTCGCTCCGGCCAATGCGCCTTATCCGCGCAAGGAAATGGTCTGGGCTTCGTGGGGCCTTAAAGACAAGCTGCGCGCCGACGTTGACCTGTGGCTCTGCCACAACTGCGGCAACTGCTCCGACCTTTGCCCGCGCGGCGCCAAGCCTGCGGACCTCATGGGCGCAGCGCGCAACGTCATTTACCGCGAACTGACCGAACCCACCTGCGTGGGCAAGCTCATGAGCAAGCCTGCTGGCCTGCCTGTGCTCTTCGCCATCCCGGCTGTGCTGTGGCTCTTTGTGTGGTGGATCCGCGCCGGTTTCAACGGCGGTCAGTGGTTCCCCCGCGCTGCCGATGGCCGCATTGTTTTTGGTCAGATTTTTTACGGCGACTACACCATCGACCCCATCTTCATGCTGACCTTCTTTGGCGCGGCCTTGATTATCGCGCGGGGCGTCATGAAACTGTGGGGCATGTTCAAGCCTGAAGGCTCACTGGCCGTCATTGGCAAGAAAAAGTGCTGGGTCTGGCATTTGTGGGACGTGCTGTGGGATGAAGTCATCACCCACCGCAAGTTTGACGACTGCGAAGACGGCCCCGCCACCGGCAAGGAAACCCCCAACCGCAAATTCGGCCACATGCTGCTGGTTTACAGCTTCGCCATTCTGGCCTTTGTTACGGCTGTGGTGGCTGTTGGTCACTGGGGCGGCAAGGTCATTCCGCTCATCCACATTGAAACGCCCATGCCGCTGCTCTTCCCGGTGAAGATTCTGGCCAACCTGGGCGCGCTCATGCTGCTGGCCGGTCTTGCCATCCTTACTGTCCGCCGCGTGATGCTGAATCCCAAGTTCCAGGGTTCCAGCTGGTACGACTGGTATCTGCTGGGCATCATCTGGCTGGTGGCCGTCACCGGTGTGCTGTCGCAGTGCTTCCGCCTGGCGGACGCCCTTGTGCCCGCCTTCCTGGTGTACTACCTGCACCTGGTATTTGTGTGGATGCTTTTCGCTTACCTGCCCTGGTCTAAGCTTGGCCACTTCGTGTACCGCACGGCGGCCCTGGTTTACGCCCGCATGTACGGCAGAAGCTAACGGCGTTGGCCCCTGGCCTTGCGCCGGGGGCCGCCCTTGAGGATGCGCACAGTTCCCCGTGAGCTTTTCTGAAAAAAATACGATCTCCGAGGAGGAGGCCGCCATGTCCGATACATCTCGTAAGGTTTTTCCCGTGGAGTCCGTGCTTGCCCTGGTTGTGGGCAAGGAGGGCGTAGACGTCAAGGAAATCGCCGGTTTTGTTGCCGGTCGTTCCGTTGCCTGTGATACCTGCGCCAAGGCCGTTGGCCCCTTTGCCGCCGCATGGCTGGCCCGCTGGTACCCCAAGTTTGCCGATCTGAACTGGGTTGAAGGCCAGTCCTGGGACGCCTTTGTCAACACTGGCCGTAGCGCCCTTGGCGACAATGTTTCCCTCACCTGCATGGACGGCCTGACCAAGGCCCTGTGCGACAAGGTGCTGAACTACCTTGGCGAAACCTACGCCAGCATGGCCGCTCAGACCGCTGCCGCCGTGGCCCTTGAAGACCGCGTGCGCGCTCTGGAACCCGCTGAAGCCCGCGCTGCCGCTCTTTCCAAGAAAGTTGATGAGCTTGAAGCCAAAATCAAGACCATGAACACCGATATGGGCGGGCTGCGCAAGCAGGTTGCCGAATTCCAGGGCAAGGTTGCCATCAACCATGACGAACTGATGATGAACATCAAGGACGCCATCAAGGACGGCCTGAAAGGCATGGTTGTGGGCGGCGTTGCCGCTGGCGCTGCCGCCGCTGCCGGTGATGAAGCTGCTCCTGTTGCTGAAGAAAGCGCTGTGCCGGATGATTTCGGCTTCGGTGCTTCCGGCGCCAACAACGATGGCTTCGGTTTCTAAAGCAAAGACTGTCTGCGAGAGGGTTTGGGGCCTTGCCCCGAACCCTCTCGCAAATAAAAAAACCCGCCAACTGGCGGGTTTTTTTATTTGCTGCGATACTTATTGCACTGTACTTGTGTGCCGTGCTGGGAAGGTGTACGTCTGCTGCCCTCGGTTGCTGTAACAGTCACAGAGCCGCCCTTGTCAGCGCATCCTTTGTATCCTGCGCGCTGGGCGTAGCGGCTACCAGCGTTCGGGCATGGAGTGGGGCGGGAGCGAATTTTCCGGCTGGTCGCCAAGTTTTTCTCGCAACAGGCGGATCACGGATGTGGCATCGGAAAAATCCTGCTCCAGCTTGTCCAGTTGCAACTGTTGGGCGGTAAGCGCCGCATCAAGGGCCTTGATGCGTTCCTCCTGAAAAAAAGTCAGTTCTTCCAGACGGGTCAGCCGATCATCTTCAGAAGTCAGTGGGCGGGGCATGGTTGCCTCCTTGTGAAACACCTGCTGGCACAGTTAGGCGCGTCTTCCGCCGCGCCGTCCATCGCCTCGTTTGACGTTGCGGTCAGAGCTACGATCATCAGAACCGAAGCGTGAGTCTTTGCCCCTCTGCGGGCTTTCGCCACGGCCCGGTCTGTCGTGCGCGGCACCACGATCATTATCCTCGCGCCGTGCAGGCCGGTCGTCCCGCTGTCCTTGCGGGCCACGGGAAGGCCTTGCCCTGTCCTGAGGCTTGCCAGCTTTGTCGGGCCGTGGGCCGTCAGGCTTGCGAGCGTCACCATGCGTGCCGGGCCGGGTGCTTGGTCTGGCGCTGGGCCGTGAACCAGGTCGAGAGCCGGGCCGCCGTGGTGCGTCCCCGTCCTCCGTGGCGGGCATGAGGATGTAATGCTGGCGCATGCGCTGGGCATCTGTGCGGGCAACATATATCTGTTCGCCAAGCTCATCGCGCCCGCAATAAAACATGGCCGTGGCAATGGTTCCGGGTGTGGGAATAAAACACTGCGTCTGCTGCGGATTCCAGTGGCGTTGCCGCAACCAGTGCGACAGGGTGCGCATGTCTTCATCCGTACAGCCGGGAAAGCCGCTCATGAGATACGGCACCACATACTGTTCCCGCCCTGCAGCGCGGCTTTGGCGTACAAAGCTCTCCAGAAAGGCTTCAAACACGTCCAGCGAGGGCTTGCGCATGAGCTCAAGCACAGAGGGCGCACAATGTTCCGGCGCAACCTTGAGCTGACCGCCCGTAAATTCGCCTGTATAGGCGGCAAGGGCCTCGGCGTCACGCAGTGCAAGATCGGCGCGAACGCCGCTAGCCACCCGGGCCTGCTTGACTTCCGGCAGGGCGGCAACCTTGCGCAGCAGCTCCACATGTTTGCGCTGCGGCGTGATGAAGGATTTGCACACGCTCGGGAAACAGCAACTGGTGCGGCGGCAGGCGCTTTTAACTCGTGGCTTGGCCGAGTCATCGTTCTGCGCATTGCGGCTGTCCAGTGCGCAGTGCCCCTGCCACATGTTGGCTGTGGGGCCGCCCACGTCAGAAATAGCCACAGGGCCTTTGCCTCGTGCCACATTTTGCTGCCCCAGCAGGCGCGCCTCGGCAAGAATGGATTGCTCGGAGCGCGAACTGATGCGCCTGCCCTGATGCAGAGCCAGCGAACAGAACGAGCAACCCCCGCCGCAACCCCTGTGACTTGTGATGCTGGTACGCATCATTTCCGCCGCAGGGATGGCCTCCCTGTAGCGCGGGTGCGCCATCCGGGTGAAAGGCAGAGTGTAGAGGTCGTCCATTTCTTCGGTGGTCAGCGGCTGGGCGGGGCGGGCCAGCACTACGGCGCGGTCGCCCACAGGCTCAAAGGCCCAGGCGTCAAGGCGGTGTACCTGCCGTTCCAGTTCCTGCGTCAGTTTGAGCAACTGAAAGGAGTCCGCCAAAATTTCATCGTGCGAGGGCAGGGCAACCCACGGTTCGCCTTCAAGGGCAGGCGGCAGATTGGCCGGATGCCCGGAAGCGTCCAGCTTGTTCATCCAGGCCGTACCGGGGATGCCGCGAATGTCTTCCCCCTTGTCCAGGCGCTGGGCGCATTCGATAATGGCCTTTTCGCCCATACCCCAGATGAGCAGGTCAGCCTTGGCATCCATAAGAATGGGTTTGCGCAGGGAGTCTGTCCAGAAATCGTAGTGGGAAACGCGGCGCAGGCTGGCCTCAATGCCCCCAAGAATGATGGGCAGGCCGGGAAAGGCCCGCCGGGCAAGGTTGGCATAGACCAGACACGCGCGGTTGGGGCGCGCCCCTGCCTTGCCTCCAGGCGTATAGGCATCGTCGTGCCGCTTTTTGCGAAAAGCCGTGTAGTGCGCCAGCAGAGAATCAAGCGCACCGGCGCTCACCCCGGCAAACAGGCGCGGGCGGCCCATGACGAGCAGATCGTCAGTATCCTCCCAGCCGGGCTGGGCCACGATGCCTGTGCGGAAACCGTGGTGGATCAGCCAGCGGGCCAATAGCACATTGCCGAACGAAGGGTGGTCAACGTAGGCATCGCCGTTGATCAGCAGCACATCAAGCTGATCCCAGCCAAGTGCGCGCATTTCTTCCGCGCTCATGGGCACGAAACGCGGCTGGCGCAAGCGGCCTTGAGGCTGTGCGCCGCCAGCGCTTGCCTGCGGCGCGTCCGCCCACAGAGATTCTGGGGCAACAGCCTTGCGTTGCTGTGCGCTCTCGCGCAGCAGATCGGGAAAAGGCGGCTTGCGCGTGGGCGCTGGCTTGTTGTCTGCGCGCGCGGAGGCTCTGGCACCCTGTCGGCGCGGCGCACCCTTGGGCGCGTCAGCAGAAAGCGGAACGGCAGCCGTTTTTGATTTTTCGGGCTGCCGCTCAGGAGCAGCACAGCCCTGGTCGCCGTGCTGACGCCAGGGCTGCGGAAATGGCGCGGGTCGTTTATTTGCCATTGGGGGGCGTCACCAGGGGCATGTCTGCGCTGCCGGGAGTGGGCATCATGGCGTTGCCGGGCATGCCGTTCTGGCCGCCCATCATGTTGCCCATGCTGCCACCCATGTGGCCGGAGGAATGGTTGGATACAAATTCGTCCCATTCAGCGCGGTCAATAACTTTATCGCCGTTTTTGTCAATAACGGCAAAGGCTTCTTCGCGCATGTTGGGGAAGTAAGCCTTGAATTCCTCGTAGGACACCTTGTCGTCCTTGTTAGTATCCATCATGGCAAATTTATCAACCTTGGCCGTATCGGTTGCGGCGGGGTTGGCCTGGGCAGATGCGGCCCAAAGGCAGAGCACGGCAGCGAGGGCTATGTGCAGAAGCTTCATGGGGGATCTCCTTGTGGGGTGTTGAGCCGTCAGCGCTTGGGTTCTGCCTGCGGCGTTGCTGTATTGCAAGATAAAGCCTTGCCAGTCATCGGCAAGGTCAAAATTTCAAGTCCGGCCTATTCTGTTCTGAAATCAAGGCCCAGTTTTTCCATGCGGTCAATGCACAGAGTAAGATTGTCGGGCTGTCCCGGCTTGTGATTATCGGGGTAGAGCAGGGCTGACATATAAAAAATTGAGTTCAGACGCAAAGACATTCTGGCACTTGCCGAAAAGCCTTCCAGAGCGAGCGCGTAATTGAAGCGCGTTTCGCCCGGCAGCGGTTCAAGCAGGGGCTTGGCGTCTTCGGCCATTGCGGCCAGCAGTTCGGCCTTGAGGCGCATATGTTCATTATGGCCGGGGGTATCCCCGGCGTCAAGGCGGGCAAGGGCCTGCGCCTCTGCCGCCATAACTTCTGCATGGCGGTTGCGCAGCCACTTGATAAGGCTTGCCAAGGCCTGTTCGCTGGTGTTAGCGCTCACGGGATTCTCCTTGCTGGGGTTCGGCGCGGCCTGCTGTGCAGCCGTGCATGATTTTTAAAATGATACAGTTCAGGCAAGAAGGCAACGCCGGGCATGCATTTTGCGGCGTTGACCATAATTGCCGTTGACTAGTGCGGTTTATTGGTAGGATGATCAAAATAGATCCCCCCTCACGATTTATCCGCGTAGTGGAGGACACTATGGACATGTCGCTTCGGGTTAAACTGGCAAGCGGTTTTGGCGTAATCCTGCTGATTTTTGCCATATCCGGCAGCCTGGCAATGCTGGCTTTGCGCGCGCAGCGCGAGACGCTGGGCATGCTGGGCAGGCATGAACTGCCCACTATCAATCTGCTGCACGAAGCATCCCTGGATATGCAGCTCTATCGCAAGGCTGAAAAAGACATCCTGCTGAATATGGGCGACAGCAAGGCGCTCAAAGGATACATGGGCAAGCTGGATGAGGTCTCGGCTGGATTGGGCGAAAACCTGCGAAAGCTGGAGGCCGCCCTGCGGGGCAATCCTCAGGCCGGAGCCAAAGCCGAGGCCCTGGCGCAGGAGGCGACACAGGCATTTGCGGCTTACGATGCCGTGGTGCGCCGCGCTTCTTCAGATATAGCTTCCGGCTCTGGCAGCATGAGCGCCGCACAGGCCAATGCCTACTACACAACCTACAAGAATCACGTTCATACTACCGAAAAAAATCTGGAAGCGCTGGAAACCCAGTTCATGGAACGCGTGGTATCCAGCCAGCGAGAACTGGCCGAACAAACGCGCGGTACAGAACGCCTGCTGTTGATATCCATTTGCGGCAGCGTTGTGTGCGGCGCGGGTATTGCCCTGCTGGTGCTGCTGTCTGTAACCCGGCCTCTGGGACGGGTGATCAGCTTTGCGCGCGCCGTGGCTGGCGGAGACCTCGAGGCCCGGGCCAGCGGCAGTTACAGTGCGGAAATGGCCGCGCTGCGCGACAGTATTGAGGGCATGGTGGGCACGCTCAAGGGCAAGATAGCTGAAACCGAGCGCAAGAGCGCCGAGGCTGCGGAAGAAGGCCGCCGCGCCCGCCATGCTGCGGATGAAGCTCAGGCCGCCAAGGCCGCAGCAGAACGCGCCAGGGCGGAGGGCATGATGGAAGCCGCAGCACAGCTTGAACGAGCTGTGGAGGGGATTTCGTCCGTTTCCGGGGACATATCTGCGCAGGTGCGTCAGGCCAGCCTTGGTGCGGAGCGCCAGTCTGCCCGCGTGGGCGAGGCCGCCACAGCCATTGAGCAGATGAACGCCACCGTGCTTGAGGTTGCCCAAAATGCCGCCAGTACCGCGCAAAGCACGGATGCCGCGCACAGCAGGGCCAATGAAGGTTCTGGCGTCATGCATCAGGTGGTGGACGGCATGGGCGAGGTGCGGCGCGTCTCCGCCGAGCTGAAAAATTCCATGGATACGCTGGGCGGCATGGTGGGCAACATCGGGCAGATCATGTCTGTCATTTCGGATATTGCGGATCAGACCAACCTGCTGGCTCTCAATGCGGCCATTGAGGCGGCGCGGGCTGGCGATGCCGGGCGCGGTTTTGCCGTGGTGGCGGACGAGGTGCGCAAACTGGCGGAAAAAACCATGGGAGCCACCCGCGAGGTGGGCGAGGCTGTCAGCGGCATCCAGAGCGGCACCAGCGCCAACATAGAAAATATGGAGCGCGCCCTTGCCGCTGTGGAGCGTACAACGGAAATGGCCGGGCGTTGCGGTGAGGTGCTGCGGGAGATTGTGACCATGGTTGACGGCGCGAGCGATCAGGTGCGCGCCATTGCCACCGCCAGCGAAGAACAGTCTGCCACATCGGAAGAAATCACCCGCAGTATTGAAGAAATCAATGGTATTTCGCGCGATACAGCTTCAATTATGAGCAAGTCCGCCCAGGCTGTGGAGCAGTTGGCGGGGCAGACGCGCGATTTGCAGGGCCTGGTGCAAAAGATGAAGTCTGGCGCGTAGCAACTACGCCGAACGCCTCGCCCATGGCGGTGGGCAAGGCACATTTTTACCAGATGCTTCATCCCGGGCCTTAGTGCTTACCCACGCGGCTGAAGCTTCTGTTTGTAAATTGCGCAGATTTACGAGCGATTCATGCGCGGCAAAAAGTGATGTCTTAAAAAAGGCATCACTTTTTATTTTACAAAAAATTGTATTATATTAGAGAGTTGTAAGTTTTATGAAGTAAAAAATTGCAAAATTTAATCATTTTTTTATTAAATAAAATCATATAGTTATAAATGTAGTGAAAATTGCAACTTTCTTTGCCCTCATGTGTCGCTCTTTAACAAGTTGAAATATCACATATTATTAGTGTTGCATGCGCCAAAAATTTACCTCCAGTTTACTGAAATGTTTCAGTCTTACAGAATAAAATTTTTGTGGCATTTATTTTGTTCAGACCCCGACTTGAAGTGTGGTGACCATTCTAGCAGCTCGCAGATTTGGAAATCCATGCATGAAATTCTTGGGATAACAAAAAACAAAGAGGTTCTTATGCGTGAGGCGCAAGTGGTGAGAAGACAAAATGGCCTGGCAATCCAGTATAAGTATGACGCTGCTGGACGCATTGCCCGAAAAACAGAGCAGTTTAACGGGGCCTCAAATGTGCTGGAGTATGCCTACGATGCCGAGGGCAGGCTGGCCGAGGTAAAAAACAACGCTGCCATTGCGGAAACATATAAATACAGCGCTTCTGGCCAGCGCGTGCGCAGCAAGGTCTGGTATGAGGGCTGCCCTTCCGCATCAACAAGCGCAATGGAAAAATCGCGCTACAGCTATAATGACAAAGGCCAGTTGGAAAGCGACGGGCAAAACCGCTATGCCTATGACAAATACGGTTCGGTAAGCAGCATCACGGGCAGGCGCGGCCTTCGGCTTGCCTACGGCAGCAGTACCATGCTGGGCAAGGCCGAGCTCAATGATGGTTGCGAGCTGCGCTACGCCTACAAGGGCACAAGGCTTTACAGGAGGTACCGGCACAACGACATTACGGGCGAATACCGCTGGAACGATCAGGCAAGGCTCGCAGGCTTTCGCGACCATGAACTGCGGCTGGAGTATAACTATGCCTACGATGCGGACGGCACCCTGAGCAGGATAGTCATTCGCCCCTTGGGCAAAACGGTTCTGGCTGCTGATGCCGCTCCGGAAAATGAACGCAACGGCTCGGACGGTTGGTTGCACTGGTTTGGCGCAGCAAATCGTAAGGAAAGAGTGTGCCAGTGCCTCTCTGCATACCAACAGTTTCGCAACTCTTCTGATGCTGGCAAGCCGGAGAAGTCCGCTCTGGGAGGGGCAATGACCGGGAGCGCCCCTGCAGGGGCGGCATCGGCGCGGTCGTCACTCGTGCTGGCGTGCTGCTGCGATCATCTGGGCACGCCACGCCTGTTTGTGGGGCCAGACGGCAAGGTGGTCAAGGAGGTGGTGCGCAGCAGTTTTGGCAAAATTGTTTATGATTCCTTACCCTGCCTCTATGTGCCCATAGGTTTTTGCGCCGGGCTGGAAGACAGGGACACCCACCTCATACGGTTTAACTGGCGCGACTATGATCCACGCATTGGCAGATTTATGTCGCTTGACCCTGCAAACGACACGCGCGGCGATGGTGACCTCTACGACTATTGCGTGGATGACCCGGTCAACAGGCACGATGCCAGCGGGCTGGCCTGGGATGAGAGCAAGCATCCACGCAATGTCGGTGGTCAGTTTACCAACGCGGGGGGCAGCGCAGCAGGTTATTCTACCTATGGGCATGAATTGAGAGCGCCAGTATCCCGAGAGGTTATGTATCGGGCAGATGTTGGTCGCAATGCCATGAGCGAGAGGGAAGAGCTTAAACGGTCTGCCATATCGCGCAACGGCATGATGCGGAGGGAGGAGATTTTGCCGAATGACAAGCCATTGCCCAAGTGGGATCTCGACGCGGCTATAGCGCATCTGCAAAATGCGGCGCATGAACATTCAAAGAGTCGGTGCGGTGAATATGTCCACAAGGCAATTGATGCAGGCGGAATTAGACTCAACACAGCATACAATCCTAATGGGGTCAGTGCTAGTGGGTATGGCCCAATTTTACGGCACGCGGGTTTTCTCACCGTGGCCCCAGGCGAGAAACTACAAAAGGGAGATGTTGTCGTTTTTCAGCCCGTTAAAGGGCATCCAGATGGGCATGTTGCCATGTTTGATGGAAAACAATGGATATCTGACTATAAGCAAGACAGCATATACGCTGCCTCAGCCTATAAAAATGGTGCGCCTTATGTTGTTTACCGACGACCATAAATGAGCTAAGTGATATAGGTGGTTAAATCATTGCCTTCATTAGGGGGGCGTGACCGCTGACAACAGCCAAACCCGGCTCTCTGGTGGCAAACACAGCCACCGGGGCAGGGGGGCAAAGACAATAGAGGTATAAACGCATGCGCTTTCGTAAAATACTCATTTGTGTGCTCACAAGTATGCTGTGTTTTAGCATTTTTTGCCCCAAGGCGGCAGACGCAGCACAAACGCCGCAGGAATTTGTTAAGAAATTTTATGAGTGGTATCTTATAAAAGATTATGATCTCTCGGATGCACTCAAACAAGATAAACTGGCTGAGTATGTTGATGAGGGGCTGATTGCAGAACTCAGAGAAGAAGAAAAATGTCATGAGATGAGTTATTTCACGCAAATGGGCCCATTCTTTATCGGATTTAAAAATGCTAAAGTTCACGTTGGCGGTGTGCTGCATATGACAAACGATGTATTTGTCGTGCCTGTTACAATTACCAAAGAATCAATAGAAAAAATTGTGATCGTCTACGTACATAAAAAAGACGAAACATTTAAAATTCATTCCGTCTCAGACGCATATCCATACTAATTCGCGGGAATACCAATATGAAAAAGATTTTTCTTGTCTGCATGCTTCTGCTCGCGAGCTTGTTTCAAGCAAGCCCTCAATTTGCCCAAGCACAAGATGTAAAGTCTTTTGTGCGTAACTTTTATAGCTGGTATATTAAACAGTCTCTGCCGTTACACGGTAATCCTGTTTTTGATGATGCCATATTCAAATACGTGTGCAAGGATACTGCGAGAAGAGTGCGGCTTGATTATGAAAGATCGGTTGCAGATGCGGATTATTATCTGAAAGGGCAAGATGTTGATGAAAAATTATTGGAAAATCTTATAGTTGATAAATCCATTGCCGTAAATAATAGCCTCAGTCTTGTATCTGTGAGCAGGAGCTTTAGAAAGGAATACGTGCCCAGTGTTGTGGTATATGTAGAAACGACGAAGGGCGGCATGTGCATCAGCAAAGTAGAGCGCATTGAAGGGCGTAACCGTCGCGGTGAGGCGTACTGATTCACTACGATTATTGGTTGGTCGAGGTTTGCCATGTGCTCTCAGGCTGAGATCCGCGCGGTTGTGCTGGGCATGCATTCTCTCGCGTGTTCAAAACTGGCCGCAATCCGCGCTTAAAAGTTATCCATGCATGTGTCCGGTGAGCAATGTTTCGCCGGGCGCAGTTTGCAAAATCAACGTAGGAATAAGCATATGCACATTCGTAAAATACTTATTTGTGTGCTCACAAGCATGCTGTGCATTGGCATTTTTTGCCCCAAGGCAGCAGACGCAGCACAAACACCGCAGGAATTTGTTAAAGAATTTTATGAATGGTATATTATCAAACATTATGAGCAGAATGATATTCTTGAAAATGAAAACTTGCCGAAATACGTTGATGAATCGCTCATTGCGTATCTCAAGAAGAAAGGATCATCAGACTTGTATTACTTCACGCAAATGGGTGAAACACTGGAATTTAAGGAAAGTTGTATTTTTGTAAAAAGTGTTCTCTCTATGGCGGATGGAGTCTTTGTCGTTCCTGTGACATTCAAAGGTAAAGACTTTGAGTACTATGTGATTGCATATATAAAAAAGACTGGATCGAGTTATAAAATAGCATCCATATCTGATGCCTACCCATACTAAAGGGAAAACATATGAAAAAGATTCTTCTTATCTGCCTATTTATAATCATGAGCTTGCTGCAAGCCAGTCCACAAGTTGCGTACGCGCAAGACGTGGAGTCTTTTGTACGGGACTTTTATAAATGGTATCTGAAGCAATCGCTGGCGACAGACGATCTTCCTGTTTTTGATCAAGCCATATTTAAATACGTGTGCAGATGTACAGCCAAGCGAGTTCAGTTTGACTATAAGAGGGGAGTAGGCGGGGATGATGCTGATTACTATCTGAAGGGGCAAGACGTTGGACGAAAAGATCTGGAAAACCTGATGGTTGGTAAATCAATTTCCGTAAACGAGAGTCTCAGTCTTGTGCCTGTGAGTATGAGCTATCGCAAAGAATACGCAGCTTACGTTGTGGTTTATGTGGAAAAAAATAAGGGTCATATGTGTATCAGTAAGGTAGAGCGTAACATTGGATTCAATCGTCGCGCGCCTGTGTATTGATTCGTTGTGATACTTGGTTGGCGGAGTCTTGCTATGTGCTCTCAGGCTTGAATCAGAGCCTTTGTGCTGGCATGTCTTCTCTGCATATTCAAAGCTGGCCGCAATCCGCGCTTAAAAGTTATTCATGCATGCGCCCGGTGAGCAGTGTTTCGCCGGGCGCAGTTTGCAAAATCAACGTAGGAATAAATACATGTGCATCCGCAAAATGCTTATTTGCGTGCTCACAAGCATGCTGTGTCTCGGCGTTTTTTGCCCTAATGCGGCAGATGCAACGCAAACGCCGCAGGAATTTGTTAAGGAATTTTATGAGTGGTATCTCGTCAGGTACTGTGAATTAGTTGATATTTTTAAAGAGGAAAAGTTGCCAGAATATGTTGATGAGTCACTTATTGAGTATCTCAAAAAGAAAAGATCACCAGATTTATATTATTTTACGCAAATGGGCGAAACGATGCAATTTAATAAAGATTGCCGTGTGCTTGTGAAGAATGTTCTTACGATGACAGACGATATGTATGTTGTTCCTGTAATATTTAAGGGAAAAGATTTTTATAATGTCGTAATCGCGTATGTAAAGAAATCTGGATCAGAATTTAAAATTGCATCCATATCCGATGCCTACCCATACTAAATTAGCAGGAAATGTATATGAAAAAATTTCTCCTTATATGGTTTGTTTTTGGAATAGGATTGCTTCAATCCTGCCCACAAGTTGCGCGCGCACAAGATGTGGAGTCTTTTGTGCAGGATTTTTATAAATGGTATATGAAGCAATCGCTGCTGACAGATGATCGTCCTGTTTTTGACGATGCCATATTTAAGTACGTGTGCAAATGTACAGCAAAAAGAGTACGCCTTGATTATAAAAGGATGGTTGGTGACGCTGATTATTATCTTAGGGGGCAAGACTTTGGAAAAGAATTGCTGGATAACCTTATTGTAGGTAAATCCATTGATGTGGACGATAGCCTCAGTCTTGTGCCGGTGAGTGTGTCCTTTAGAAATGAGTACACACCGTATATTGTAGTTTATGTGGAAAAAACAAAGGGTCGCATGTGTATAAGCAAGGTAGAAGATTCCCATGGGCCTAATTTCCGTGAGTCTGTGTACTGATTCGTTGTGATACTTGGTTGGCGGAGTCTTGCCATGTGCTCTCAGGCTGAAATCAACTTGGTGCAAACCATATCGGCTAGAGACATGGGCAGGCCAGCAAAATCACCAATAAAGAGTAAACTACATGCAAGAATTCGCAGTTAGAAGTGTTCGCCAGAATGATTTGGAGAGTATAGCTGAAATAGAATCCGTGTGCTTTCCTGCGGCTGAAGCCGCCTCACGGGCCTCCTTTAAGGAAAGGATTGCGGCTTTTCCTGAGTCTTTTCTTGTGGCTGAAGTTGGCGGTAGATTGGTAGGGTATATTAACGGATGCGCTACCGATAGCCCCGTCATATACGATGAACTCTTTTATAGCACCTCTCACCACAATAAGACTGGGGAAAACCTAACTGTTTTCGGGCTGGCTGTGATTCCAGAATTTCGGAAGCAAGGCATTGCCTCCCAGCTCATGAAGAATTTTGTGCAAACAGCTAAAAAGTTAGGCAAAAAGAAAGTCATACTGACGTGCAAAGAGCGACTGATTCGCTACTACGAATGCTTTGGTTATATGAATGATGGAATTTCGAAATCAAGTCATGGCGGGGCGCAGTGGTTTGATATGACGCTTGGGCTTGATACGTAAAGTAAACTGTAAAAATTGCAGTGTGGAAAAAGTGGTTTGCTTCTTTTCCACGCCGCTTGCGGTTCTTTTGGAATTGCCAAAAAACAAGCCCGGCTCTTGGCCGGGCTTGTTGCGTATATCTGCGGGTTAATCCCAGTGACGCTTGTCTTCGATGGGTCTGATCTGCGGGGGCAGGCTGCCGGGAGCCAGCACGCGCAGTTCGGGGCGCAGTTTGATCTTTTCGCGGAACTGGTGCAGCAGCTCTTCTTCGCGCTTGAAGCCGCTGGTTTCCACAAACAGGGTCATTTCGTCGATGCCGCCGGGGTTGGTGACTTCGATCTGCCAACGCTTGATTTCTTCAAAGCGGCTCATGACCTGTTCAACCTGATGCGGGTACACAAACATGCCCATGATGCGGGCGGTGGTGTCCACGCGGCCCACAATGCTGCCAAGGCGCGGGCTGGTGCGGCCGCAGGCGCAGGGGCTGCGGTCGATGTATGAAAGGTCGCCCGTGGCAAGGCGGATGAGCGGGTAGGTCTTGTTGAAGGCCGTCACCACGATTTCGCCCACTTCGCCGTCCTTCAGCGGGATGCCCGTGTCAGGATGGCAGATTTCCACGTAGCAGCGGTTGGCAATGTGCAGGCCGGTTTTGTGGAAGCATTCGTAGCCGATGCAGCCCACGTCGGCGGTGCCGTAGCCCTGACGCATGACGAGGTCGTACTTCTTTTCCATCTGGGAGCGCATCTTTTCAGACAGGCGCTCGCCGGTGACAAAGGCCACTTCGAGGAAAAGATCCTTGCGCAGGTTGAGGCCTTTTTCTTCGGCCTTTTGCGCAAGGTGCATGAGAAAGCTGGGCGTGCCCACATAGCCGGAGACGCGCAGCTTCTGCATGATGTCGAGCTGGGTGGCGGCGTCTGTGGGGCCGGCGGGAATAACCGCGCAGCCCAGGTTGCGCAGCGGCTCTTCAAACATGAGGCCAGCGGGCGTCAACTGGTAGTTGAACGTGTTCTGCACGGCGTCGCCGGGGCGAAAGCCAACGGAATAGAAGGCTTCGGTGTAACCCCAGTAGTCTTCTCCACGGTCTTCGGGATCGAAGATGGGCCCAGGCGACAAAAAGATGCGCTTGAGCTCGCCGATATCCTTGGTCAGCAGACCGCCCAGGCGCGGCCCCATGGACTGAAGGAAGATAAGTTCTTTCTTCTTCAGGATGGGAATGTGCTTTATATCGGTAAGTGTTTTGAATTTCTCCACATTGAACTGCGCACGGTCGAAGCGTTTTTTAACGTCTTCTGAATAGCGGTATGCGTAGGAGAGCAAATCTTTGAGCTGAATAAGGCAGTACTGGCGACGCTCACTTTCGTCCAGTACTTCTCGGCGGCTGTATATGCCTTCTGTGCGGTCTTTACGGGTCATACCTACTCCATGGGGCGCGGTTGGTTTTGCAATTGGTGAACATAGACACTCCAATTGTAAAACGCAAGCATTTTTTTAAAAATTCAAGTATAACAAATAGTTATATGAATAAATTTTTTGCGGCATCGTGCGCCTTTTGCACGACCTTTCATTTTTGCAGTTGTGTTGCGCTGCCTGACGCATCGGTATCATTGCCATTTTTGTCGCTTGGGGCTGCCGCGCCAGCCAGATCAAGGCAGCGGGCGCGCAGACTGTCGTACACAGGCTCGGAGCGCAGGGCATTGGCGGTGAAGGCGGCAATATAGGCCGTGAGCACCACCGTGGGAATATTGTGGAACGATCCTGTCATTTCAAGCAGCAAAAATGCGCCAGTCAGCGGCGCGCGCACAGAACCGGCAAAAAGGCCTGTCATGCCGAGGGTCAGCACTGTGGCGGTCTGCTCCGGGCTGATAACTCCGGCAGATTGTAGGCCCGCGGCCATGCATGCCCCGCCAATGGAACCCATGAGCAGTACGGGCATCAGCAGGCCGCCGGAAACGCCGGAGGCAAAGCTTATCCATGAAAAGGCCATCTTTACCGCCAGCAGACCAAACAGGCCCAGCAAGGGCAGGGGCAGGCTCTCAAGCTGCAAGGTGCTGAAGCCAATACCCACAAGCACCTGCGGGCAGAGGTAAAGCAGCACGCCAGCCAGCATAAAGGGCAGGAGCACGCGCAAGGGGCGGGGCATCAGAGGGCTGTGGTCGGCCCAAAGGGTGAGCCGCAGCAGTATCAGATTATAAAAAGCGCCCAGAACGCCCATGCCAATGCCGACAAAAGGGATGATCCACCACTGCGTCCAGTGGATGAAGGGCTGTTGCGCAAAGGGGAACACCAGGCCGAATCCAAGCAGAACCTGCACCACAAACCACGCGGCAAGGGCGCACACACCTGTAAACAGCAGCATGGGGGCGCTGAGGATGGTTTTCATTTCTTCAAACGCAAAGAACATGCCCGCCAGAGGCGCACCAAAGGCGGCGGCAAGCCCGGCAACGCTGCCCCCCACAAGGTAACGCGGCAGGCTCTGCCCGCTGCGCTCGCCCCACAGGTGCCCTACGCCAGCCCCCACGGCTGCGCCCATCATGATGGAAGGCCCCTCGCGGCCAACCGACAGGCCACCGCTGAGGGAAACGAGCGTTCCGGCAAATTTGCACAGCAACACGCGCAGCCAGTTCATGCGCATTTGCCCGCGCACCATCAGCTCCACCTGCGGAATGCCACTGCCGCTCACGAGGGGTTCAAGGCGCAGGGCCAGCAGTGCCAGCAGGGCCAATATCGCCAAACCGCCGAAAATCCAGGCGGCCACAACAGGGTCATAAAGGTCGTGCTGGCGTATGGTGTGCACAAGCGCGGCGTTGATGTGGTCGTAAGCAAGGCGAAAAAGGCCGATAACAGCGCCAGTGACGCCGCCGGTAACAAGGGCCTGCATGATGACGCGCCTGACGCCAATGTTGCGCAGGGCATCGAGATCCCGCAAGGTTGGGGGTATGGGACTGTGAAAAGGCACGATAAATCCTTGATTTGATCTGTTGACGGGGGGAAGTATGGCCGGAAGAAAGCCATATTTCAAGCCGTTGTGCAAAATTCTTAAAAAAAAGCTTGCCAAAGTCAGCGCAAGTAGATAGAAGACGTTTCCAGCCGCTGTGAAAGAGCAAACGCTCTGGCGGTAAGGCCTAATGGGCCGAGGTAGCTCAGTTGGTAGAGCAGGGGACTGAAAATCCCCGTGTCGGCAGTTCAATTCTGTCCCTCGGCACCATAAATTTCAAGGACTTAGGCAAAAAAGCCTAAGTCCTTTTTTGTTTTGTAGGTAGAACTCTCCCCCGCCTCTCCCCCATCTGGAAATGACGGAGCGTGTATTTGGATGAAGCGGCATGAAGATATTGCCTTCATCAGCCAGTATACTTCGGCATATGCTTTTGGCACAATTGCCAGAAATGGAGGCGTGCTGTGGCTTGGACTAATCTACCATCCTTGGAAAGATACCTTAAAATGATCCCCCATTCTGGATTTGACGATCGGATTCGTTTGGAACCGTTGCAAATAGATTTGCTATTTCGGCTGACACCTCCAAGCTTGGCGTATGCTCTTTTTTCAGTATCAGAGGTAATGAAAGATTTGTTCCCCGTGAACTTTGGTGGAAATTCGTATTGCCAAAATTGGGGCTTTATCGTCGTAGATGGCACGCCTGAGTCTGGTAAGGAAGACGCCACGGAAAAGGGAGTGTCAAAGAAGGAACTGTTGGGGTTGCTTGGCCAAAAAAGCTTTGTCAGTATTGATAGTGATCATCGGCGGGATAAGCGAACTTTTGTGGATTGCCTTATAAATAGGAATAAGGATCTTGATGCGTTGTATTACGGCGTAAGGGGTTCAATGCCATTAATTCCTTCAAAACGGCGTCATAAAAGTCTTCTTAATGTCTTTTGTTGTGTTGGCAATGATAAGGCTTTCGCTCTGTTAAAGCAAAAAAATATGAGTCGTATTGGGCTGTTGAATAGGTTCTTGTTCGTGCGTAGTGATGTATGGCCTACAGTTTGCGGAGAAAAAGAAGGCATTGAAGCTATAGTTAAGGTGGCAGAAAGCATTGTTAGAGAAAAGGTTGTGAAGAGTGTTGCTATCCCTAATCATGAGGTGGACACAATCTATGCTTACTGCGATCACATAGCGGAAGAGTTGAAAGATTTCGTGTATATTAGAGGGCAGGTTTCAAACATTGTTAATCTATATAGAACGGTACTTATAAAGCTATATGCAATTCTATTGCTCTTCAAAAATGCCACAAAAAGCGGAAGATATGGCTCTATGATGGATATTGCGGATGCACTAGCTAGACTCTTAATAAACGCCCATCTCATGATTATGAATGAGATGTCGCGCAATAAGCAATTGTATTATGAGCTATTTGACTATATGAGATATGCTAAAAATCTCACATTTCGTGACATCACAAGAAGGTTTCAATCTGCTGACAAAACTGTACTAAGGTACTATGTAGATTTTTTCTGTAGTAATGGTATTTTGGCTGAAGTAAAGGCGCATAGATTTTTGAAAAATCAAAGAGAAATGACGTTCTTCATATTCTGTGACCACTGAATAACTCCCTGGCAGTAGTTGGTAAATGACGCTACTACCAGGAAGTTTCTGTTGCATTATGATTTTGTTTCCCTTCCCTCTGGGAGCTCAAGTTGCTGTTGGGGAAGTACACTGTTTTGCTTGCGAGCATCGAATTCTTCAGCTGCAAAAGCCGCAGCAAATACCCCTGCAATTCCCGCCACCATGCCGCCTATAAATACCCAAGTCTTGCTCATATTCCTGCTCCTTTTGTGTTCACGAAATGACAGAAGGCGGGTATTTCCCGCCTTCTGCATGCCAGCACGATTGTGAGCTAGTCGTCCCAGTTGTCCTTGATAACCTGCAATACAGCGATGGCTACAGGTATCCACGCAAGTGGGTTCATATGCCCTCCGTTGTTTTTAGCAGCGCGGGATGCGCCGCTTTTTGTTAAACGTAAAGAAACGTAATATTCCAGTTCGGTGCCACGGCCTAAAATCGAGGGGTACCATCATACTTCACCACCCTTGAGCAAGGCAGCCTGCAGCATGGCAAACATGGCAGGCACCAGATCAGGCAGATCGTTGACCACCTTACTCGTGTGTGGCAGCAGGTGTGTTATGTGTTCATCCCGAATGCCGAGTCCGTAAACTTCAAAACCAAGTTTTTGGGCCACCCCTATGGCATTGTTTGCAGCAAGTTGGTTGTCCGGCATGCCGTCAGTGATAATCAGGATCATCTTGCGCTGCTCTTTAAGGGGCAGCATGGTTTGCAAAACCCACCACATGGCCCCAGCTAAGGGGGTTCCGCCAGAAGCCCGAATGTCGAACCTATCTGGCAACGGCTGCCCATGCCGCATGATTGGGAATACAGAATTGGTCACCGAGACTGCGGGAAAGGCCGTCACTGCCGGATTCACGCCACGAATATGGCTCAGCGCAGTTGTCACGGCAAAGCAGGCTCGATTGGCAAGATTAATCGGTGCGCCAGCCATGCTGCCGCTTACGTCCAGCAGGATATGGACAGCCGTGTTAAGACCCTGGTGCACAGATTCTTTTTGGAAAACACGATCATTCCCAACTTGCAGACGGTGTAGTGAACTGGGATGCAGTGTTCCTCTACGCCCGATGCTGCAACGTCTTTGTGTCTGCGCCTGCAGAAAGCACTGAAGGCGTGTACGCAGGGCGATGCTGGCCTGAAGGGCTTGCAGCTTCTGGTCTGCAGGCAACGGTGCTGCTTGTCGGGTGCCTTCCACGGCAACGGTCAGCGCGTCACCGGCGGATTCAACGCTGCAATTGGTAAGCTCAATCGCCATGATTTCCCCGATGTTTTGGGGTAAGTCTTGTGCCTCCGCATGAAAAAGAGCTTTGAGCGGTAACGCGTTCAAAGCCCTCGAATGTTGAACCGGCGCAGAGGCGCAAGCCGATTCATGTTGCTGGTCGATTTGTGAGGTAGAATCGTTGGTCTTTTCTTTAGCCTGACGCACGGCTGTTTTATTGTTTGCGCTCGTGTATTTGCTGCTTTCAGTTGGTTGAGGCGGTTCCCACTGTCGGATGCATAGGGCGATCTGTTTCGCGTATTCAATCGCTGCCTTTGTATCAGGGCAATGGATGTAGGCCTTGACCATGATGGCATCCAGGGCCTCTATCAAGCCGGGAAAATGATGTTCCATAATGCTCGCCGCATGTTGCCGTGCCGGGGTCACCTCATTCACGTCCCAAGCACGCACCGTCAGCAGCACATAGTCCAAAACAGCAAGGGCCGGGGACGAATCCCCGGCCCTTGGCTGTGCTTGCTCTACAAAGAATCGTCGTATCAGCCAGTTCAGGTTCCTCCGGCAGCCGGGGAAAATGCCCGACAGCTTCTTTTCAACACGCCAATCTTCAAGGCAGTTAAACAAATTAAAGGTCACAGAATCAAGGTTTGCAGCTTTCAGCACGCTAAAATCAGTGTGTCGGATATGGCCGGATTCATGATCCACAAACGACCTCGCCAATGCCAGCAATTCGGGTTCACAATCCATTGGCAATGAGGGCAAGTGAATTACCTTACCGTTGGTGCAGGCCTCATTGCCGCCAATACGCACCTGTACCCCGTAGCGGTCGCCAAGGATAGACGCCACAAGGGGCAGGCAGTTGAGTACATCTTTTGTGCGTATCATGCGTCACCACAGACCCAAGCTAGGTATGGCAGGGTGCGGCAAAGCGCTGTCAGCCACGTGGATGTCGGGCAGAATAGGCACGTCATCATATCCATCAGCAGCACCGTCTACCTGCATTGAGCTGCCATCTTGCTCAGCTATAACTCCCGGACCGGCCAGCAGGGCATCCAGCACAAAGGCCGGGCCATAACCCTCAACAACTTTTTGGGCGTGGGCCACAAGGGCCGTACTGTCCTTGAGCAGGCAGACCAGCCCCTGCAACAGCAGCAGGTCTGTGCCAGTGATATTGCCCTTTTTGGGCATGCGCTGCAGAGCCGCTTGCACGATGTCAGCAACCGGGGCCACATGCGGCTCTACAAAAGACAAACCATTGAGCTTAGCATGCAGGGTGCGCAATGGCGAGAGCGCCTTGTGGGTTACCTCCGTCTTGCCGTGGTAAACCCTGCGCCATATATCGTCAGCCGACTTGGCCACCTCATCAAACAGGGTGCCGCCCAGGCCCTGCACCTCTTCCGCCAGACCGGCTTCCAGCACAGCGGTGTTGTCTGCGTGCTGCTCAAGCGGGGCCACCTTATACAACTGCCAGCGGAAATCCATGCGGGCGCGTACGTAATCAGGCCCCACAAGGGAATTGCGAATAATTTCGCCCCACTGATGGTGCTTCTCAATCCATGCCTGCACATTTTGGTCATAGCCAGCCAGAAACGCTTCCTTTTCTTTCTGGAATTCGGCACGGATGTTGAGCAGCTCCTGCACGATCTCGCCGGCCTTTTCTTCAGGTATTGCCCAGCCAGACATGAACCGTACCCCGTGCCGGTCAAGGTAGTTGAAGGCTCGGGCCTTGAGTGTGCCGAATACTTTGAGGTTTTCCGGATCGGCAATGCGCTTGGAACCCAGTGATGCCAGATCTTCGGGGGGCAGCTCTGCGCCGCCCAGGTCTTCTTGGCTCATTTTGCGTCGGGCCGACCACAGGCTGACGTTGAGATTAAGGGCCAGCAAGTTATCCAAAATGCGTATGTCAGAAATAAGTTGTGCCATTATAGCCTCCTAGAATGAACTTTTTGTAGTATTGAGTGAGTAGCCTTCGTTGAGCTTCTTTGCTGCACGGGTTTCAAGCTCCATCACGGAACTGTTGCCCTCACAGTTTTCGGCGGGAATAAAGTGCTGCTGGCCAACGGTGTCCGGTTTGCCCCACTTCAGCGTGAGCCCCACAGGGCTAGCCTCGCCGATCCAGAATTTGCCGTCTTGTTTTTTGCCGGAAAGGTTGTGAATTACCTGAAGATGAACGAGGGGCTTGGCCACCGTAGGTGTGTGGTGCAGATGCCCACGCATGAAGCGTAAGGCTTGCTCGCCTTGCAGGGTTTCTGCTTCTGCCGTTACGGTTTGGGGGGATTCAACTTCCACCTGTTGCGGGAACATGCGTTGAGCCAGCTCGTGCAACATGGCGCGGGTTTCACGGCTTGCACGGTAGGCCAGCGCCCGGTCGAGGGCGTAGGTGACAGACTGTACGCCCTGATGGGCTAGCGGCTGAAAGCGAACGGTCAGATCACCCCAGCGCAGCAAACTGCGCGTGGAGAATGTAACTTCAATGGCGTTGGTCAGATTGCCGGTAGAAGCCTCGCCCATGAACAGCTTGCGAACCTCATTGGCGTAGTCCACCATAGTGGCACACAACGATTCGGGCAGCGAAGGGAAGCGCCGGGCAAGTAGGCTTTTTTCCACATCGGCAGATGGGTAGCCCACTTCGCAGATGGTAAACCGGTCCAGCCATGCAAGATTCTGCCTCTGGGTTCCATGGTAGAGGCCGGTGTCATCGCCACCGCCATTGGTATTGGCCGTGGCAACCAGGCGGAACATGGGGTGCGGCGCAATCAGTTCACCGCCGTTTTCTGCTATGCACAGGGGGGAGCCGTCCAGCACGCTGTTCAGGCCTGCTGCAATTTCAGGGGATGTCAGGTCGATCTCATTCAGCAGCAGAAGTGCGCCGTAGCGCATGGCAAGCGCAAGCGGACCGTATTCAAAGGTCATGTTGCCGTTTTTAACCGTCAAATGACCAACCATGTCAGCAAACTCCAGCCGCCCGTGCCCGGTAACCTCAAAGACGGGATAGTTGAGTCTGGCTGCCAGCTGCTTGATGCATGTTGTTTTACCGCAGCCAGTAGGGCCGAATACGTACAACGGTTCCTGTGGGTTGAGAAACCAGACCACAACATCGCGGCTGGACTCATGGAAGATATAGTCAGGGTCAATGGCCGGGGTGTAGGCCGAAGGAGCGGCGTAGCCCCTGACCGTGGTGCCGGAGCGCTTGCCGCTGAAAACCTGCCCGGCATCAAGATCGGCGGGCTGAAGAGAATCAAGTTCGTCAGTAAGGCGAGTTTGCATTTTTTCTCCAATGTGTCCCATTGACACGTTTAACTTGAATGTACACAATGAAGACAAAGGAGATTCCTATGTCTACGGTAACGGCACGATTGGATACGGACACGCAGGCACAGCTTGAAAAGCTTGCCGCTGCTACCTCACGGTCTCGTTCCTGGCTGGTGGCAGAGGCGGTAAGGCAATATGTGGCAGAACAGTCCTGGCAGGTCGAAGCCATTCAGGAAGGTGTTCGTCAGGCAGACGAGGGCAAATTTGCTTCTGACCAAGAGGTAACGGAAGCATTTACTAGTTGGGGCGTCCATGCAAAATAGGCCTGTGCGGTGGCTCGCTCTAGCGCTTGAGGATTTGCAAGGCATCGCGGCGTATCTAACCGAAAAGGACTCAGATGCAGGGCAACAAGTAGCCCAATGCTTATGGAATGCTGGGCAAAGCCTTGCCTCCTTGCCTTCTCAAGGAAGGACTGGCAGGGTCGTAGGGACCCGTGAGTTTGCTCTGACAGAAATTCCGTATTTTATTGCATACCGCGTTGTTAAATCCGAAGTACAGATACTTAGTGTTCTTCATACCGCCCGACGTTATCCACAATAATCACGCAACTACAATTTTCCTTTCCACATACATCCCAAACGGTTTGCCACGAAAGTTACCGCGAGTTTCAATGTCGTCATAATCTTCGCCAAGACGGATGAACAGGAAGTCGTCGCTGGGCAAGCTGTCCATGAACGCTTTCACAAAAGCCACTTCAGCAAATTCATCGTCCCACTTTTTTCTCTTCCACAGAAAGACAACAAACCCGGTACGTTCATCGATTTTGCTGGGTTCGCTACCTATGAGCATTTTGATTGCTGCAAAGTTGTCGGGATTGTTCCTTTCTGCCCCAGCAAGAGCCGTTTTTTGTCGGGCACAGGGCCACATCAGAATAATACCCCATGATAATCTCCCGAAGCTCAGTTTATGGGCGAAATGCTCAATTTTTCGAAAGGTGAGCCTGTGCGCTCGCAACGGGCCAGCAGGGTGTCCACGTCGATGCCGCCCATGTGCTCAGAGTTAAAAATCTCGGCAAGCTCCTCGCGCAAAGCATCCCTATCCAACGTGGTTCGGCCTGCTGTCACTGACATACGAAAGCGGTAGTTCCCCGTGTCTACCCAATCCCGTGTGCCAGCCTGGCGGTGAACAAGCTTGAGCACCGTCTCCATCTCTTTTATTTCGCTATCCAAAGCGGTGTGCTGCTCCTTGAGGGCCGCCAGCTTTTTCAGAGCTGGTTCCCATTGGGGCATTTGCACGCCCTGCGGGAATTTGGGGCAGTCACCGTTGTGTTCGCAGTACGAGCACAACGGATAAAAACCTTGAGCGCAATCTACCTGTGCCAGAGTTATGTGCCCGGCGCGAAATGCTGCAAGCTCGCCCCAAAGCTGTGCCGCATGGTCAAGGGCCGTATCAAGCATGGCCTGGTTGAAGCCATAGGGGCCGAACGCTTTAACCTCTTTCATGGAAAGGCAGAGCAACCATGCTTCCATGCTTGTCTCGGCAGCAGTTGGGGGTATCTCAAAGCCAATCTGAGCACGGCAAAGTTGGGGGAAGGTTATTTTTTCATGCAAAAGCGTGCCGTCTTCAGCACGAAGGCTGAAGACGGGCTTGCTCCACGCTTTTGTTAGAAGGCCGATTTGTCCGTGTAGTTGCAGCAGATGGGAATCATGAGGCGAAGCTGGCAGCTTGTCTGTGCTTTTCACTTCTAGAATGCGTATGGCATTAACAGGCGCACCCCAGACCAGCACAAAATCGAGATGAGCCTTGATAGGCACGCCTTGATGCTGCCAGTTGATCTCAAGCTGAGGCAGTACGTGCAGGCCCAGTGATACAAGAGCCTGCCCAACACCAGATTCAAACCAGTGCCCGCGTTGCAGCGTAAGCAGACGCTCCAGGCTGTTTGTGGTGGGCAGCACCTTTCTGGCCAGTGCAGCCCGTGGGCATTCCCAGTGTTGGCCGATGTCGCTCATACCAACGTAACAGGTGCGGTCGCCCAGATGGGCAAATGTATCTTTGTGGGCAACGGCTTGTAGGCCCTGTCTGATTAGAGCCCGCAATCCTTCAGTGCGGTCCTTCTGTGCCATGGTGTTTAGCCTCCATAAAAGCGAGAGGGCCGCCATCAGGCAGCCCTCTCACTCGGCATTTTTATTTTTGCTATGCGGCGTCAATATACTTCCACCACAATTTTCTCTGCGGGTTCCAGCGGAAGCCCGCGCCAGTCAGTAATTCCTTTTTGGCCTGCGTGTTGCCGGTGGCAATGATGCAAGGCCGTCCGTCCTGAGCGGTAACTTGCTGGTAGGTGATGCCCTCCAGCGGTGGGAGATTTTCAAGGCTTGCTGGCGGTCGATTTGATGGGGATGAAATGTTGTTTGCAGTGGATAGTTCGCGGTGACGAGCTTTTTGCGATTCAGGGGCAATTACAGGCAATTTAGGCCGTGTAGGCGATTTTTTGCCATTTTTAGCCCCTTCGCCATCGTCATCTTCAGTTACCATGCCCAACATGGCGGTTAGAGCGTAGCGCCGGGCGTATGTTATTGCCGATCCCATACCCTGCGGGTCGGCCTTGGGTAGCGGCACCACAGCAAGAGAACTTTGCCATTGCCCTGATTCAGCGTGAGTCAGTTTGGTGACCAGCCCAAGGGAATTAGGCTGTTCAACAGGCACCGGGTACTGGCACAGCCAGATGCCGTTTTCGATAAGCGCATCTCGGCAGGCGTCCATGACGCTGTTGAGGCTGGCGTACCAGCTTTTGGTGAAGGGATTTTCTGCGTCTTTGGTGACAGGTTGCACGGTTCGCTGTACGTTGAGCAGGGCCTTAGCCAAATCGGTAATGTTTTCTGACTGGTAACGGTTCATCTGAAAATCCTCCTGAGATAACAGAACGGCAAAGCCCTGCCCAGCTTAGTGCTGGACACGGCTTTTGGGGAAGATTTGAAACGTAGCTTCTCTGTTCTTAACACCATAATATATTTTTAAAATTTGATGATTGATGGCTTTAAATAAGGTCAAATATATTAATCGACCGCTGGCTCCAGGATGCTTTGAAGTCTTCCTCAGCCCTAACGGTGCGATTTCACGAATGCCAAAAAAATGAAATTGCCTAGTCCAAGGAATATGTACCTATGGGCACCGGGATGTAACAACCACGGAGCCCCTGTGGCTGTTTGGCATAGACAACCATCTTGTCGCCTTAAGGCGAGGGGGCAGCCTCATTGACGAGAGCATTGATGCAACGTAGATTTGGGACATGGAGCAGCAAACCAGCAAACCACGCAACTTTCCGTGTATACTTCTTGTTGCTGTGCTCTTTTTTTCATCTGTCTTTGGGGTGTTCCCTCACCCTGATGATAATGCCGTCCAACTTGGCGCAGGATACAGCCACTCGGCTGACGTGGTACATAGCCACTCGGAACATCCAGACGGTGTCATCGAGTTTCCTCAAACCGTTGTTGTCATCGGGAATAGCGGTTTCCAAGCCCTTGTGGATGGGTACATATCCTGCGTCCGCTCCCGCCACGGGCTACCCCTTGAACGCCCACCAGAACTCTCTTCACCACGCGCTTAGCGCAAAACGTTACGTTCGTCTTCCTCCCCTTTGCCTCCAGTAGGATCAGGGGTGTTGGCTGGCACGCATCTGGTGTTTCGGCACTGCTGATGTTCTGCCTTCTAGCACTTCCAGACGCCTTTGCAGTGGACTCTATGGTGCATTTGGGCGGTTAGAGGGAAAGATCTGCTAGCTTGCCCCTCCCTAGCTCGCCCACACACATGTGCCGATGATGACTGGAGAATCACGCCGTGCCCCCGCGAAGGGGCTGTTGGAGGATTCATGAAACAGAAACATCGACTTCTTGTGGTGACGCCCATATTCGTGGTCGCCCGACTTGGCAACCTCCATGGAAGCGAGGTTGCACTCTCCGTGCAGGAGAAGACGACCGTGGGAAACCTCTATAAAGTAACGCGGCGGATGTTTCCGCCAGTGAAATGCATCAAAAAATAATGCACAAACTTGATGGGGCCTCACCCACCAAGTTGTTGAAGGTTTTTTATATCCCGTGGAAATACCGCAGTTTTTCGTCGGAGGCATTGACCAGAAAAAGTATGAGCGGGTTAGCCAATGTCATTGGCTGCCACCCAGGCGTGGCGAACCTGGATTTCGAGGGTGACAGCGTACAGATTCCAGCCAAACAGGCTTTTTGTAAACAACCAGATACAGTTGGAGATAGCTCATGAATTGTCCACATTGTAATGTAACCTTGATGATGACCGAGCGTAACGGCGTCGAGATAGACTACTGTCCACAGTGCCGAGGCGTGTGGCTTGATCGTGGGGAACTGGATAAGATAATCGAGCGGGCGGGCGCATTGTCCCCCGTAGCTGTTCCGCAACCCGTTACCCAGCAGGGCTATGCGTCACAGCCCCAGCAGCCTGCATATACACAGTCCGCCGTCCACTCGCAGTTCGGGGGACATGGCAGCCACCATGATAGCCACCACAAGGACAATCATGGCTACGGCCACAACAAGAAGAAATCCATGCTTTCCGAGCTGTTTGACTTCTAGGCCAAAGACCAGCCGGATGGCCGAGACCACGTTCTGGGCCATCCGGCGCATTAACCATACAACGCCTCCGGCGACAGGATGATCATGACCCCTGATTTCTTTGACTCCACACGCGCCACCGGCCTGAGTGAACCCGAGGCCGCCCGACGACAGCAGGTCGAGGGCTACAACGAGCTGCCTCAAGGGACCAGACGCGGCGTGTTCACCATCGCCCTGGAGGTCATGCGCGAGCCAATGTTCCTGCTGCTCGTGGCATGCGGCAGCCTGTACCTGCTCATGGGCGAGCTTTCGGACGCGCTCATGCTCTTGGGCTTCGTTTTCGTGGTCATGGGCATCACCATCGTGCAGGAACGGCGCACCGAACGGGCGCTGGACGCCCTGCGCGACCTTTCCAGTCCACGCGCTCTGGTGCTGCGAGACGGGCAGCAGCGGCGTATCGCCGGGCGTGAGGTAGTCCGGGGCGATTTGCTGCTGCTTTCGGAAGGCGACCGCGTCCCGGCTGATGCGGTCCTTCGCCAGGCCCTCAACCTGTACGCCGACGAGTCCCTGCTCACGGGGGAGTCTGTTCCGGTGCGCAAGGCCAGCTCCGAGGCGTCCACTCAAACAGGCAAGCCCGGCGGAGACGACCTCCCCCATGTGTTCTCAGGCTCGCTTATCACCAGGGGGCAGGGTCTGGCCGAGGTGGTGGCCACAGGCCCACGCACGGAACTTGGAAAGATCGGCAAGGCGCTCCAGGCCATCGAACAGGAGAAGACTCCGCTTCAGGGCGAGACGGGCCGCATGGTCAGGCAACTCGCTGTTGTAGGTCTGGGGCTGTGCGCCGTGGTTATAGTAACCTTTGCCCTGACTCGGGGTAACACGCCGCAGAGTTGGGGCCAGGGAGTGTTGGCTGGCATCGCAATGGCCATGGCCGTGCTGCCGGAGGAGTTCCCTGTCATCCTGACCATCTTCCTTGCCTTGGGCGCTTGGCGTATTTCCCGTAGTCGTGTCCTCACTCGGCGGATGCCCGCCATTGAAACCCTTGGCGCTGCCACGGTGCTCTGTACGGACAAGACCGGCACCCTCACCCACAACCAGATGACCGTGCGCCAGTTGTACAGCGACGGCCAGATATTCGTCGCCAGCCCAGACGCAACCTTGCCGGAGTGCTTTCACGCGCTGCTTGAGTACGGAGTGCTGGCAAGCAAGAAGGAGGTTTTCGATCCCATGGAGCGCGCTTTGCGCGATATGGGCGACGACCTGCTGGGCGACACGGAGCACTGGCACGACCAGTGGGAAATGGTGCGCGACTACCCGCTTTCCCCGGAGCTGCTGGCCTTGTCACACGTCTGGCGTGCAACGAGCGGCGATACATTCATTGTGGCCGCCAAGGGCGCACCAGAGGCCATCGCCGATCTTTGCCACATGGAGCCGAAACAGGTCGAGGCCTTGGTAGAACAGGTTTCTCGCATGGCCAAGGAGGGGTTGCGCGTCCTTGGTGTGGCGCATGCGCGTTGGTCACAGGATCAACTGCCCCAAGAGCAGCACGACTTCCATTTCGAGTTCCTCGGTCTTGTCGGGCTTGAAGACCCGATCCGGTCCACGGTTCCAGCAACGGTTCAGGAATGCTACACTGCGGGTATCCGGGTGATCATGATCACCGGTGACCACCCCGATACGGCCCGAAGCATCGCCAGACAGATCGGCCTGCGTTCCCAGGAACAGGTCGTCACAGGCCCGGAGTTGGACGTGATGAGTGATGAGGAGTTGGCCAGCCGCATCCCGAATGTTGACGTGTTCGCCCGTGTAGTGCCGGAGCAGAAGCTCCGCCTTGTGAACGCCCTCAAGGCCAACGGCGAGGTCGTGGCCATGACTGGTGACGGGGTGAATGACGCCCCAGCCCTCAAGGCCGCGCATATTGGCATCGCCATGGGCGGGCGTGGCACGGATGTGGCGCGTGAGGCCTCGGACCTGATCCTGCTTGATGATGATTTCGGCTCCATAGTGCGGGCCGTCCGCCTTGGAAGGCGTATCTACGACAACATCAAGAAGGCCGTTGGATACACCCTGGCCATTCATGTTCCCATCGCGGGGCTGTCCATCCTGCCGGTGTTCTTTGCTGACTGGCCATTGCTCCTTCTTCCCGTCCACATCGTTTTCTTGGAGCTCATCATCGATCCGGCCTGCTCGCTTATCTTTGAGGCCGAAAACGCGGAAAAGGACATCATGCTCCGGGTGCCGCGCAGACCGGACGAGCGGCTTTTCAACTTCCAAGTGGTGATGGTCAGTGTGCTTCAAGGTGGGGGCGTCTTGGCGGCTCTCCTCATAATGTACTGGTTTTCCGGAGTTTTTGGGCATGGTGGGGAGGACAGTCGACGAGCCTTCGTGTTCACCACGCTTGTGGCGGGGAATTTGGCGCTTATCCTGACCAACCGCTCTTGGGTGCGCAACTTTGCCGCCATGTTCCGTGAACCAAACGCCGCGCTGTGGTGGGTCGTTTGCGGTGCGGGAGTGATGCTTGGGCTTGTGCTGAGCGTTCCGGCACTGCGAGACGTCTTCCATATGGGGGCGTTGCAGCCCCAGGAGGTCGGACTGTGCGTGCTGGCAGGATTCTTGAGCGTTGGTTGGTTCGAGGTATGGAAACAATTGCGAAGAAGGTGATCGGGACATTGACGAGCAGGTGAGAATCCATCATTGACCGCTATCAATCGCTGCCCGCTCGCGAAGACGGCCCAGCCCGAGCAGCAGCGGCCAGTAGCTGTTGCCAGTGGCCTGGACTGGGCAACCCCAAATTCGTTCTGGACTGCCTTCTCTCCAACACCATCTACGCCTTGTCCTTCTGTTTGCTGGCAGATTGAGCGACAGTATAGGGCGCTAACGTATGCTCATCACAGGCTGGGGCATACCCCGCCGTGTACTTCGGCTTTGTCGTTTTGGATTTTGGCAGCGCTTGGGGACAGTTAACCCTCGGAGTTGCATGTGTTTTACTGTTGTACTAAAATTGCTTTCTAGTTGAAGAAATAATGAGCGCAGAATGCCATGCAAAGCACTAAACATACGATCAAATCAGAATCCCCAGTAAACATGTTCGGTTTTTCTACCGCAACATTTTTCAGATCGTTATGTGCTTTCATGATGCTTTTAGTATTGTTCTCGCCCATTATTGATATGGTCAATGATTATGTGGGAAACAGTCAAATTTCTACACTCCAGCCGCAGCACGAATCAAATGAACATCATGACCATCATGAACCCATAACCCACTTTCTTTATTCCACGTCCGGCATTTTAAGGGCTGCGCCTCCGCATTTTTTTGCGCCGTGTTTTTCTTTATTGCAGCACATCTACTGCATTGCACTCACCATAGAACACCCGCCTGAAGAGCTGCTTTTTTCCTAAAGCAGATTCTTTTCGCAACTTTTCCTATCAGGTTGTGGGCGCTTATTGCGCCCACAACCTCTATAGGCATGGGAGACTGTTCTATGCTTGATAAAGCCGTGTGCTATGTAAATGGCTGGCTACAGAGCCAGCGCCATAGGCTACATATTCCTCAAACGTACCTAACGTGGTGTTCCCAAAAAACCAATGCAAGTTGGTGGCATGCTTATGCTATCAAGCACCGCCCCTGGCGGCCGCATGTTTGTGTGCCCTGCGAATGGATTACGCAATTAGTGCCGAGCTCTGGGCATGTTTTTGAAGTGGGGTGCGGCAGCGGCGCGAATTTGATCTGGCTGCAACAAAAGGGGTTTCTGAATTTGGGGGGGAGTGATATTGCCGCTTCTGCAATTGAAATGTGCAATTTGCTGGCAAGCTACTATAAAACAAGCATCAACACAGTTGTGGACGATGCTTTGCACCCCCAATTCAAGCCCAAAAATGTGGACGTGCTGCTTTCCGTAAATTGGCTATATCATATTCCCGGGGCCACATTGGAGGATATGTTTAATGTTTATGGAGAATGCGTTAACCTAGGCGGGTATATGGCCTTTGACTGTATCAGCGCAAGATATAACTCGAAGCCTAACAATAACTACCATACAGCAGACCTGCGCTTGTCCCCAGCCAAAAGGCGACCGTCTGAATATACATTCCGTATGACTAGCCGCGAGGTTGAAAACTGCGCTTCTAAGTATGGTTATGTAGTGCAGAAGAAAAGAGAGTTATGCACCTTTCCTCCACGCAATGTGTATATTGCAAAACGGTGTTTCTGATAGTTGTTTAAATATAAACAGGAGTGTTTAATGTTCATCTATCAAAAAGGTTTATGTGTTGGGGTGGCGTTATGCGTTGTGCTGCTCTTTACAACTTTTTCAGCGGCGAACGATAAACATTCTTGCAGGTCAGGAAATGGTAATTCTATTCCTCCCGCCGCATATGCAAATACATGTGGAGGCTGTCATATTGCATACCCTGCATGGTTGCTGCCAGCAACCTCATGGAGCAAAATTATGAGCAACCTTGGTGACCATTTCGGCGCGGAAGTGACAGTGTCGCCAGAAGACGCAGCTATTGTTGAAAGCTGGCTGAAAGAGCAGGCGGCTGGCTCTGGCGCTAGCCGCCGTGGAGATAAAGTTGCACGTCACCTTTCAGGGCAAAGCCCCTTGCGCGTGACCGATACTCCATGGTTTGCACACAAACACCGCAAAGTGCGTGATTCAAAAAAATTTGCGGACTGTGACTCTTGCCACAAGGAAGCCGCTCAAGGCATCTATGACGATTAATATTGCGACGCTTCTGCTGAAAAAAATGGATTTTTTTGTTGTAGTTTTTTCAGTAGAGGGGATTGATACATAGTGTGCCCTTGGTTGCAATAACTGAAGAAGAAACGCATTCATCACCAATGTATTAACATCAAAGAAGGCCACTCGCAGTTGAGTGGCCTTCTTTGATGTTAATACGCTAGGTAGCCTTGTTCTTTAAGTGGTGCATACCAAGGATGTTTGTAATCTCTCTTACAAGAGTTCCCCATACTTCCAGACAAAGGCCTTTTTGGCGATTGTTGCCAGCACCATGTACATAAGGATGGTTACCGCCAGCCATGCAAAATACACGGGCGGCAGTGTGCCAAGCCCAATGGAGGCCCCAAACGCCGTAAAGGGTATCATGGTGAGCACAGCAATACCCGTAAACGTAACCAGCGTCACTGATGCCGAAGCGCGACTTTGGAAAAAAGGTATTTTGGGAGTGCGGATCATGTGAATAACCAGAGTCTGGCTCCACATGGATTCCACAAACCAGCCAGCCTGAAACACCGCAATGTACTGTGCCTGCAAAGCAGGATCTGCAATCTGGTGGAACAGCTGTCCGCCGCACATCATGGGGCAGATGACAAAATACATCAGCAGATAGGTTGTGATGTCAAAGACAGAGCTTGTGGGGCCGATCCACAACATGAATTTGCCAATGGACGAAGCATCCCACTTGCGTGGAACACGCAGATATTCCTTGTCCACGTTGTCCCAAGGTATTGCCGTGCAGCTCAGGTCATAGATAAGATTCAGCAGTATCAGGTGGATCGAAAGCATGGGCAAAAACGGCAAGAATGCGCTGGCCGCCAGCACTGAAAACATGTTGCCGAAGTTAGAACTGGCCGTCATTTTTATATATTTTATCATGTTGGCATACGTTTTCCTACCTTCAACGATGCCTTTTTCCAAGACCATCAAGTCTTTTTCCAGCAGGATAACGTCCGCCGATTCCTTGGCAATATCCACTGCGCTGTCTACAGAAATGCCCACATCGGCGGCTTTCATTGCCGCTGCGTCGTTTATGCCATCCCCCATAAAGCCAACGCTATGTCCGTTTGCACGCAACGCCCTGATAACCTGCGTTTTTTGCTGGGGAGAAAGCTTGGCAAACACGCTCACGTTTTCAGCCTGACGGCAAAGTTCTTCCTCGCTCATGCTGGCAATGTCAGAACCCAGCAGCATTGGTTCCACGGGAATCTTCAACTGACGGCAGACACAGCGTGTGACCTTGTCGTTGTCGCCAGTAAGAATTTTTACGCCAACACCGTGTTCGTGCAGGGCCTTGAGGGCTCTTGCCGTTGATTCCTTGGGCGGATCAAGAAAGGCCAGATAGCCCATCAATACCATATCAGATTCATCTGCAACAGAAAAAGTGCCGACCGGCGAGGGGTTAGTTTTCTGTGCAACGGCGATAACACGCATGCCATCATCGTTAAGAGCTGACACTTTTTTTAAGATATACTCCCTGATTTCGTCAGAGAGGGGTAGCACCTCACCCTTGTATTCGGCATAGCCGCACACGGCGAGCATTTCTTCCACAGCACCCTTGGTTATCATCTGAGTTTTGCCGTTCGAAACCACCACGCTCATGCGCCGTCTTTCAAAATCAAATGGAATTTCATCCACCTTGGTGAACTTGTCTGAAAGGTCTACCAGGGATGGATTTTCTTTTTGCTCCTGAAGGGTTCGCTCGATAATGGCAAAATCAATCAGGTTTTTGAGGCCGGTCTGATAATAGCTGTTCAGAAAGGCGTGGCGCAGAACCCGTATGTCTTCCTGCCCATGGATATTTAAGTGGTACTGCAAAACGACCTTGTCGAGGGTCAGCGTGCCTGTCTTGTCAGTGCACAGAATATCAATAGATCCCAGGTTTTGTATGGAATTGAGGTTCTTGATTATGGTTTTTTCGCGGGCCATGCTTACCGCGCCCTTGGCAAGGCATGTTGTCACAATCATGGGCAACATTTCGGGGGTAAGACCCACCGCGACAGAAAGTGCAAACAGGGCAGCGTCAACCCAGTCGCCCTTGGTGAAGCCATTGATAAATAAAACTAGGGGCACCATGATCAACATAAAGCGAATAAGCACCCACGAAACCTGGTTAATGCCTTTTTCAAAGCTGGTTTTAACAGGCTTGGCCGTAATGTTCTTAGCCATTTCGCCGAATATGGTTGAATCGCCCGTGGCAACTACAACGCCCATGGCACTGCCGCTCACCACGTTTGACCCCATAAAGGCCAAGTTGCGGCTTTCTGCCATGCTGCTCAGACCGCTATCCACCTCGCTGGCGATTTTTTCTATGGCGACGCTCTCACCGGTCAGGGCCGCTTGGCTGACAAAAAGGTCCTTGGCCTGAATGATGCGCATATCCGCAGGTATCATGTCACCTGCAGCCATGTGCACAATGTCGCCCACCACCACTTCTTCAATGGGAACTTCGGCTCTGCCCACCTGGCGGCGCTGCACGCAGGTGGTCGTCTTGATCATCTTGAGCAGGTTTTCGGCAGCCGCGCCGCTACGGGCCTCCTGCACAAAGCGCAGCAGTCCAGAGATCATGACCATGGTCATGATGATGATAACAGTTTTGGGGTTTGCTTCGCCCGGGTCTGCCATCACAATATCCGTGCAGGCGGAAACCGTGGCCAGACCAAGAAGGATAGCCGTGAAGGGGTTGATGAACGCCCCAACTAACCGGCTGAAAAGAGACTGCTTTTTGCCGCGAGTGATGACATTGCTGCCAAAAAGGTCGCGTGAGGTTCTGATCTGTGCTTCATTGAGGCCATCTCTGGCCGTTTTGAGCTTCTTGAGCAGGGTGTTGGCATCGAGCATTGCCGCAAGTGCAAGACGGTCGCCAGCTTCTTTATAGTGGCGTTCCCTTGCACGGGCATTTTTGCGTGCATCGCGAGTAGATTGACGCATGAGTGCACCTCCACAAATGAAAACTGATGGAAGCACAGCCCATAATCTGACGAACCCAGAGTTATCGTGGCGGAACGGACATAGACATCCCTTCCGTCACGCACCGTCGCGGTACGAAATCAGAATTAGGGCTGTATCTACTGTCCGGTTCCATTTTTGTCCTCTGGTTTGGGAATTGTCCCTGTTTAGGCAGAATCGCCCGTTGGAATAAAAAATACCCCAGTCACGTCACAAAACGATGACAGGGGCAAACCCAACGCCCCAGCAAGGGGCAAATGTCATCGTTCAAGTTTTAGCTCCCCAGGGCGGTGAAGTTACATAGTCCACGCCTTTCACGACATCGACTGTTGGCCTTCTCATAGTGTCTCCACTACTCCGCGGCAGTAACCCATATCCCTGAGGTAGCCTCGCCTACCGACAAGCTGGAAAATTCCTACGCCCCAAAGTGTGAGGAGTCAATGGGTGAATAAAAATTACAGCTTCAGTAGTCCCCCACTGTATCACAGTCGGGCGAGCCCCTCTGGGGGGCTACTGAAGCGTATATGTTTTCAGTTTGCTTCGCAGATAGGCAATAAACGATTCACGTGTATAGCCGACCTTGGAACCAATCCGTATCTTTCCGCATGGGCCTATATGAAGGGCGTCGTTGTTGCTGAGCGTTTTGGCAGAGATAAGCCCGCCTGTGGCGCGTGACGCTTCTGCCCGAGAGACCATAGGGGGCAGTTCGCGTTCAAGGGTTTTGAAAAAATCTTCCGTAACGAAGCCTTGGGTGAATACTGAATCGATGAGTGGGAACTTTTGCTGCATGGGTACCTCTTGGGGATGTGCTGTGGGCCGGTGATGGCATCGGAAGGAATGCATAATATCATTCATTGTGGAGTCGATGATAGATATCCGCACTCATCTGATTGAATCAGAAAGTGTACGCCTCGTGATGCGAGTGCAAGAAGATACTCGTGACCACTTTGGATTAAACTCCTTTGAGCGTGCTTTTGCTAGATAGCTGGCAGCATAAACAACGGCATCTATCTGTGCATAAACGTCTGGGGAATTCCTTTCTATAAGTTTCCCCTTTGTTCCATTGCTGTCAGAGAAGTTAACCAAGCCGTCATAAGTGGTTTGTAGCCTTCTTTTCACTGCAATGCTTATCGCGTCTTTAAAGGCGTAGCCATTCTGAATGGCATTGGCATTTGCAAAGAAGTTTAGATGGAAATGTGGGGTATCGTCAGGTGTTGTTTTTTCTGATGTCCACACGTAGTGTATATCAGGGTCATTTTTCCCTTTGCTTGCCTTTGCGTCTAGTGTTCTCATGGCACTTTCAATGATTCTGGTTATGTCCATACTTGTAAGAGGTGTTTTGGTGTGTCTTGCGCTTTGGATATCAATGCGTACAGAAAGCACTTTTGAGTGCCTTGATAGCATATATTCGATTGTATCAACAATCTGATCTAATGTTTTCGTAAAGCATGCATGCTCTTTGCTGTTTCCACTATTCACTTTGAATCCACGATATGTACTTTCATTGGTTGTTTTCTTGAGCATTGTTCTCTCCGTTGTAGTTGTGTTCATTGGTATGTTAGCTTGTGTAATGTTTTATGGTTTGTGCTTGTATGTGTCTTCTGTTGTGTTGAGCTTGTGTGTATTGCTTGTTGTTGTGTGGTATATGATACTACTAAAACCGGGTTTATGGTTTTCGTTTTGGCTTTGTATGGCAAGGTTGATGGCTTTGGTTGTTGTGTATTTGCCGTAAACACTGCTTGCGATAAAGTTGTTCCATGTTCATTTTGTCATGTGCCCCTCTTTGCAACCATCGATCTGGTTTCAAAGAGGGGCTTTCTAATGGGTTATCTTAGGTTGTTGCGATATCAAAACCGTATGGTGCCGCACGCTATTTATTGCGGGTGTCTGCAAGGATCGTTTTCACATACTCAAGGAATTGGGGCTTTTGGTACCATGTCTCACGCTTGACGAAAAAGCGCCCTTTGGGGCCGGTGTTATTGCTGTCCCTATTTGCTAGCGTGCGCGGGTTGACCATGCCGAAAGTCAACTCGTGTACCTTCTTGCGTGGGAAGCAAGGCGGAAGGGTTTCTTCAAGTAGTTTGAGAATGTCTTGTGTCGGGGAGGGCATGACGATGGCTCCTGTTCGAAACGATGTCGCCGTTGGGCGCATCGCATGGGGGAGGCATGTCAAAAAGAAATGAGGCCGAGGTCTGAGCAATGCAAATGGCGCTGTGGAGTTGCCCCTGCTAAACCGGACACTCTACATCTTGCAATGAACGGATAAACTCACGAGGTGAGAGCATCCGCAGGGCCTTATGTGGGCATTTTCATTATAGTCTTCAAACCAGCCAGAAATCTGCTCCATCGCTGTTTCGGCGTATGGTCGGTCATTGCAGAAGACGTAATCTCGTTTGAATGTTTTGACGAGAGCTTCAGCCATACCGTTGCTTTGGGGGCTGCGAGCCGGAGTAAACTTGCTGACGATGCCCAGCGCGGCGGCAAAAGTTATTGTTTCTCTTGCCGTGTAGCAGGAGCCGTTGTCGGGGAGCCATTCAACTGGCCGCAATACTTTGACCTCCCCAAACCTTTTTTCAACGCATGCCAGCATGACGCTTTGCGCCATGTCAGCACTATACCCGCAGTGGTGGCGGCATAGGCAACCATTTCCCGGTCGCAAGTATCCAGAGCAAAAATGGCGCGTACGCGCTCTCCGTTGTCGCAGGCAATCTCAAACCCCGTCAGAGCATCAACGCTGATTGCTTTGTAGGCTGGAAATCTTGCCTGTGTGCTCTTTGCTTGGTCGGCAGCCAGTAAACCGTGCCAGCAACAGGTTGTTCCGCCTCATTACCCTGTAAACACGTTTATGGTTGACCGGGGTGCGCCCATTGGCAATCAGTTGCCCATTAAGCAGCCGCTGGATACGCCGATAGCCATAGGTTTGGCATCCGCCCAAAAGTTCGACGACTAGCGGTAGAAGGAATGCGTCTCCCGCGTTGCTGTATGGCTATCCATCGCCTCGCAGTCGCCTCAGCGTTTGCCTGGAAGATGCTACAATGTGCCCATCAATAGGTTGGCAAAAGCTGAAATGGTTCTCCATGAAAGGCATTTTGACGTATTGTGGCATTACAGGGGGGGGGCTCCATCGCTAGCTTTTTGTGCCACTGAGCAAGGCAAAAAAGCCGTTATTGTTTTTGCGTTAGCCCCGGGAAAAGTTTCAATCGCACGCTAAAAGCTGCGCATTTTGCACTGAAAACAGCCGACAAAACGTGGACTGTCATTGTGTCATGTAAAAATGTAAATTTTCTTGACCCCCATTTTCTCAAAAAAAATACGGGTGGCAGACCATGGATTTCTGTAAATTCATGCTACGGCATTGAATCATATTGCAAGGGTATGAATTTGGGGGGGCAGATGAAGAGAACCTTCTCTATAGCTAGGTGGTCAGGAATGATTCCTGCCTAAGCTCGGTTCTTATGCGTGGATGAAAAGGCATGAATACTGGCAGGCTGCTGCTTCAACTTGATATCCAGGTTGCTCATTGCCCGCTGTTTTTTCTCATCAGTAGGGTGAGTATAGCGTTGAAGCATTGCGAGCGTTGACCATCCAAAAATTTCTTGGATTGTGCGAACATTTTCCCCCGCGTCAAGGAGCATTGAAGCAGCGCTGTGACGCAAAGAGTGAAAAACCAGCACCTCTCGGGGGTCACTGCGCCCTTCATTCAGCTTGAGGTTGGCAACAGCTTTGCGAAAGTTGGTAGGCATTGAGGTCCATCGCTTTCCATGAGCGTTGGTAAAAACAAAATCCTGTGCTTGGCCCTGGGGCATGTCGCGTAAAAGTGTGAGTAGCGTTTCGGTCATAGGGACAGCGCGTGGCTTGCCCGTTTTTGTATGAACGAGGGTAATGTGTCTCTCATTCATGTTTACCTGCCCCCATGTTACGTGTGCTACCTCGCTAAGCCGCCCACCAGTGTGTAAACATGCTAGTGTGAAAGCCCATGCATTTTTATCTAGACGCAGAATTTCTTCGAGGAGGTCGTGTGCTTCTGTTGAGGAAAGGGTGCGATTACGTGCATTATTGATCTTGCCCAGCTTGATTTCTTGAGTAGGGCAGTCACCCCCCACCAGTTTGTTGCCTCTGGCGTGGTTCCAAACCGCTCGCATGGTCGCAAATACAAGCTGAATTGTGCGCTTGGCAAGACCGGCAGTGACCATTTTGCCCTTTATAGCATCCAGGTCTGCCTTAGATATCTCACGCAGAGGGGTGTCACCCAATGCGGGCGAAAGCCATGTCTTGAAGTTAGATTCTTCCTTGCGCCAAGTCTCTGGTGCCTTGGTTTGTTTACTGTCAGGAAAGTAATTGCTGTGCCAGTATGCGTTTAATGTTACTGCCAGTCGCTTGCGTGCTTCCTGTTGTCTTTTGGCTTCTTCACGTTCTTCCTGTGCTTTGACACGCCTCTCCCGTAGTGTAACTTCACCCGCCCCGGTCTTTTTGGCAATCATCAGTTCAGCCAGTGTCAGCCTGGCGCGCTCAAGCGTCCACCCTTGGCTAGCCCAGCCCAAGCCTTCTTCATACCTTTTGCCCTCGACCCGATAGCGCAAGGCGTAGTACACATCGGGCTTCAGGCCATGCTTTCTGGTCAGGTGGTCGTATTTGCGAATGCCACGTTCAACCGTGATCCATGGGGTATGATCTTTCTCTTTACCCACTGCGCCCCCTCCCTTGTACGGGAATCCTCTCCCCCTCCTCTCCCCCAAAAGCGGCTGAAAGTGGGTGTTTTTGTGTGAACCTCTATGAAGGTGAAAATGGCCGTAAGGTGCTTGTTTGTCAACATGATATTGGGTATTATGAAGCTGTGTGAATCCCAGTGAAAATGTGTTGCAGGGGACTGAAAATCCCCGTGTCGGCAGTTCAATTCTGTCCCTCGGCACCATATAGATTTCAAGGACTTATGCATGATTTGCATGAGTCCTTTTTCTGTTTATATGATTCTCTGGCCCCTTCTTGGCCCCTTATCTGTGGGGGCAGATTTTATATAAGTGCTCCCTGCGCCCCTTATGCCCATTCCTTCCTGCCATGCATATGGGCGGCAGCGCCCATAACTGCATTTATTGCAAGCCTTTTGTCTGTCACGCGCGCACTGGCCTTTCACTCTCTTGACAGAAAGAGTGATTGTGCGTCACATTTTTGTAAGGTTCATGCGTTCCCGGTAATCATTGGCGCATGCCGCACCCGTCCCATGTCCGCGATCTGTTTCACGCCCGCAACCTGTCCTTGCCCTGAATCCCGCGCAGCCCTTTTTGCAAGCCCCATGCGCGTTAAGGCAGCCATGTCAAAAGCGACCCCCGATAGTCATACATCCCACCTAGCGGAGCAGAATGCGTCTTCCGGTCTTTTTGACCTGAGCGGCGAAGAGTGGCGGTGCGCGCTTGGCGCGGTGAACCACTTTGACGACTGCGCCGAGGTTTTTCTCGGGCAGTGGACGCTGCGCATGAAAGCTGCGGGCTACCTGTCCTTTACCACAGCCCGGCGGGAGGACTGCATGACCTCCTGCGACGGACTGCTGGACGCGATGAAAGGCCATGCCGACCGCAACACGCCGCCTTCGTTCGAAACGCTGCGCACCAATGCCGACGGCTGGGCCGACGCACTGAAAAGCTCGGGTCTGCGCCATCTGCGGCGGGGCATCACCAGCAGCATGTTTCTGGGCTGCTACAAGACCTTCACGCTGGCGGTGCAGGATGCCCTTGAGGCCCTGCCGCGCCTCGCCCCTGAGGTAACGGAGCGCGCAGCGGCCCTGGCTGCGCGGCTGGTGGAGGTTTACAGTCAGGCTTTTGAAATTGTGTGGATGGAAACCTGCATGCAGGCGGCCCAGTGCGCCCACACCTTTGATCAGGACGAGCTGTTTCGCCTGCTGACCGTTGAAAAATGCCGCTTTGAAAACGTGTTCAACGCCACATCCGACGGCGTGCTGGTCATGAATTCCGCCTGCCGCATAGTCACCGCTAACCGCTCCTTGCGGCAGTACGCGGGCGAGAATCTTGAAAACAAATACGTCTGGGATGCTCTCGGCCTGGAAGAAACAGACGCAAAAACATTCTTTGCCCGCTACAAGGTGGGGCAGACTGTCGAGATTTCGCCCTTTGGCAATGGCTTGGTGTTCCGGCTTTCCATGGCCTCGCTGGGCGATCTGAGCATGGCAAGCTCCGGCGACTTTTTGTTGCTGCTGAACAACATAACGCCGCACGTGCTGCACAGGGAAATGCTCGAAGACGCGGTGCAGCGGCAAACGCAGGATCTTCAGCAGGAAAAGCAGCGCCTTGAAGAGCTGAACATCACTCTGCGCAACGTGCTGCGGCATGTAGAGGAAGAACGCTGCCAGCAGAGCGATGAGCTGGCCGAAAACGTGCGCAGCTTCCTGTGGCCCGCCCTGGCGGAGCTGGGCAGGGAGCAGGATGCAGCGGCTCGCAAACAGGGAATCGAGCTTGCGCGCGAGCAGCTTGAGCGCATCCTTGGCGGCACAGGTTCCGCGCAGGAGCAGATGGTTAAAGACAAGGGGCTGGGCAAGCTGACCCTCGCCGAACTTAAAATCTGCCAGTGGATCCAGACCGGGCGCACGACCAAGGAGATTGCCGCCATCCTGCGCATTTCGCCGGAGACAGTGCAGACCCACCGCAGAAACATCCGCCGCAAACTTGGCGTGCGCGGGCACGATACCCAGCTTGCCATGTACCTGATTACCAGTCAGGCCTGAGGCTCTGCCGGATTGCATCCGCAGCCCGGCGCTTCCTCACTTCGCTCCTTCGTTTTCCCCTTCCTACCCAATTCCGATTAATCGGGTATAGCTGTATACCCGATCTCTCACCAAACATTCACTCTGGCGCACTACACACAGAGCGGGCATTTTAATAACGTATCAAAATGCTCGTGATGCCCCGCTTGAGGCATCCTGCCCGGAGGCTTGAATGTCCCCATCATTACCAGAAATGCAGACCCTGGCTCAGGCCTTGCGCGATTTTTTTAGCAGCACAAATGCTGAGGCGCTGGCTGCGGCGGCCACGCGCTTTGCGCCCGTGGAAATCCTGCCCGACAGCATAAACTGGCAGGCGGAAGAATACGCCTTTAACCGGCTGTTTGTGGGACCGCAGGCCGTGCCCGCGCCGCCCTACGCCTCGGTGTATCTGGAGGTGGAACCTCGGCTTATGGGCAATGCCGCGGCAGACATGCGCGAAATGCTGCAAGCCCTTGGCCTTGCCGCGCCGGAGGGCCAGCCGGACGACTTTATCGCCTGCGAGTTGGAGGTCTGGATGATGCTGACCTTGCTGCTGCGCCCCGAGCGCGGTGAGCACTTGCGCGCCCATGCCCGCGAAGCCCTTGCCTGGCTTGTGGATGAGCACATGGCGCGGTGGCTCCCCGCATTTGTGGAAAGGGCAGGGACGGACGCGCCCACGCCCACAATACAGGCGGCTCTGCGCTGTCTTGAATATTGGCTGTGTCATTGCACGCAAAGGAGTATGTATGCATAAATCTGACTGCTCAAAAGAACGGCGCGGCTTCCTTAAAGGATTGCTGGCGACCGGGGCTGCGGGCGCGCTTGGCGGCGTTTCCGGTTCGCTGCTCCTGCCTGCGCGCAGCGAGGCAAAACCCTTTGACCCCTCGGTCTATCAGGTGTTTCGCAACGCCTGCCCCCGCAACTGCTACGATACATGCAGCATTAAGACCTACGTCAAGGACGGCATCGTGCAGTTTGTGGAGGGCGCGCCGGAATCCTCCTTCACTCAGGGGGCCTTGTGCGTAAAGGGCTATTCCTACCCCCGGCGGGTCTACAGCCCTGACCGCATCAAGTATCCCATGATTCAGGAGGGCCGCGGCTCGGGCAACTGGCGCAGAATCAGCTGGGACGAGGCCATGGACCGGATTTCAGACAAGATTCTGGAGTTGAAGAAAAAGGACGGCAACCTGCTGGGGCTGGGACTTACCAAATATTCCGGCAATTTCGGCATCACCAACTACGGCGTGGAAGGCATGATGTCTTCCCTCGGCTACACCAGCCGCTTTGTGGGCACGCCCTGCTGGCCTGCAGGCATTGACGCCCAGAACTACGACTTCGGCGACATGTGGTGCAATGACCCGGAAGACATGGTCAAGGCCAAGTACATCATTGTGTGGGGCGCAAACCCGGCGTGGTGTTCCATGCACACCATGAAGTACATCTACGAGGCCCGGCAGAAGGGCGCCAAGGTGGTGGTTATTGACCCCATCTTTACCCAGACTGCGGCCAAGGGCGATGTGTACTGGCAGGTGCGCGCTGGCGGCGATGGCGCGCTGGCGCTCGGCATGGCCCGCCATCTGCTGGATTCCGGACTTGTGGATCAGGATTTTGTCAAAAACCGGGCCGTGGGTTTTGACGAATTTGCGGCCTATCTGCGGGCCAACGTCACCGTGGAGTGGGCGGCGCAGGTTTCTGGCGTACCCGCCCATGAAATCCGCGCGGTGACGGAAGAATTTGCTTCGGCCCACCCCGCGACAGTGTGGATTGGCTACGGCATGCAGCGCCACACCAACGGCGGGGCCATGGTGCGCGCCGTGGATGCCTTTGTGGCCATGACAGGTAACGTGGGCGTTGAGGGCGGCGGCGCACGCTACGGGCATTTGCAAACCTGGGGTTTCAACTACCACGCCATGACGCAGCAGCGCCCCGCAGGCTCCAAGGGTTTTGTGGGCGGCGGCGGCCCCAAGGGCGAATTTGACTTTGGCGGCGGGGAAAAGGCCGCCTATACCGACCGCTCGCTGAACATCAACAGGATTGCCCAGGAAATTCTGGATGCCAAGGATCCCGAGCTGAAAATGCTCTGGGTATCCTGCAAAAATCCCTTTGCGCAGGATTTTGACCGCAACAAGCTGGAACGGGCTTTCAAAAAGCTGGATATGGTTGTCTCCGTTGAGCAGTTCTTTACGGAAACCGTGCGCCATTCCGACATAGTGCTGCCGGTGACAACGCTTTTTGAGGAATGGACGATCAACGTATCATACTGGCACTACTGGCTTTCGCTCAACGAGCAGGCCATCAAGCCCATGCACGAGGCGCGCTCGAACATCGAAATCGCGGCGGCCCTCTCCCGCGCCATGAATCGCAAGGAAGCCGGGTCGTGCACCTTCCCGCAGGAAGTGGACGGCAAGGAATGGATGGCAAAGGAATGCAACAAGGGCATTTACGACCTGTTTGGCATCCCGGGCTGGGAGGCGCTGCGTCAGGGGCCGGTCAAGGCCAAACGCAAATCCTCTGCCGCATGGCCGGAGGGCACCTTCAAGACTCCCTCGGGCAAGTACGAGTTCAAGTCCGACCTCTGCGCCAAGAACGGCTTCAAGGCCCTGCCCGAATTTGTGGAAGGGCGCAAGGCCTCCGGGCCGTTCCGGCTGCTGACCCCGCATGTGCAGTTTGGCCTGCACTCCCAGTTTATCAATCTGGACTGGATGGAAAACTTCTATCCAGAGCCGTATGTCTACATCCACCCCAAGGCGGCGCAGGAGCGCGGCATCAGGGATATGGGCATGGTCAAGGTATTCAACGGCATCGGCGAGGTGCGGCTGCGGGCGCGGCTCAGCACCAACGTTGCCGCGGATTGTCTGGTCATGTACGAGGCATGGTTCCGCAAGCTCGACTTTAACGTGCAGAATGTTGTGGACGATTGCCCGTCAGACATGGGGGCCATGAAAACCGGTTCGCCGGGTGTTGCAATTCACGATCAGTTTGCAGACGTGGTTGCGGTGAACGGAGGCTTGGCATGAGTAAAAGACGCGCGTTTTTGATGGATATGGATAAGTGCATTGGCTGCCGCTCTTGCGCCATGGCCTGCAAAAACTTCAACCAGCTCGAGCCGGATATGGTCTGGCGGCAGGTGTATCCGCTGGACGAGGCCATTTATCCGCACCACGACAGGGCCTTTCTTTCGCTGGCGTGCAACCATTGCGAGCATCCCGCTTGTATGGATGCCTGCCCTACGTCATCGTACGAAAAGCGGCCTGATGGCGTGGTCGTGCACCACAAGGAAACCTGCATCGGCTGCACCAACTGCATTCGCTCCTGCCCTTACGGCGCGCCGCGCTTCAACAAGGCGGAAAAGCACGCGGAAAAATGCAGCATGTGCCATGAGCGCCTGGATGCCGGGCTGTTGCCCGCCTGCGTGCAGGGTTGCCCCACTGGCGCGCTGGAGCTTGTGGATCTGGAGCAGTTTGACGACACCAACGCCGTGCAGAATCCGGCTGGCTACCCCGCCATGCCGCGCCTTAATCCTTCCACCCGGTTTATCCTGCCCAGGATGCCGCGTCAGGTCAGGGGGTAAAACCATGCATTACGAATTCCCTCTTGTCTTCTTTACGGTGCTTACCCAGCTTGCCGTGGGCATGGCCGTATTTGCGGCTTTTGGAATGCTGCGCCCGGCTGACAAGGCTGTAGGCACGGCCCCCGGACAGGCCGCAGGGGTTGGCCCTTTTGGCGGTAAGGAATGGTACGTTGTGGCCGGTGCCGCCCTGCTTGGGCTGGCGGCTTCCATGCTGCATCTGGCCCAGCCCTGGCGCGCCGCAACGGCGCTCACCAACATGGGCGGCTCCTGGCTCAGCAGAGAAGGGCTGGTATTCGGCCTGTTCGCCGCGCTGGCCTGCCTTTGCTGCTTCAAGCCTTCGCGCCTGCTGTGCGTAGTCACTGCCGTGGCGGGGCTTGCGGGCATCATCATGCAGGGCATGACCTATGCCGTCATTTCCATGCCTGCCATCAGCAACGGCGTGCCCATGCTGCTCTTCGCCCTTACCAGCCTTTCGCTGGGCGCGGCCTTTGCCCAAAACCGGGTTGGGGTGCTGCGGGTGTTTCTGGGCATGCTCATGGCGGTACTGCTGATTGTGCCCTGCGTGTGGGCCTCCGGCGGTACGATCATGCAGGCCACGGCCCATGCGTGGCTGGCTTCGCCCCTGTTCTGGGGCGGGCTGGCGCTGCTGGGCGCGGCCTTTGGGCTGACGTACGCTGCGCGGCAACGCGCCTGCGCGCTTGGCCTGCTGGTGCTCTGCGCCGTGCTGCTCAGCCGTATTGTCTTTTTCAAGGATACCATCCACACCGCAACAGGCCTTGGTTTGCCCTATTAACGGGGTGACAACTCCTTATGTGAACGGCCTGTCCGCAACTGCGGGCAGGCCGTTTTTGCGCGGGGGATTTGTTTATTCCTGCCCCTCGCTTGAGGCGCTGGATTGCTTATCAGAAGTTTTGGTGTCCCTTATGCCTATCCATTTCAGCCATGCATTCGGCAAGGTTGCTCAATATCTATTGGGTTTGCTTGACGAGGTGTTGTCAGGACTCCAATCTTCTCCCGTATAGTTTGTTTCCAGAAGATATGTCGCACATCATCCTGTCTTAAGAGTATTGCAGCTTCGTTGTTTTTTGATCAGTTGGTCTAGCTAATTGCGGGGGCTGGATTTTTTGCAACTACCAATTATTGTAGGGAATGGTACCGGTTTGCTATGCCTCAGATTGTATTTAAAGCATATTTTCGATAAATATAATTTTTCTATTTTTAGAAGGCGGAGGTTCGATGAAGTCAAATTCTGGAGCAGGAGCTTCTGTTTCTTCAGGCGCGGATTATCAAGCACGGGTTGCGGCATCTATTCTTGCAATGGCTATATGCGGCATGTCCACAGATTTTATTTGTCCAGAAGAAATAAAAATAATGAGCTTTGAAACCGCAGAGGAAATAGATGATATTGTATTGGAAACAAATACAGGAAGGTCTGTGTATATACAAGCTAAGGTAAATATATCTTTCTCATTATCTAAAAATGGCGATTTAAAGTCCGTATTAAGCCAATTTAAAAGCCAGCACTGCTTAAATGGAAAGGATTCTGATATATATATTCTTGCAACAAGTATGAGATCATCGAAAAAAGTAATTTATGATCTTAGGACAGCATTGAATGCATATTCTAGCTGTGAGTCACGTTTCTTCTTTAGAGATCAATCTCAGGAATTCAAAAAAATAATTAAAGAAATTATATGTATTTTAAATAAAATTGAACCAATCTGTGGTGAAAATATAGTTGATAAGATAATTAAAAAGTCTTGCGTGAATATTATTAGTGTAGAAAGTGGTGACGCTTTTGAGAAGGCAATAATTTTATCTTTAGCTTCGCATGGTTATGAAAATCCAGATGCAATTTGGGGTAAAATTATTTCAGATTGCATTTCATTTTCAAAATTAAGAAAGACAATAATCGTTGATAATTTTATTTCTGAATACAAAAAATTTAAACATGCAGGGAGAGACATCAATGATAGCCCTCGGGTAAATAATTTTTTTCAAGTTGACATGGGGAAAATGGATTTTTTGGTTGGAAAAGAATTTATTTTTTGTGATGTCCCAGAGGATTCATACTTCCCAACTGGATTTACAATAATGGAGTTTTACAGATTTGATGAACTAGGGAATGAACGGCTATCCTTTTCAGAAACGACTTTTTTATTTGGAGGATCTGGGCCAATTCCGCTGATATTCAGGGCAGCAACAGCGGCAGGATTGTTGAGATTGATTAAAAAACATTATGTTGACACTGAAAATTTAGCCATAAATATTATCGACAGTAATCTTACTGGTGATTATGAAACGGATCAAATAGCCGAAGTTCACAGAGGGCGTTTGAAAATGGCCGCATTATCTAACAAGGAAATGCTCCGATGCTTACATTGTGGGCGATATTTACATTCCGAGGGGTATACAGTTGAACTTGGTCCTTTAAATGAACCGAGTATAGGAAATATACATCCTGAATGTATAAAGCCCTCTGATAGAGTCCTTGGAACTATCCAACTTCCTTTTTTTCATGATTACCCAGAATTAATGAACTTTGACGTCAAATCTTGGATGGCTGCCGCGATGAATGGGCAAATGGGGCTGCCTAGTGATGGGTTTGCTGGGGCCTATATCGGCTGGGGAGGATTAACTCCACGCGATGCCAACGGAAAATATCTTGTGGCTTTTAAGTTAAAGGATGGGACAGAAGAAATAGCATGTCGCCGTAATAATTTAGAATGCTTAACAAAATCAGAAGCTGAGGAAATGGTGCTTACTGTTAACTGCATGATACAGGCAAAAAAATATAAGAAAAATCCTTTTTGTTACACAGAACAGTCGAAGATATTTGGAGATCGAGCAACGTTGCTTGCTACAGTGGGGGGGAAAGAGAGGTTAATTCCTGTTGAGAAGGCATATGTCCGGCTTTATGAAGAGCGTCTTGTACAAAGATATAATCGACCTGGCAGTTGGTATGCCCCACTATTTTATCTCAGGAATTATGAAACTAGTGAGATAATTGTTGTGGAAGAATCAATAGTTTTTATTCTGAGTGACCCTTTAGAGTTTAAAAATTATCTCAGTAATTGGGCTGATGTAAATTTTAATATGCCGGCATACGAAGTCACATGTTTGTTGTCTGACAACGCGTTTGATGAATTTATGCGCCTAGTTGTAAGTAATGGGTGGTCTGCTATTCTCAATCCAATATTTGATCCATCAAATAAACAATTGGTGTCGGGGTTTCCTGTATATCCAATTGAATTTTTGTATAAAATTTATAGAAATATTGAATAATAGCAGCAAGGCGCGATATTTAAGAGGATTCATTTTGCCTGTCAGTTAATCATACAAGTATGCTTAAACTCATTTTGAAAAACTTGCGTCTGTTTTTGTTAAGCCCCACCCCGTCATGTGACGCAAGCTTAGTCTGCCCGTAACGCAGGCGTCACCCGCATGGGCGAGCGTTAGCCCATTGTAGAGCCCGCAGGCAGCCTTGTATGGTTTTGGGGAAGGCTGGCCGATTTTCGGGGGCTTTCCACCATCGCATTCATGCAGGAGGTTCGGGTCATGGCCCAGTTTCGTTGGCACAATGCTGCTCGCGCGGCTTTTGTTCTTTGCGTCATGCTGTTCGGCTTTATGGGGGTTGCCCACGCAGGGCAGGCCAAGTACGTCATTCTGCTCATAGGCGACGGCATGGGCATGGCCCAGCGCAACGCGGCGGAGCTGTATCTGGCTGCGCAGAAGGGCGACACCACCCCCGGCATCGTCAAGCTCAACATGAGCCAGTTGCCCGTGCAGGGCGCAACCACCACGTATTCCATTGATTCGCTCATTACGGATTCCGCTGCCGCCGGAACCGCCATGGCCTGTGGCGTCAAGACCACCAATCGCGGCCTTGGCGTGGACGGCAAGAACGTGCCCGTGGTTTCCATTGCCGAAATGGCGCGCGACAAGGGCATGAAGGTGGGCATCGTGTCCACCGTGTCGCTCGACCACGCCACGCCCGGTTCTTTTTACGCGCATCAGCCCAGCCGTAAAAATTATTACGAAATTGGCCTTGAACTGGCCGCGAGCCGCATGGATTATTTTGCTGGCGGCGGCTTTCTTGATCCTGCGGGCAAAAAATCCAAGATGGAAGGCGACAAGCGCAACGTGCTGGACGCCATCCGCGCCAATGGGTTCCACTATGTGAACAGCGCGCAGGATTTTCGCTCGCTCAAGCCCGGCAAGGAGCGCGTGGTGTTCGTCAATCCGCGCCTCCAGGACGAATCAGCCATGACCTACGCCATGGATGCCGCCAAGGACGATGTTTCGCTGGCCGAGATGTCGCGCAAGGGCTTTGAACTGCTGGATAATCCCAAAGGCTTTTTCATGATGATCGAAGGCGGCAAGGTTGACTGGGCCTGCCATGCCAACGATGCCGTAAGCTCCATTACCGATGTGCTGGCCTTTGACGCCGCCGTGGCCGAGGCCATGCAGTTCATGCGCAACCACCCGGATGACACCCTGGTCATTGTTACGGGCGACCACGAAACCGGCGGCATGTCCATCGGTTTTGCGGGCACCAAGTACGATTCGTACCACACCCGCCTGAAAAACCAGAAGATATCCTACGTGGCCTTTGACGAAAAATTCAACGCCTTCCGCAAGGCCAATCCGCAGGCAAAGCTGGAAGACGTGCTGCCGCTGGTGAAGGAAAACTTTGGCCTTGTGGTGCTTTCTGATGCGGAAGCCGCCGCCCTGCCCAAGGATGGCGACGCCGCAGGCATGGTGCTGAAACCCTATGAGGTGGACGAACTGCGCGCGGCCTTTGAGCGCAGCATGAAGGGCGGCGACCGCAAGAATCTTTCGGATCAGGATTACCTGCTCTACGGCGAGTATGAGCCGTTCACTGTTACCCTTACCCATCTGCTCAACCAGAAGTCGGGCATTGCGTGGACAACGTATTCCCACACGGGCGTTCCGGTGCTGACCTCTGCCGGAGGCGTTGGCGCTGAGCGCTTTGGCGGGTTTTACGACAATACAGACATCTTTGCCCGCATGGCCGAAATCATGGGGATGAAAAAATCCTCCGCCGCAGTCAGCCCTGCCGTAAATACCGTTGTAAGCCCGGCAGTCAGCCTGGCGACAGCCGCTAACTAACGAAGCCTTGGCACAAGACTGGCGTAGTGTTGCAGGCCGGGCGGCGGGGCTATATGCCTGCTGTCCGGCCTGTTTGTCATGGCGTTAAAAGGGCAAAGGCGCGAGTGCAGCACAGGAGTCATCATGGCGCAGCAGAGTGAAGAAAACGAATTTTCGGGCAACACGGCGGATGTAACCGGGGCAGATCAGGCGCATCCGCAAATACAGGCTCAATCGTTGGCCCCGATGCCGATTGGGGCCGCCGCAGGGCATATGCCCTTGCGCTCCACCCGGCGCGATGCCCTGCTGTGCGTGGTGCTGGGGCTGGCCTGCCTTGCGCTGTACCTGATGCCCACGGGTTTTGAAAACCGCCTGCCGGATAATGCGGTGCGCTGTCGTGCAACGGTGCTGAGCGTGGATAATGAGCGGGTGCACCAGTACGGCATTGTGCGCATGGGTACGCAATATGTGACCATGCGCGCCATCGATGGCCCCTATGCAGGGCAGACATGGCAGGCGGGCAACGATCTGGTGGGCAAGATGGAGCTGGATAAAGTATTCGCCCCCGGCGACACAGCCCTGATGGTGCTTACCCTGCGTGATGGCAAGGTGGCCGATGCCGTGGCGCAGGATCACTACCGGCTGCATACGCAAGCCGTGGCCTTTGGCATATTTGCCCTGTTGCTGCTGGCCTTTGCCGGGGCCACAGGCCTCAAGGCTTTGCTCTCCTTTGTGTTTTCTGCCCTGACGATCTGGAAGGCGCTGGTTCCGGCCCTGCTGCGCGATGTAGATCCCATACTGCTGGGGCTGGGTGTCACCACGGCCATAACAGCCGCAACCATCCTGCTTGTGGGCGGCATGAACCGGCGCGGGCTGGCTGCATGGCTCGGCTCCCTGCTGGGCATTGGCGCCACCTGTGCGCTTGCGCTGGCTTTTGCAGGGCCGTTCCAGTTGCACGGGGCCGTGCGCCCCTATGCGGAAACCGTGCTCTATTCCGGCTATCCGCATCTGAACATGACGCGCATCTTTCTTGCCAGCATATTCATGGCTTCTTCCGGCGCGCTGATGGATCTCGCCATGGATGTGGCTGCCAGCATGGCCGAGCTGGCGGCGCAGAATCCCGGCATTTCCCGCCGAGCGGCGCTGGCCTCGGGCCTGCGTGTGGGCCGCGCCGTTGTGGGCACCATGACCACAACCCTGCTGCTGGCCTATTCCGGCGGCTACATAGCCACCTTGATGCTGTTCATGGCGCAGGGCATCCCGCTGGAAAACGCCCTCAACCTGCCCTTTGTTTCCGCTGAAATAATGAACACATTGGTGGGCAGCATCGGGCTTGTGACGGTTGCGCCCTTTACCGCGCTCACAGGCACATGGCTGCTCATACGGCCCGGGCACGCAAACAGCGCCAGCGCCGGGGCCTGAGGCATCGGGGTAGCGCGGCAAACGTAGCGCATCTGAGGCAGCTTGTTTGATGCAATGCATGGGAAACAGTACAGAGGGAACAGTGCGAAGGGCGAGGAGGCGGTTCCTACAAATCGATTGTTTGCTGTAGGCTGTCTCCACCGGATTTGCGGCACCAGCGCATGGCAACTTCTGCCAGCGCCGTGGGGTCGATGGGCTTGGAAATGTGGTCGTTCATGCCCGCCTTGAGGCATTTTTCCCTGTCGCCCACCATGCCGTGAGCTGTGAGGGCAATGATGGGCAAATGGCGGAACCCTGGTGTGGCGCGTATCATGCGTGTTGCCTCAAAGCCGTCCATTTCGGGCATCTGTATGTCCATGAATACGGCTGCGTATGCGCCTTTGCAAATCATATCCACGGCAATGCGTCCATTATCGGCGATATCCACCACAAGGCCCATGCCTTCCAGCAGCTCCTTGGCGACAATCTGGTTGATTTCATTATCTTCAGCCAAAAGCACACGCTGGCCTTCCAGCCCCTCTATAAACCTCGGCAGCTCGTTGCCGGTCAGCAGGTTGTCTTCTGCCGGCTGGTTGCGGCGCGTGGCCTCCTGAATGGCGCGCAGCAGCGTTGTTCTGCAAACAGGTTTGCAGAGAACATGATTGATGCCCAGGGCGGTTGCCTGCGTATTGAGTTTGCCCAGATTGTGAATCCCGGTCAGGATAATGACGGGCATGTTCTGCAATTTTTTAATCCGCGCTGCGGCTTTCAGATTGATTTTTTCAGACTGGTTGCAATCGATCAGCGCTACCTCGTAGGCCATGCCTGCCTTGGCGGCTTTTGCGGCAACGCGCGCACCCTGTGTGCAGTCTGCTGCCTCGCCGTATTGCAGCCCAAGGCCTGCGAGGGTTTGCCCCAGTTTCTCCCTCCGGGCGCTGTCGCTGTTGACCACAAGGGCGCGCAGGCCAGAGAGTTCCTGCACCTCCGGCAGTGTGGCATGCCCAGCCGGGGGCAGGTCAAAGGATGCGGTAAATAGAAATGTGCTGCCCTGATCGGGCGTGCTTTCGACCGTGATAGTGCCACCCATCATTTCCACAAGCCTTTTGGAAATGGAAAGCCCCAGACCTGTGCCGCCGAACCTCCGTGTTGTGGACATATCGGCCTGCGAGAATGCGTGGAACAGCTTTTGTTTCTGCTCTTCCGACATGCCGACGCCAGTGTCGCGGATGCTGAAAAGCAGGGTTATTTTGTTGCCCACGGCACCACACCGCTGCACCCGCACGCAAACCTCGCCCTGATCAGTAAACTTGATGGCGTTGCCCACAAGGTTGATAAGCACCTGCCCCAGCCGCAGAGGATCGCCCATGAGGGTGAAGGGAACGTCCGGCTCCACGTCAATCAGCAGTTCGACCTTGCTTTCAGCCAGTTTGACAATATCGAGGCTTGCCAGCCCTTGCAGCACTTCGTCCAGCTCAAAGTCCACATTCTCAATATCCATGCGGCCCGCTTCAATCTTTGAAAAATCCAGAATATCATTGATGATGCGCAGCAGTGATTTGGCGGAATCCTTGATGCTGGAGAGGTAGCTGTGCTGCTTGCCCGTGAGCTTGGTTTGCAGGGCGAGATAGGCCATGCCGATAACGGCGTTCATGGGGGTGCGGATTTCGTGGCTCATGTTCGCCAGAAATTCGCTCTTGGCGCGGTTGGCTTCTTCCGCAGCCAGGGCAGCCTGTTGCATGGCTCGCTGGCTTTTTACAAGCTCTGTAACGTCGCGGCAGTCTTCAATGGCCCCCAGCAGTTCTCCTTCGGGCGAAAGAAAGGGCGTAGCCACAACATCGCAGTAAATCTCATCGCCGTTCTTGCGGCGGCGCATAGTGGTTTCCGCAGCTTTGGGAGCGCCGTTCAGCACTCGTGTAACCGCGCAGGTGGCGCATTTTTCGGAATTTTGCGTGTAGTCGGAACAGCGGACGCCGATCACTTCCTCACGGCAGAATCCGTGCAGCTTCAGAAAAGCGTCATTGGCCTGCAAGACAATGTGATTGGTGTCCAGCACGCGCATGGCGCTGCCCGCAGCGTTGAATATCTGGGCCATCTCTGTCTGCGTGCGCAGGGCCTGCCGCTCGGCCTTGCGTCGCTCAGTAATGTCTGTGGCTGTAATGACAATGCCAAAGATGTTGCCGTTGTCGTCCTTGAGCGGAACTTTGCAGGTGTCAAGATCCCGCAGGTCGCCGCTGGCATTGCGGTAGGATTCTTCACTGGTAAGCGGCTCCCCGGTTTTCAGAACTTCTGCATCAGCAAGTGTTGCGGTAGCGGCAATTTCCGGGGGCAGGTTGTCTTCGTTCTGTTTGCCGATCATGTCCTCTGCCGGGCGGCCTATAAAGCGCTCAAACTGGCGGTTGACCAGTATATATCTGCCAGCCGTGTCAATCAGCATGACCATGCTTGGCTGGTTGTCCATAACCGTTTTAAGCTGCCTCTCCCGTTGGCGCAGAGTGCTTAAGGCAATCTGGGTGGCCTGGCTTTCGCGCGCAAGTCTGTGGTTGGCAATCAGTATTACGCACAAAAAACTGCCAACAAGCAGGGCAACCACGCCGCCCACCTGTTTGATGCGTTCCCAGTCTATGTCCTTTTCAAGCCGCAGGCTGCCCCAGCGTTGGGCCATTTCCAGCAGGTTGGTGTAGGGGATGCTCTCGTAGGCTTTTTCAAAAATTCTGGGGAGTTCTGGCCAGTCAGAGCGAAAGGCAATTTGCGCAGCATAGCGCAGATCGGGCAGCCGGGTATGCCTGAGATCGTTACGCTCGCCATTGGTCAGAAAAAAACTGACGGATACAGAAAGGCCCACCACAGCATCGTAGCGCCCTGATCGCAGCCCATTAAGGGCGTCGTCCATGACCTGCAAGGGAACCACAATGGCGTTGGGCACGAGTTTTTCCAACTGGATTGCAACGCCGGGGTATGCCAGCACGGCTACGGTCTTTTTTGCCAGGTCACGGGGGCTGGTAACGGAAAAACCCGCATTGGCCCTGGTAACCACATCCAGCGGCAGATAGAACAACAGGCTGTGCTGGTGCGTATTTTCGTGCACTGGCGGGAGTTTTTCGCTGAAAGGCACCACGTCTATCTGCTGGGTTGCCAGATCTGTGCTCAGGTTTCGGGTAGAAGCTTCGGGATGGGGGACAATTTCCACGCCCAGAATCCCTGCGACAGCCCGCAAAATATCAGCGCTGATGCCGTCAAACTGCCCCTGTTTATTGGTAAAGGCGAGGGGTGCCCCGTCTTTAAGAAAACCAACGCGCCAGCGGGAGTGCGTTTCAAGCCACTGGCGTTCATGCGTGCTGAGGTTCAGGGGGCGGCGCACCCTGTTTGTTTCGCGCATGGCGGGTACGCGCACCCAGTATTCCTCAAGGGCGATGAGTTCCGCTCGGGGAATCTGGGCCATGCCCTGTTCCACAAGTTCCAGAGTGTCCATATCGCCTTTGCGCACGCCGGGCCGGAGTGTGTCTTCCAGCAGGGGGAAAGGCTCGGTGGAAAATTTTTCGTTGAGTCCCAGGCGGTCGATGGCACTGATAAGCGGCAAGAGTGGCCCGGCAACGCCTTGAGCCAGGCCGCCGCCCACAGCCATGATCATGTCCTTGAAGGATGCCAGCGACAAAAGACGCAGTGTGGGGTAGCGGGTGCGCAGATGCGTTTCAAGGATGGTGCCCTTGAGGGTGGCGATAACCGGCGCCGGAGTGCTGTCCATATCAGCGTTGGCGCCCGAAGCCATAATGATCACGCCGCGCGAGGGAAAGAGCGCTGGGCCGAAATCCAGCAGCAGGGAGCGGGTGGCGGAGCGAAAAAGTCCGCCATGGATTTGCGATTGACCGGAGCGGACATCGGTCAGCAAGTCAGGCCATTCCCCCATGCGAAATTTAATATCTCGCCCGACCTTCTCGCCCCACAGTCGCCAGATATCCACAAGCAGGCCAGATGGCTCACCAAACATGGATACAAAGGAATAAGGCTCGTTTTCACGGGGAAGGGAAACAATGATCGGGTTTTGGCTGTCGGCTGCCAGAGCGCGGGAAGGAACTGCGGCGGTCGTAATGGATGCGATCGCCATAAAAAGCAAAATTCCAGCAATAAAGCCGCGCATAGAATTCCTGGGCCGTTGGAGTTGCATGTCTGTCAGGCTTGCCAGCAGTTTCAAAATATTATTTCAAAAAATGCAGCATCGCTGATTGGAAAATTCTCTCCTAGTTTAATGCAGTGAAAGTGAAGGTGTGTCAATGGCTTGCCCAGCCTCAGCGAGAGGAAGGGCCGGGCAAGCCATTATGTATTACATTGATTATTTCTGTGTTTTCATTTCGTGAATGAGGTTTTGCAGTACTTTTGACTGTTGCGCAAGTTCAGACACAGCGCTTGATGCCTGTTCCATCGCCTGCGCTGTTTCAGCAGAAATTGCAGAAACCTGTTCAACAGACTTGTTGATTTCTTCACTTGCTGCAGATTGCTGCTCGCTTGCAGTAGCAATTGACTGCACCTGGTCGTTAACCTGTTCAACGAGGTTGAATATCTGGCTCAAGGCTTCGCCGGAACGTACGGAAAGGTCTGTAGCGCTTTCGATGGTTACGGCAGCCTTGTCCACGTTGGCAATGTTTTTGCGGGTGCCTTCCTGAATGTCGCGGATGGCCTGTCCCACTTCCTGCGTGGCGGCCATGGTCTTTTCCGCCAGTTTGCGCACTTCATCGGCCACAACCGCAAATCCGCGTCCGGCATCGCCAGCGCGGGCGGCCTCGATGGCGGCGTTAAGGGCCAGCAGGTTGGTCTGGTCGGCAATGTCGGCGATCACGTTCATGATCTGCCCAATGCCTTCGGCCTGCTTGCCAAGGGCGTTCATGTCTTCCTTGATGGCCAGCGACTGATCCCGGACAGTTTCAATGCCCTTGACCGCATCGCTGACAATATTGGAGCCCTCAAGGGCCTTTTGCTTGGTCTGGGTGGAGGCATCCGCTGCCTGCTGCGCGTTGCGGGCCACTTCAAGCACGGTGGCGTTCATTTCTTCCATAGCTGTGGCGGTTTCGCGCACCCGTCCAGACTGCTCGTCCGCGCCGCGGCTCGATTGCTCAATCTGGGATGAAAGCTGCTGCGAGGCCGCAGTGACGATTTCCACCACGCCTTCAAGCTGCCCGGCAGCGTGCAGCATGCCCTCGGCCTTGGCACGTTCGGCCTGGGCCTTGGCGGCGTGGGCCTCCTCCATGGCGGCCTGCGCTTCTTTCATTGCTTTTTGAGCTTCCTCGCCCTTGGCGTGCGCCTCCGCGATCATTGCTTGCAGATTGGCGACCATTGTGCGCAGAGAGCTGGCCAGTACGCCGATTTCATCCTGCTGGTTCACCACCAGTTCTCGGCTGAAATCACCTGCGGCCACGCCTTCGGCGTAGTCCTTGGCCCTGATGAGCGGCCGCGTAAGCGAGCCCGCAAAGAACCACAGACAGATTATGCCCAGCAGGGCCACGCCTGCGCCCACCATGATCTGATTCAAGGCATCGTTCTTGGCGCGCTCGTTGAGTTGCGCCTCAAGGGCATCGGCATCAGCCAGCACAACATCTCTGGGCAACCTGACAAGTACGGACCAGAATTTGCCAGAGCGGCCAAGTTTCACCGGGGCGTATGCCATAATGGATTTGCCGTCCACGCTTAACCCGGCATAGGCCTTGCCTTCACGCACGTTGGGCATGACCTTGTCCGCATTGGGCAAGCCGTTGCTCAATGCTTTGCCGACCATTGAGGCGTCGCCGCTGTTGGCAACTACCAGTCCGTCATAGCTGATAATGAATACATCGCCCTTGCCGCCGTAGATTTTGGCATCAACATCTTCTGCCATCTTCTGCAAGAAGGTGAGGCGCAGGTCTGTGCCGGAAACGCCAAGGAACTTGTTGTTTTCCTTGACGGGCACGGAGATTGTGGTCAGCCACTCTGTTTTGCCCTGCACAATGTAGGGGAAGGGGTCAAGCACGCTTTCCTTGCCGGTTTCCCTGGGCCAAGGTACCAGCCGCCCTTGCGTACGCCGTTGGCGTGCTTGGCATCGCTTTCGTACTCCACCAGGGCCTGTCGGCTGATCTTGCCTGTTTCATCGCGGTTCCAGTACGTAATAAATCGGCCCGAAGCATCGTGGGCTTCTGTGTTGGCGTACAGGGCATCCATGCCGTCAAGGGCGTTTGGCTCCCATGCGGAATATGAACCCAGATATGTGGGGTTGTTATCAAGGTTGGCGCGTAGAATTTTAACAAAAAGATCGCGCAGGTGCTCGCTGCCGAGATTGGCGCGCAACACCTCGAAGATCTTTCCAGTTGTGCGGGCGGTGTCAATGTTGTCCTGAAGGGCAGTTTCCACAACGGAGGCCCTGTCAGAAACCAGAGATTCAAGTGATGAAATGGCGCTTTTTTCCAGAAGTTGCGAAACGCGGTTGGAAACAAACTCCTTGGTGTTGCTGGTGGAGTACAGCCCGAAAGCCATCAGTATTGCAGCCGTGGCAATCAGCCCAAGACCCGCAGCCAGCGCAATTTTTTGCTTGATAGAACGCATAAGTCCTTGCCCCCCTGAGATTGGCGTCGAAAAATCAGCGCGACGATTGAATCCTGCTACTATGAACAAAATCCTTATCTTATTGAGTGAACAATCAGCATTAAATGCTATCCAGTTATATTATCGGCTGATTATGTAATAAGATTAGGGCGAAGAATATTGCTTGTAAAGAATGTATTTGGCTGATGCTAGTTGTAAGGGTGTGTAAAAAATTAACGAAATCGTATTTGTAATTAAATTATTTAATAAAAATGAATAAATTGGATTTTTGTTTGTAGTAAATGTAGATTTAAAATCCTGAAAAAATATTGTGAATGTAGAAGCTGTATAGTAGCGACATAATAGTTGGCAAGAGTGCGGGTTTTAACATTTGGGAATTATTCTGCTGTGGCACTTTGATGCATTTTTGTATCACACGATATCGCGTCATCGGAGGAAGGCGGGCCAGCATAGCAAAAAGCGCCGACAGAGCCAGCGCTTGGTGTGTTGATCTTGTCAACGCAAACGAGAAGATGGAGCAGGCTAGATCCTTGCTCGCGAGGGCATATGGCGAGCAAGTTTTTTTGTACCTCAACCCGCAGCCCTGTCACCAGCGGGGGCAAACCCCGTAAAACGGGATTTGCCCGAAAGGCGACGGCAAAACAGGAGGCAGGTGGTTGCAGCAGGGGATTCTGCACGGGGCGAAGCAGCCCTGCCTAAGCGGCTTCACCCTGAGCCTTCATTTCAGCGATAAGGCCTTGCAGTACCTGTGATTGCTCCAGCAATTCGGAAACAGCGTGCGAGGCCTGTTCCATGGCCTGGGCGGTTTCCGCAGAAATGGTAGCCACCTGCTCCACAGACTGGTTGATTTCCTCACTGGCGGCGGACTGCTCTTCGCTGGCAGTGGCAATGGACTGCACCTGATCGTTCACGTGTTCCACAAGGGTGAGAATCTGTTGCAGGGAGTCGCCTGATTTTACAGAAAGAGTGGTGGCGCTTTCAATAGACATCGCCGACTTGTCCACGTTTTCAATATTCTTGCGGGTGCCTTCCTGAATATCGCGGATAGCCTGCCCGACCTCCTGCGTGGCGGACATGGTTTTTTCCGCCAGTTTGCGCACTTCGTCAGCAACCACGGCAAACCCGCGCCCGGCATCGCCCGCACGTGCCGCCTCAATGGCCGCATTTAGGGCCAGCAGGTTGGTCTGGTCTGCAATGTCGGCGATCACGTTCATGACCTGGCCAATGCCTTCAGCTTGCTTGCCAAGTGCATTCATGTCTTCCTTGATGGCCAGCGACTGATTCCGGACAGTTTCAATGCCCTTGACCGCATCGCTGACTATGTTGGAACCTTCAAGGGCCTTTTGCTTGGTCTGGGTGGAGGCGTCCGCCGCCTGCTGTGCGTTGCGGGCCACTTCAAGCACGGTGGCGTTCATTTCTTCCATGGCTGTGGCGGTTTCACGCACGCGGCTGGACTGCTCGTCCGCACCCCGGCTGGACTGTTCGATCTGGGCGGAAAGCTGCTCGGAAGCTGTGTTGACAATACCCACAACGCTTTCAAGCTGGCGGGCGGCCTGCAACATGCCCTCGGCCTTGGCCCGTTCTGCCTGCTTGCGGGCAGCTTCCGCCTCAAGGGTCGCCTGCTGGGCTTTTTTCGACTCTTCCGCTGCCTCCAGGCCTTTTTGTTCGGCTTCGGCGATCTTGGTCTTCAGCGTAGCTACCATGTTCTTCATGGCGCCAAACACGCCCTGTTCTGTGCGGGCCGGGTCAAAGCGCGCGTCCAGATCACCGCCAGCGATTGCCAGAGCCAGCTTTGAAAGTGAGGCGGGTTCATCTCCCAACTGGCGCAGCATGTTGCGGGCCATGAAAAAGCCCAGCCCAAGGCCCACCAGCACGGAGGCAATAATGCCAATAATGGTGATGAGGCGTGAGGTTTCATACATACGCGTGCTTTCGTGGTTCAGTTCATCTGCTCGTCGAAGTTTAAGATCAACGACCGCCTGAATGGCTTGTGCAACGTCTCTCATGGCTTGCCGCGCCTGGGTGTTGGAGAGCTGTTGCGCCTGCTCGTTCATGGCGGCATCGCTTGTTCTGCCGAGTTCAATAACTTTTTCATGCAGGACAAGCCATGCTTTAATAGGCTGGATCATTTTGTCGCAGAGCGTCTTGCCTTCACCCGATGTAAAATACTTGGGCAAAGTTTGCATCAGGGCCTCCAGCTTTTTCCTTTCCTCGGCGAGCAGCTGAAGGCAGCGCTGTATTTCACCAGCTTCATTGGTAAGAATGAGATTCTTTTCTTCTCTGATTAACCTTAGCACGGTTACATTAATATCCCGAGCGGTATTAAGCCCTTTAACATGGATATTATAAAGATTATCTATGCCATCAGAAAGATTGCTGAGGCTGCCAACTGAATATGTACCGATGGCAACTGTAAGAGTGAAAGGAGCAATGAAAGTCCAAACAATTTTTGCATTGTAGAAAGCTTAATCATTTTCCCCTCCGCACGATGGATGTTGCCAGTTAATGGTGCAAAAGCGTCTGGGGGAACGCTTGTTAATGCAATCTCATTCGGCATCTTTCTGGTTTATCATAGGGTATAATACAAAAAAAATTCCATTTGTAAATGATATTATATATTGTATGTAAATATTTTATATATGATAGTAATCAATATCATAGAGTGGTTGCGTAAGATGAGTTGTTTAAACAGTGCAGACGGCTGATCCGTGAGTATGCGGATATCGTTGAAAAAATCTGGAATTGAGGCGTTCGTCAGAGAATAGAGAAACTTTTGCCCGACGGGGGAAAAATGCTCGGGCGGCTTGACATATCCCTGCAAACCACGGCAAGTTGGTTTTGCCAGAGCTGGGTATCACGCGTGGCGGCAGCAGCCGTATTTGCGCGGGCCAGTTGGCGGAGGCCGACCCTGGGCCTCTCATAGACATGACTACTACGCCGAGCCTGCTTCAGGTTCCGGTGTGTCGATAAAAAGGGCTGTCGGCAGCATTGGCTGCTGGACGCTTTTCCTTTTTATTCGCGAAGGTTTCCCCTTCTTTATTCCCCGTCATTGCGGCGCATTGGCGCCTTTTTTCCGCAAACGCGTGAGTGCCGTTTTTGCGGCTTATGCCGTTTTGCGCGTTAAACCGGGTATTGTTGTAATGCCCAGTAAAAAGAAGGTATTTCCATGGCAGACATCAAGCTTGTTCGCCCCTCCGCCGGTCAGACTGCCGTTATTCCCAGCGCGCCCGATGCCCGCATGGTTCTTGATTTTTCTGCTGACCAGGTCAGCATTGAACGCCCGCAAGGTTCCGACAGCCTCTTTTTCCGTTTCGACGATGGCGCAGCCATTGAATTGCAGAATTTTTACACCCAGTACAACAAGGACGACATTCCCTCATTTGAGGTTGACGGTCAGCTCATTGCGGGTGCGGATTTTTTCAACGCCTTCGGGCCAGACCTTGCCCCTGCCGCCGGCCCTTCGGCTTCGCCCACCCGCAGCGGCAGATACAGCGATTTTGCCAACGCGGGGCTTGAAGACGGCGTAAACCACCTTGACGGGCTTGATTACCGTCTTGGTTTTGGCGGCGACACCCAGCCGAACATCAATCCCTACGCTTCGCCCTTTCTCACCAATGCCGCACCCACGTTGTCCACTGGCGGCGCAGCCATTGCCATTGGCCTTACGGAATCTGCATGGGACGGCAAAACCGCCAGCGCCGCGCCTGTGGTCAGCCAGAGCGGTTCATTTTCTGTGGCCGACCCGGATGGCGACAGTCTGACCACCACCGTGAGCATGGGCGGCAAGGTTGTAGCGGTCAGCACCGCTGGCCCCACGACTGTTGAGAGCGACTATGGTACGCTTGTTATCACGCCCTCAGGCGGCGGCAGCAACATTACCTTTACGTACACCTACACCCTCAAGCAGGATCCCGACAGCCCCACGGACAGCCTTGCCCAAGGCGAGAAGCAGGCCGACAACATTGTTTTCTCCATCAATGACGGGCAGGGCCATACCGTGACCCAGCCCATCAATGTTGTCATCACTGGCAGCAACGACGCGCCGGATATTACGGGGGTTGGCTCTACGCTGACGCTCAAGGAAGGCGGCGTCTACGCCGACCAGCCTGTGGGGGACAAACTGCATGCGGATGAGCTGAACGGCGCACCCGGTGTGCAGGCTACCCTGAGCGGCACCATTACGGCTCATGATCCCGACCACGGCGCGCAGTTGTATTTTGGCCTCAAGGACGTGAACGGCAATCTGCTGGACATGACCAGCGTCAACGCTGACGGCACCCTCAAGGGCACGTTTGTGATCGGTTCTGTTAACAATCCCGACCATACTGCTTCCGATGTGGTGGTGACGGGCATAGCCGAGCAGGGCGGGCAGATTGTCATCAGCACCAATTATGGCGATCTGGTGCTGGGAAAAACCAGCGACACCACGGCCACGTATACGTTTACGCTGAAAAACGCCGATGGCGAGGGGGCCACCAACAAACTGGCCGAGGGCCAGCAGGTCAGCCTGAAGTTTGAGCCCTATGTGCGTGACGAGCACGGCGCTGAAGACGGCAACAGCTCAACCCTGCGTGACGGCACCGCGGCGGGCAACGCCATTGTTATCAACATTCTGGGCACCAACGATGCGCCCACCATTACGCAAAACGCCTGGAACGGCCAAAGCGGCAGCACCGCCCTGAGCGCCACCCTGACTGAAGCCAGCGACAGCACCGCCCAAAGTTCTGTGACCGGCACGATCATTGGGCATGATGTGGATAATGGCGACTCGCTGCACTACGGTCTGATCCAGCCCGGCAGCGACACCATGCACGGCAAGGTGTATGTGCTGCTTGCCAGTGACGGGCACACCTTAACGACCACCACGGATGCATCCACCGCCGCTACGGCCAAAAACTATGTGGGCGAATTCACTCTGACAGAAGATGCAGACCCCACCAAGGGCGCATCCTACAAGTTCACTCTGTACAATGATTCGCCCGCCGTGCAAGGCATGCAAGATGGCGATTCGCAGGATGTTTCCATAGGTCTGGTGGCGCGCGACAGCTTTGGCGCCTATGTGCAGGAAAGCGTCAGCGTTACCGTCAAGGGTGCCAATGACACGCCTGTTATCACTACCGCACCGACTCTCGCCGCATTGTCGGTGGTGGAACTCGGCGTCAAGAATGTGCACGGCGATCCCAACGAGGCTTTTGCAGGCACACCCAAGGATGCGGATTCTGGACACAGCTTTACTGTGGCCGATGTGGACAATAACGACACCCAGGCCGTCAGTATTGCGGTGAAGGAATTGCCGGGCGCGGCTTTTAAGGACAACCATGACGGCACCTATACCGTCACCACTCCTGAAGGCACGTTTACGCTCACGGCTGGCGCTGCCGTTGCCAATGATTCCGGCAGCAGCAAAACCTACACGTATTCCTACGAGCTGAATAACAGCGCCAGCGAAACGCAGGCCCTCCATGAGGGCGAAACGCGCAATTATACCTTTACGGTTACTGTCACGGACAGCAAGGGCGCGCATGTTGATCAGGCCGTCAGCCTGACCATCACGGGCACCAACGACCAGCCCCAGTTGACCATAACCCCCGGCGACACCGGCACGTTAAAGGAAGACGCTGCCACAACCACATCCGCAGGCACCTGGGCCGTGGTCGATCCTGATAACGATGGCAGCAGCCAGACTCTCTCCATTGCAGGCATGGGGCAGACTGCCAGCGGCGCAATGAATGTAAGCAGCCATACGGGCAACCCCGTTTCCGTCGCAACGGACTACGGAACTTTGACCCTGAAGTCTGACGGCACCTATACCTACGAGCTGGATAACAGTAAGCCCGCCGTGCAGAAACTTGGCGAGGGGCAGTCGCACACGGAAAGCTTCACCGTTACCACCACAGATATCCATGGAGCCAACCACTCCCAGGCAATAACAGTGGTTATTAACGGCACCAATGACAATCCCGTCATTGGCAGCTCCGTTATCGCTGTTGACGTGATTGAAAAGGGCGTGCAGGGCAGCCATGACCCCGCCCACTCCAATGATCTTTTCAACGGCACGGTTGCGGCTCAAGGCTACGTTACCGCCACGGATGTGGACGATAACGACAATTCTGGCGGCAAACCCGCGCTGACCTTCAGCGTGGCCGCCGGAACCGGCACCACGGTGGACACCCACGGGGCCAACAGCGCCACAACCGTAACCACCAGCTACGGCACACTTGTTATTGACCCCAAGACTGGCGCTTATACCTACACGCTCGACAACACCAAGGCCGATGCGCTCAACGAAAACCAGAAAGTCACGGAAACCTTTGTAGTCAAAGTGGCGGACGGGCATGGCGGGTCAGTAACCCAGCCCATTACCGTGACCATCACAGGCACAAACGACAGGCCCGACCTTTCCCTGGCAGCACCGAGCGCCAGTTCCTTTAAGGAAGACAGCGGCAGCTATCAGGCCAGCGGCACCTTTACTGTGGCTGATGCCGATGCTGACGGCGCGTTCAAGGGCAGCACCAACGGTGCGGCCAACCATAGCTATGCCATAGCTGGCGGCACCTCCGGCGGTGAAACCACTACCGGTACGGGCAGTGTGGATCCAGGCACTGGCGTGGTTACCTATACGACCAAGTTCGGCGTTCTTACCGTCAATCCGGACGGCACCTACAAGTATGATCTGAACAATGGCTCCAATGCGGTGCAGAATCTGGGCGAGGGGCAAACACATACCGAAACCTTCCAGGTCAAGGTAACGGATCTGCACGGCTCCACAGACACGGAAACCGTTTCCTTCACGATCACGGGCGCCAATGATCAGACCCTGATTGACAAGACCAGCGGCACCCTGACGGTCAAGGAAGCGGGCGTGGTTTCTCTGGCGGACCCGGCGCACACCGGTTCTGGTTCGTCCATCCCGGGCTACAACAATGTGGCAGCCAACGGCAGCAAGCTGAACGATGGTTCCAAGGCAGTGAGCGGCGGTTCGTTTACCGTGACGGACATGGACACCAATGATGTTCTCAAGGCTACTTTGAGCGGCGGCAAAATTGCCACGCCTGTCATCATGATGGGTGACAACAAATGGAGCGTCAATGATGATTACGGCAAGCTGACGGTCGAAGAATTGCGTAGTGTCAACAGCGATGGTTCGGAATCTATCACCTATTCATACAGCTACGCCGTTAATCAAACCAAAACCGCAAGTCTGGCCGAAGGCGAAACTAAAACCCTGAATTACACCATTTCCGTTACGGACGGTCATGGCAATCCTGTGGCGCACAATATCGCCATCAACGTGCAGGGCACCAACGATGCGCCCACAGTGACGGGCAAGACCCTTACGCTGAAGGACGACGGACGGCTGGACGGCGGCAACGCCCAGATGCCTTCCGGCACAGGGGATCCTGCGGCCCACGGCAACAGCTATAAAGATTCGGTTGAGGGCGCGTTGACAGGCAAGGATTCCGATACCGGCGCCACGTTGACGTATGGTCTCATCACCGCTACTTCCGGCGCAAATGCCTACAAGCATTTGGGCACAGATTCCGGCGAGCTTTCGACGGGTTCCGTGGCTGGCACCTTTGTCAAGGATGGCGTGACCCAGACCACTGCCATCGGCGCAGACATGGTTGCGAGCACTGGCGCATATCCCGGTACTGGTGGCGGCAACGCCACGGTTATCAACGTCTACGCCGCCGGGCAGCCGCATTCTGCGGAGTCTCTCTACGGCACGCTGTATCTCAACGAAGCCACCGGCAAATATACCTTTACCCTGGCGACGGGCAGCAATGCCGTTAACGCCCTTGGCTCTGGAGAGAAGCTCACGCTGAACTTCAAGGCTGTGGCTGTGGACGAACACAGCGCATCTTCCACAGCGATTACCATTCCCATTGTCATTTACGGCACCAACGACAAGCCCGTGCTGACCCTGACCGACAGTTCCCTTGAAGTGACCGATGGCGGCCCTGTTTCTGACACCGCCCTGGCAGGCAGCGTCAAGGTGACGGATGCGGATGTTAACGATTCGCATACCTTCGGCATCGTGGACTACAGCGTTACCGAAACTGGCAATACCCCTGCAATGACTTCGTCTGTGGCAGGCAACTACGGTACGCTGAGCATCAACCAGCAGACGGGTGAATACACTTACACCCTCGCCAAGAATAACGCCGCCGTCATCAGCCTGGACAAGGGTGAAACGCTTCCCGAAACCTTCCAGATTGCCGTGGTGGACAAATACGGCGCGTACAGCCTGCAAACCATCACGGTTACAATTAACGGCAAGGACGATCCCACCATTATCAATACTGGCTGGGTCACGCCCAGCAATGCCGTTGTGGAGTCTGGGGTAAACCCGGTCACCAGTGCCGCTGCTGCTGCCAATGCCGCCAAAATGCAGGACGGTAGCGCTGGCGTACGCACTGCCACTGGCTACATTGGCGCGCATGATGCTGACACCACGGACAACAACGCTCTCGCCTCCGCTGCTGAAAGTGCCAAGCTGCACTATGTTATTCAGGTGGACGGCAAGAACTGCGATCTGAATGCCCTCATGGCTGGCACAGGTCTGCAAACGGGCACAGCCAGCATAGATGCCGATGGCAAGCTGACCCTTACGGGTGGTTCTGCCAGCACTCTTGACGTGGGGCAGGCCGCCAAAGATGCCAGCGGCAACATTGTCATCAAGCTGGAAAACGGTTCGCTGACAATCTCCAAGGATACCTCGCATACTGACGCCAACGGCACGTCCGTGTTCAAATACGTCTACACTGTGGACAATACCGATGCGGATGTGCAGGAAAAGAACTTTCATGAACACACAGAGGACAATTTCTCGGTAGTCGTTCATGACACTGCAACCAATACGGATGTGGCCAAGGCCCCAGTTTCCATACGCATTGAGGGCGCCAACGACAGGCCCATCATTACGCAGGCCCCTGCCGTCACCCTTACTGAAAGTGATGCGCATTCCACGACCGGACAGGTAGAACTGCTGGATTATGAACAGACCGGGGGCACAGCCCAGACGGTATCTTCGGGTTTCACCTTCTCGCTGGTAAAGTCCACCACTGACTACTCTGGCGACACACCAGTTCAGCAAGGCACGTACGGTCGCCTGATTATTGATCAGGCCACTGGCGAATACCGTTATGAGCGGACAGAAGATCTGACGTCCCTTGCCAAGGGCAGTTCTGTTACCGATACCTTCTATGTGCGCGTCAAGGATGCCGACGGCGCGTATTCTGAAATCAAGCCCATTGTCATTACCATCACAGGTGAGGATGCCGCAGGCAAGCTGGCAGGCAACGCCCTGACCGTCAAGGAAGACGGCGTCACAGGTTCAATCCAGGGCGTTCTGCACTATACCGAAGCTGACAAGCTGGGCGCCAACAAGGCACAACCTGTTGATGCCAGCGGTGGAACACTCGCTGCCGGGGTTATTCGCGGGCATCTTGGAGTGAATGATCCGGATACCAATCTGGATGCCGATGGACATGCCCTCAAGAACCTCACCGCAGGCGCGGAGAAAGACAGCTACAGCACCTACACATACAAGACCCTGTCCTATACTGACGGCACGGGGACGCATGATGTTGGCGGCAGCGGCAATGCCACTGCCGGGTATGACTACAAGGTTGGCGACTACGGCACATTGCATGTGAATGAAGATGGTTCCTATACCTTCACGCCCAATACCAGCAGCACGGCATTCAACGGTCTGGCCCAGGGTGAAAATGTCAGTGTGAACCTCGGCATAACCGCCCACAGCGACAGTGCTTCGCATGGTCAGTCCATTGACGGCTCTCTCAGCATTACCATCAACGGCACCAACGATGTGCCGGTGGTGAAGGCCGCGGCCCCATCGTTTACGGTGCAGGACTACACGGATGCCTTTACCGGGGGGAATGAGGACGCCAGCTTTACCACTCTGGCGAACCCCGCCACTGCCATTACCTATCTGACTGACCACCCAGATCTCATCAGGGCATATGTCACTCAGGGCATAGATAACATCATGGACGAGGTGAAGAGCCATTCTGGCCCATTCGGTAAGATCATCGACTTCTTCCACGGATGGGACGATGTGCAAAATTGGCTGACCAAGGTTGCCAACGGCGCGGCCAAAACTCTTGATGATTTTGGCAGGCTCGATAACCTGCTCACCAGTCTGAATCTCGGAAAGGACGTGAGTTCTTTTCTCTCCACCGTGGTTGGTGCTGAACGTGTCATTGTGGTGGATTCTGATGAAATTGCGGGCTGGTCCAATGGCTCATTGTTTTCTTCCCCTTCTGGCGACCCTGTGGTGCGCGGTACGCTCAATACTGCGGACCTCGTGACTGACAAGGATCATGGCTCCAGCCTTACGTTCTTTGCTGTTGAAAAAGGCGGTTCGGGCAATCTTGTTCAGGAAATAAAGGGTGAATACGGTACGCTGATCATCAGCCCCAATGGCACGTACCAATACGTGCTGGATCGGGCGGGCAGCAACTACCAGAATTATGTGAAAAATCATGCCAGTGGTGACACCACCACGGAAACGTTCACCATCTATGCGCGTGACGACCATAACGCCGTGGCCGAAAAGCCCATTGAGCTGATCATCAATGTGGGCAAGATGGGCGATGGTGTTGGCGGAGACGGCACCAAGTTCGGCAATCTCCCGATCAAGGATGTGGCTGATTCCGTACAGGAAGACGGCCTGATTGGTGAACAACATACTGGCAAAACTGTTACCGCGGGCAGCGTAACGCCGAGCAACAATGGCAAGTATGATGCCGATATGTTCCTGATTGACGGGGCTGGGCATGAGACATCCGTTATTTCAGATAAATACGGAACGATTACCTTGTTGCCCAATGGCAGATACAGCTACACGCTGAACAATGACCATCCGGACGTGCAGGCGCTGACAAAAACGGATACGATCATTCAAAAGTTTACGGTCACCAACGGCAGCGATTACAGAACTATTACCATCACCATCAATGGCAGCAACGACAAGCCATACGTGGTTTCGCAAAGCGACACCGTGGCCCTGGAACAGCACGCGGACGGCACATGGGCGCAAACAGACCCCTCTGGGTCCTTCACCCTGGCCGATGTTGACAGGGGGGAAACAGACAAGCTCGAACCGACCTCGTACACGGTTGCAGGCAAGCTCGGCGGCATATTTACTGTCACCAAGGGCAGCAACGGTAATTTCTCGTACACCTATGCGGCTCCCGCTGGCGGCACGAACTACAGCGGGCATATGGAAGACAGCGCAATGCTGACTCTTTCCAATGGCAACACTGCTGGCGACAAGGTGGAAGTCAAACTGTCCGCCGATCTTAATTACGCCAACGACAAGCCCAGCGCCCCTGTGCTGGTGGCTGGTTCTGATGTCGCGGTAACGGAAGATTCCCCGGCGGACATGGTGGCCAAGGGCTCCATTACCGCTACAGATCCGGACGTAACCGCGGCTGGCGCGCCCAAGGATGCGCTTAGCTTCGCCATTGTCGGCAGCGACGGCAAATCCACGGGCATGGTCACGGACAAGGATTATGGCACCCTGATCATGGGCAAGGATGGCAAGTACGAATTCCATCTCAATACCAGTAGCGAGGCTGTGCAGCAGCTTGGCGACGGAAAATCGCATGAAGTGACCTTCACTGTCCGCGCGAGCGATGGACATGGCGGCTACACCGATGCGCCCCTCACAATCACAGTGAATGGTGTCAACGATGCCCCTGTCATTACCCTCCATGCCGATGGTTCCAGCGTGGCTGGCTCGGGCGCGGCCCTCTTTGTGGCTGACGGGCAGGCAAACCTGACAGTCGGCGGAACGGCCGTGACGTACGATGTTGATGCAGGCGACAGCCTCACGCTCAAGCTCAACGGGCAGGCCATCGCATCGGGCAGCACTTCCGTCACAGAGGATGTTTACGCTTACAAGGACGCCTCTGGCTGGCATGTGGGCACCAGCGCTTCATCTGGTGCTGTGCTCATGGGCCTGCTGGAACTGAACAAGGACGGCACCTACAACTTCCAGGGCGACAAGGGCGGTATTGCGCATCTGGCCCAGGGTGAAACCCTGACCATCGACGCCAGAATCGGCGTGAGCGATGCAGCCGGAGCAACAGATACAGCAAAGGTTGCCGTCACTATCACAGGCACCAATGACGCCCCCAAAATGGAAGCCTTTAATGCTGACGCAACAACGCTTACAGATAATGGCGCTAGCGTTCAGACGCTTTCGGGCACCATTGCCGCCACCGATGTGGATGGCGACACGCTGACCTACTACATCATGTCTGGCGGCAAGTATGTGACGGAGCTGCATGACGGGCACGGTACACTCAAGCTTGATGGCAAGAATTACACCTATACGCTTGATGCTGCTTACGCCAAGAGCCTCGAGGCCCAGGGCAAGGATGTTGCAACCGCTGGTGGCTCATTTACCGTTGTGACCGTGGACAAATACGGCGTGGAAACCAGCCAGACCCTGGCAATCACCCTCAAGGGCGTGAACAACGACCCCACCTTCACCGCGCCCAGCCTTTCCATTGTGGAGGGGGCAAGCCCACTCACCGGCAATCTGGGGGCTACGGACGTGGACACCACTGATGCCCTGACATACAGCCTTGCCTACGGCTCTAACAGCGCCACGGCTTCTGGTGGAACAAATGCAGTTGTTGATGGGCATTACGGGCAGCTGACTCTGGACGCCTCCGGCAACTACAAATACACCCTGACCAACCACGAACTGGCCCAGGGGGCGAAAGCCACGGAAACCTTTACCGTTACAGTGAATGACGGGCAAGGCGGCACGGTAAGCCATGACGTTGTTGTCAACATCACCGGCACCAATGATGCTCCGGTGGCGCACCTTGATGCCTCAAGTCATGCGCTTTCAGCCACAGACGTTGATCTGGGGGATCACCTGGCGTTTTCCGTGAACGGGCACGAGCTGAATGCTGTTCCGCAGGGCACCACAGAGGTGCATGGCGCGTTCGGTACGCTGACCTTTACCGCTGATGAAACGCATAAGGATATGTTCTCCTATGGCGATTACAAGCTTGATTCCAGCTACGATTCCATAAGCAAGCTGGCTGCCCTGCACGAGGCAGGCTCGGACCTGAAGGACACTTTTGGCTATACAGTGTCTGACGGTCATGCCACCAACGGGCAGGCAAGCGGCACTATCTCTGTGGATATCAATACTGACAACTGGGATGGCCAAGGCGGCCATTTGCTCTTCGCCCAGGAGAACTCCTCGACGCATGTCTATGAGGCCGCAGGCGGAGCTGGCAGCGACATCCTGATTGGCGGCAGCCATGACGATATCCTTTACGGCGGCGCTGGGGACGACATCCTCTACGGTGGTGCAGGGCACAATGAATTGTATGGTGGAGAAGGCAACGATACCCTCTATGCCGGCAATGCAGGCGACCACCTCTATGGCGACGCTGGCAATGACCATCTCTACGGCGGGACAGGCAACGACTTCCTTGACGGCGGAGCCAATACCTTCGCCACCGATGGCGGCGGCAACCATTTGTATGGCGGCGCAGGCAACGATGTGCTGGTGTTCCATCAGGGCGACACCATTGACGGCGGCAGCGGCACAGACATGCTGCTGGTCAAGGGCGGCAGTGTGGATGCCCTGTTTACAGGAGCGGAACATGCCAAGGGCGTAGACGGCATCACAGGCGTGGAGGTAATGGTCAGTACTTCCGGCGATGCCTTGAACAACCTCACCGATATGGCAGAAATTGCGTCCAAAACCGGGGTTTCCATCAGTACTGGCAGTGACGGCAGTACCGCTGTGTCATTTGATGCTTCGCATTCATGGACAACCACAACGCAGACTGCGAGCAATGGCACCGTGTGGGATGTGCACAGCACAACTATAACTACCGACAGCGGGAGTGAAGCCGTACAGGTTGCCGTGCAGCATCTGACGACCAATCAGGGCGGCTAGTGGAGCGCATGCTCTTCTAAGCAGTCAATAACAGGCCCGCCCGCATTCTCCTGGAGGATGCGGGCGGGCTGCATTTCGCGCCCACAGGCGCGCACTATTCAGGCAGTGAAGCTGCTTACAGCCCCAGATCGCGCAACAGGTTGTCCACAGCCATGTTGCCCATGGTTTCCGTGGCTCCAGCGGTGGAGGACGAGCAGTGCGAACCCATCACAAGGTTGTCCAGCTCATACCACGCCGGATCAGCCGGGGGCTCCTGTTCAAATACGTCAAGGCCCGCGCCGTAGATGCTGCCCTCTTTCAGGGCTGCCAGCAGGGCAGCTTCGTCAATGAGTCCTCCGCGCGCGGTGTTGATCAGCACGGCGGTCTTTTTCATGCTTGCAAGGCGCTGGGCATTGATGAGGTTGCGGGTTTCGTCCGTCAGCACCGTGTGCAGGGTGATGAAATCGGCCTCGCGGCAAATGCGGTCAACGTCTGCGCGTTCCACGCCTTCCTTGGCGGCCCAGGCATCGTCCCACACAACGTCGTGGGCCAGAATCTTCATGCCAAAACCCTGTGCGCGTTTGACCACGCAGCGGCCAATGGCCCCAAGGCCGATGATACCGATGGTTTTGCCGTACAGGTCAATGCTGGTGATCTTGCCCCAGTCTTTCTGGCGGCAGCGGCGGTCAATGAGCCCGGCCTTGCGCGCCACCATGAGCATGAGGGTCAGGGCGTAGTCGGCAACGGCATTGCTGTTGGCCCCTACGGTGCGCGAGACCGCGATGCCGCGCTCCTTGCAGGCCGCAAGGTCGATGTTGTCCAGCCCAACGCCGTATTTGGCAATGGCCTTGAGGGCGGGGGCAGCAGCCAGCACAGGGGCGTCCATGGGATCAACGCCAAGAATAACGCCAGCGCAGTCGGCCAGCTTTTCCTTCATCTGCTCGGCGGAGAGAATGCCGCCCGTGTCGTTGCGTATCACTTCCAGCCCGGCCTGGGCCAGACGGTCAAACAGCTCGGGATTGGTTTTGCCGAAAGAACGGGGTGTTACAAGAATTTTCACAAAAACTCCTTGTGCGGATATGGGCAGAATCTGGGCCGGGAACCGGCGCATACAGCCTTACTACTCTGCGGGTATTTGTCAACGAGTGCGGATAAACGAAAAACCGCCGGAACGGCGGCAGCGGAATGCGCAAAATGGCCGCTTGCAGCCGGGCCGCAGGCTGATCCTGATTCCTGGCATGTCCTCGTAACGCGCAACAGCCGCCGGGTAAAACCCGGCGGCTGTTCCTCTTCGTACGGCAAAGCGTATTATGCCTGCACGTCCAGCTTTCCGCCAATGCCCTCGGCGGCAAGCCCTTGGCTGCGCATGTTCTGCTCCATTTCCGCGCCCTTATCAATAGTGCCACTGATAAGCGCTGCAGACATGTTGGCCTGAATGTTCAAGGCGCTTCTGGCCAGGCTTACGCTCATGCCCATCTTCACATCGTCCATGGCTTGCTCCTTGGCCGCTTGTGCGAACCTGTGCATCCATCTGATCGGTCAAAGCGCAGAAAACTGTAGGGCAAAATGCAAAGGCAAAACCAGCCGCGATTGGCTTCGGGTCATACTCGCACCACTTGGGGTCAGTCCTGCCCCTGCTCTTCGCCTTCAAGCTCCTTGAGTTTTTTCCACACGGTCACGCGGCTGATGCCAAGAGCGTCAGCCAGGGCTTTTTTGTTGCCGCCGTGCTCTTCAAGCGAGGCCTCCAGAATGAAGCGCTCCATCTCTGCCATGGTGCCGCGCGGCACCTGCAAAACATCATCCAGCGGATGGCATGGGCCAGCCATGCCCTGCCGCAGGCAGTGTCGCCGCATGATGTCTGTAATCAGCGCGTCAAAGTCCTGTTGTTCGTCATAGAGGGTAAACACGCGCTCCAGAATATGCTCCAGTTCGCGCACATTGCCCGGCCAACCGTGCGCTGACAGTGCGGAAAGCGTTGCATCGTCAAACTTGAGGCGGCTGCGCCCGGCCACGTGTTGATGGTTCTTTTTGATAAAATGGGCAATGAGCGTGGGAATGTCTTCCTTGCGCTTGCGCAGCGGCGGTATTTGCAGCGGCAAGATATTGAGCCTGAAGAACAGATCGCGCCGAAAAGAACCTTCTTGCGCCATGGCGTAGAGGTCGCGGTTTGACGCCGCAATGATGCGGACGTCAATGTTGATTACGCGGTCGCCGCCAATGCGGAAGATTTCTTTTTCCTGCAAGGTACGCAGCAGGCGCACCTGTGTTGCGAGGCTCATTTCGCTGATTTCATCCAGAAACAGCGTTCCCCGGTGAGCCAGTTCAAACATGCCCGGCTTGCCGCCCTTGCGCGCGCCGGTAAAAGCCCCTTCCTCATAGCCAAAAAGTTCGCTTTCCAGCAGGTGCTCGGGCAGGGCCGCGCAGTTCAGGGCCACAAAGGGGCCTTTTTTGCGCTCGCTGAAATTGTGGATGCTCTGGGCAAAAAGCTCCTTGCCGGAGCCTGTTTCTCCTTCAATGAGAATGGATGCGCTGCTGCGGGCATAGCGCTTGGCTTCGGCCACAACCGGGCCAAGGGTGTTTTTTGAACCGATAATGTCCGAAAAATTGTATTTTGCCACCAAGCCCTTGCTGGCAAGCTGTACGCGGGCCTCAGCTTCGATTTTCTGGATTTTGGAAAGTTCCTGAAAAACAATGATGGTGCCCTGGTCATGCTCGCGCACGCGGATAGGCACGCGGTTGACCACCAGGGTCTTGCCCTTGAGGGGCAATACCTTGTCCACTGTGTATTCACCGTTGCCGAGCATCTGCTTGAGTTCCGGCGGCGTTGACGGGGCATCAATGTTCATGCCCACCAGCTTTTTGCCGTGCAGGTCAAGCATCTGCTTTGCCGGGCGGTTGCAGATGGCAATGGTTTTGTCTCGATTGACGGAAACAATGCCGCTGAGGGAATAGTTGATAATATTGTTCAGGCGGCGGGAGCGGGTACGCTCCTTGATGTGCTGGTCAACAATATTGCGGGCGGAAAGCACAGCCTGATGCACGCTGTCCTTGCTGGAGCGTATGAGATAGTAGGGCAGGCCATACTGCGCCGCCTTTTCAATGACGCATCCGCCAAATCCGACAATGGCAACATCTTTCAGCGTGGGAAGGCGGGCAATGATACTGTTGAAGTCCTGCTCGTTGCGGTAGATGACCTGACGAAAATTTTTAAGTCGTGCAAAGGCCGCCAGCGATTCAATATCAACGCTCAGATTGCTGTCGTAAGTGATGCAGAGCAGGTTCTGATGACGCTCTGACGCTTCGCGCAGGGGGGTGACAATATCGTTGGCTGTAATCTGGATGGGCACGACTGGTGTTTTGACCATCTGCTGGATGGCGATGGCCGTTCCCGCCTGGCTGATGATAACATCGTAACGGTTTTCCACCTCAAGCGCGTGGAGGTGCCCGCTATTGTAAATGCCGCCATCAAACACATCAACCTCAACGCCGAACTGGCCTGCGGAGTGGCGCACAAGCTGGGCCATTTCATCATAAATGGAAACGCAAAGAATACGCGGTTTGAAACTGGCTGGCAGCATGGGAGCCTCGTCATCTGATGGATTCGCACATGGCGTATGTGCCGGGCGGTGTAAAAAACATAAACCTCGCTGTATGCAAAGTAAACATGAACCGCATGAAATATTGAATGAATACAGCGGGTATTGAGAACGCGCAGGCAAAAACCTGTGTTGCGTCAGCGCCGCATTACCCTGTCATGCAAGCAACGCAAGCCAGGAATGTCTTGCACCATTTATGCCGCGATTATTCCGTATCTTCTGTTCAACGACGCAGTCACGGCAAGGACTTCACAATAAAATCCATGCCGCGACTGCGTAATAAATCCGACTTGCGTACCGGATACGCCGGAATCGCGCTATTTTATGAGGCCGAGCATCTTCCAGTAAGGTATGCTGATAAGAAAGGCCACTATACATATGGCGGTATAGGCAGCCGAGAGTTTGATCATGGCTCCGTGCCGCGCCATTTTGCCCTGTGTGCCGAAATGGGCGCAAAGGTAAATGGAGTTCATGTAGCTCAGGTACCAGATATCGCTGCCGGCAAAAGTGACCATGCAGGCGATCCAGGGGTTCATGCCGTGGGCAATCATGATAGGCGGAAGAATCAGCACAAAGATTGCCGAGGCGGATGTGAGCGACACAATAACCAGTTTGACGAGCGAGGCCACAACGACCAGTGTCACAATGAACAGGGCGGGTTCGGAAATCACGTTGGCAAGAAGGGGCTGCAGCTCCGTACCAAGCCAGCGGTCAACCTTGAGCGACTGGATAACCGAGGCCATGTTCAGGATGCTGCCCACGAAAACAACGGACGACCAGTCGATGCCTGTCTTGAAATCGCTCTTGTCCATAACCTTGAGCAGCATGAGCACGCACATGGCCATGAGGGAAACTTCACCGGCAGATATCTTGTGCAGCGATTCGGTCATCCACATAAGCAGCGTGACGATAAGCACGCCCATGCACAGTTTTTCATTCCGGGTCATGGGCCCGAGCTTTTCAAGCTGGGCGTTGCTGTAGCCTGCGGGCAGGCTGACCTTTTCCTTGGGCTTGTAGCAGGTCACGATGAAAAGACCCATGCCGAGGAAAACGCACACGCCATAGGGCAACGACCACAAAAGCCACTGCAGCCACGTAACGCCGCGATAAGCCTCGGGCAGCATGCCCACCAGCACATAATGGCTGAACGAGCCGCTCATGAACATGTGGCCCATGAGGATAAAGCCCACATAGCATGCGCCAAACAGGCCGTTTGCCGCGTTGGACTTGCGTTCAATGCCAAGTTCATCGCTGATGCCCATGGCAATGGGCGAAGAAAGCGTGGCCTTGGCGTTCATGCTGGGAATGAGCGGCCCGATCACCGTGCCCGAACCAATCAGCCCCCATACCTGCCCGGCAAAGCTGGCAGGGAACAGCTTGAGCACCCAGAGCGAGATACGCTTTAAAAGGCCCGTTTTGCCAGCCACTGCGCCCAAGGCGAATGCGCCGACCATGATCCACCAGCCGGAGGTGGAAAACGTGGCAAACGCTGTTTTAAAGGGCACGCACTTGAAGGCCGACCACAAGATACACATCATCAAACCGGTGACAAATTCGGGCACGATTTCGGTAATCCACCAGCCCACAGCCCACACGGTGATGCCAAGAGCAATCATGGTCTTTTCGTTCAGGCCTTCCGGCGGCGCTTGCAGGGCGACCCAGATACCAAGAATGATGGAAAGAACAGACCCCGCAAGGCGAATGTTTTTGACCAGATTCCCTTTGTTTTCAGCAGCGATTTCAGCCATGACACTCCCTTTGTGTAAAAAATGGAACGGCCTCGGGGCATAAGAATGGACGAAAAATTGTAAGCCCTGAGCAGGCCGGAAAAGCAAAGGAGGCGCTATTTACCCAACCTGAAAATGTACTTTACTTCATATGTTAAGTGTCACATCAGATACAAACACAATAACGCCCTTGCTATCCTCTATTGTGCGGCAGACCGAACACAGACAACCAGTCGCTCTCAACGCGTTTGAGATATCCACGGCGCTCTTTCATGAGCGCTACTATTGATACCGCTTTGAGCAATTTTTATGCCATAGTTGTCTTGTAAAATTATTGTTTATTTTCAGTTAATTGCCATGCAGCGTGCGCACATGTGCTTTTTTTGCGCTAAGTAAATTAACACGCAAGTTAAATATTGTATTGTTAGAAATGCACCACCTGCCAGAAGCCGCTGATCATCGGGCAGGGACAAGGCGCAGTATGCGCCCTGCCCCTGAGGGTCTGCTTGAATGACAGGGATTGGGGCAAGCAGAGTGACACGGGTAGCACCTGACTATTCGTGGAAGGTATGGAAACCTTCTTCCTTGCGCAGTACGCGCAAAATTCCGTAGGCCAGCGCTTCCAGCTCGTTTTCTCCCGGCAGCACCATGACCTCGCCGAGGAACTGTATCCGGGGCATCACACGTTCAATGATGTATGAGGAGTTGGCCAATGCGCCGGTAAGCACCACAACATCCACCTGACCGTTGATGACCGCAGCCAGCGAGGCAATGTGCTTGGCTACCTGATAGGTCATGCCGTCGTACACAAGGCGGGCTTTTTCATCGCCTTCGGCAATGCGTCGTTCAACCTCAAGGGCGTTGTTGGTGCCAAGGTAGGCCATCAGGCCGCCCTGACCGCGCGTGCGCCGCGTGGCTGAATGGCGGTCAAACTTGCCCGAAAAGCACAGGTCGATAAGCTGCCTGTTGGGCAGGCCGCCTGAGCGTTCGGGCGAGTAGGGGCCTTCCTCATCGGTGATGACGTCAATCATGCGCCCCTGATGAATGACCGTGGCGCTGATGCCCGCACCCATGTGGCTGACGATGATGTTTTTGTCCGCCAGCTTCCAGCCCTTGTTTGCGGCGGCCTTGATGGCCATGGCGCGCATGTTGAGGGCATGGCACGAGGCCTTGCGGCGAATTTCCGGCAGGCCGGAGAGCTTGGCGATGTCTTCCATCTGATCCATCACCACGGCGTCATAGATGTAGGAAGGGATGTTCAGCGGCTTGGCGATTTCGTGCGCCAGCAGCGCCCCGAGGTTGGAGGCGTGGTCGTCAATGGGGCGGTGCCGCAGAAAGTCCAGCATGCCTTCATCAACAAGGTACGCGCCCTGCAACAGCGGGGGCAGTTTGCCGCCACGACCGGCCACGGCGGAGAGCTGGTGCAGGTCAAACTGCTCTTCTTGCAGCGCCTTCAGTATGGCATCCAGCCGGATGGGAAACTGGGCAACGTTGCTCTCAAAACCGCGCAGGGATTCTGCCGGATGATCCACTTTTTTCTGGAACAAAAGCTCATGGTTCTTGTAAACGGCAATCCGCGTCGAGGTGGAACCGGGATTGATGGAAAGAACGGTATAGTTGGTTTCCGCCATGTCATATCCTTATGGGACAATGTGAAATGCTCTTGCTGTCATGGGCTGCCGCGCCTGATGCGCTGAGCTGCATTGCGGCGCGGCAGCCTGAAACCTTGCCGCGCAGTTGCCTCAGGGGAGCAAGCGGCAGGGCAGCCCATCCGCAGTTGGCTACCCCGCGGCAGAGGCCGCAAGAACCATGGTTCTGAACTTGTCTTCAGCGCTTGCCGCGCGGGAATTAAGCACCACCGGCACCCTGCCGCCCACCACGATGCCTGCGGTCAGTGCGTTGGCCGTATGGCGCAGGCACTTGATAAGCACGTTGGCGGTGACAATATTGGGGCACACCAGCAGGTCTGCGTCGCCAGCAACGGGGCTTTCGTAGCCCTTGGTGGCGGCTGATTCCGCGCATACCGCCAGATCGTAGGATATGGGGCCTTCAATCAGGCAGCCGGTGATCTGGCCGTTTTTGTTCATTTCTTTCAGCGCCGCGGCGTCAACGCTTTCAGGCATTTTTTCATTAACGGTTTCCGCGGAGGCCAGCACCGCAACCTTGGGGTTATCAATGCCCATGCGCGCAAGGGCATCCACCGCGTTCTGGATAATGTCGCGCTTCTGTTCGAGCGAAGGCGCAATGTTGATGGCGGCATCGCACAGAGCCAGAAGCTTGGGGTAGGTGGCAACCTGCACAATGTTCATGTGCGAGATCAGCCGCCCGGTGCGGAAGCCGGTTTCTTCCTTGAACAGTCCCTTGAGAAGAACGCCGGTCTGGATCAGGCCTTTGAGGATAAAGTTGGCCCGGCCTTCCTTGACCGCCATGCCCGCCCCTGTGGCTGATTCCTGCGGCGTGGCAGTTTCAACAATGGGATAGGCATCGCCCGGCAGGCCTATGGCCTTGAGTTTTGCTGCGATATCTTCCCGCTTGCCAAACAGCAGCGGCTCCACAAGGCCCACTTCAACAGCGTGCCGCACAGCTTCAAGCACATGTTCGTCTGCGGCTTCCACCACAGCCACCTTGCACTTGTGGGCTTTTTGCATCACAGCTGCTTCAAGCTCGTCAAAGCTTTTGTATACCATGACAGACTCCGGCCTGTTATTTTTCCAGAACTTCAATGGCAAAGTCGGGGCAGACCATCATGCACGTGCGGCAGCCTATGCAGGCCTGCGCATTGACCGGAGTCATAAAGAGGTAGCCAGCCGCATTGTATTCCGTGCCGAAGTCGTAAACGGACTTGGGGCAGAGTTCCTTGCAGTAGCCGCAGCCTTTGCAGAGCACGGCGTCCACGCAAACTTCAAAAGTTTTCTTTTCCTCGCTCATCAGTTTCCCCCCCGTGCGGCTTCGGCAGCAGCAGCGCCCCGCCGGATCACTTCCATGTTAATCTTGGCCACGTCGGGTTTGCCCTTGCGCTCGGCGATGCTCAGCAAGGTGTCCAGCGGCAGCGCCCCGGTAAGCGCCATGGCCGCCCCAAGCCCGGCAAGGTTGGCCGATTTGGGCGCGCCCAGCTCGTGGGCGATCTCGGTCATGGGTATGCCGATCCAGTTGCTCATCTGGCGGGGTTTCATGAGCGAGGTGTCGTACACAACAGGGGCTACGGCTTTGTCGTAGCGGGTACCCACAACCTCGTTCAGCGCAATGATCAGGTTGGGTTTGACGACCTGCTGGAAAAGGATTTCCGCATCGTCCATCAGCACTTCGGCGCTGATAAAGCCGCCGCGCTGCGAGATGCCGTACGACTGGGACTGCACCACGTTGCGGCCACCCAGAATGGCAGCCTCGGCAAGGAAGGACGCGCAAAACACAAGGCCCTGCCCGCCGGTGCCAGCCATGATAAATTCATACTGGGCCATGCTACTTTCCTCCCTTGGCGGCCGTGATCACCGCACGTTCGGCCTCGTAGCGAGTGTTGAAATCGTGAACATCCTTGTCGGCGATGACGCCGGTGACAAAGTAGCCAAGATCCGCGGCATTCTCGATGGAATCAAACTTGGCCTGGGAAACGGCCTTTTCCTTGAGATTGCGCAGCATATCCACAGGCTGCTTCATCTTGTTGCGGGGGCCGAACAGGGTGGAGCAGGGGCTCATGGCTTCGATAAGCGAAAATCCTTTTTTCTGGATACCGGCAACGATGCGGTTTTTGAGACGCATGCCGCTGGTGACGGATTCGCGGGCCACAAAGTTGGCTCCCGCCGCGCGCACCAGGTCGCACACGTCAAAGCCGCGCTCGGGGTTGCCGCCAACAGACGTGCTGGTGATGGCCCCGTTGGGCGTGGTAGCCGAATACTGGCCGCCGGTCATGCCGTAGTTCAGGTTGTTCACAATGATGGCCGTGAGGTCCATATTGCGGCGGGCCGTATGGATAAGATGGTTGCCGCCAATGGTGGTGCCGTCGCCGTCGCCCATAAGAACGATGACGTGGAGATTGGGGTTGGCCGCCTTGGCGCCGGTGGCGAAGGTGAGGGCGCGCCCGTGCGTGGTATGCAGGGCATTGGCGGAAATATAGTCATCGGCCTTGCCCCAGCAGCCAATGCCGGTGACGACAAGAACGTCTTCCTTTTTGAGATTCAGCTCGTCCATGGCGCACAAAAGCGCGTTCAGGACAATGCCGTTGCCGCAGCCCGCACACCACATAAGCGGCAGTGCCTCTTTGTTAAGAAGCGAGCGTGAAATAGCCTGTGCCATTGTATTTCTCCTTTACTTCAAGGCGGCTGCAATCTGGGCCGGGGTCATGATGCTGCCGTTGTAGCTGTTAACCCCAACAACCAGCGAAGGATCCGGCACATACTTTTTCACTTCTCCGGCCAGCTGGCCGGAATAGTTCATTTCAGCAACAACAATGCGCTTGGCCTTGCGTGCGGCTTCCCGCACTTCCACATCGGCAAAGGGCCACAGGGTTTGCAGCTGGAGAACGCCAACCTTGCCGCCGCTGGCATTGGCCTCTTGCGCGGCGCTGCGGGCCGCACGGGTGACCACGCCGGAAGTAATGATCAGGGTTTCGCAGTCTTCTTTACCGAAGTAACGCGTCATGACGATTTCATCACGGCCCTTGGCAATCTTGGTATGCAGCTGGGCGACCCTGCGCCCGGCATTTTCGGGCGTATTGCAGCTAAAGCCGTTTTCGCCGTGCATGGAGCTGGTGACATGGAAAACATAGTCGCTGCCATAGCTGGCCAGGGGGGCAACAGCGCCTTCATCAAAGCAGAAGGGCTTATAGTCGGCGGGTGCGCAGGTGGGCTGGCTGCGGTCAACAACCTCCACTTCACCCTGGGCAGGAATGACAATGTTTTCACGCATGTGTCCGCAGACTTCTTCCGGGGCCATGATGACCGGCACGCGGTATTTTTCGGACAGGTTGAAGGCCTTGACCGTCAGGTCAAAGCATTCCTGCACCGAGGCCGGGGTCAGCGCGATAATTTCCTGGTCGCCATGCCGCCCCCAGCGCAGCTGCATGATGTCGGACTGGGCCGGTTTGGTGGCAAGGCCTGTGGATGGGCCGGAACGTTGCACGTTCACTACCACCACGGGCACTTCGCCCATGGTCGCCATGCCGAGGTTCTCCTGCATAAGCGAAAAACCAGGGCCGCTGGTGGCGGTGAACGACTTCACGCCTGCCAGTGATGCCCCCACAATGGCGCCCATGCTCGCCAGTTCGTCCTCCATCTGCATGAAAATCCCCCCAAGCTTGGGGAGCTCGCGCGAGGCGATCTCAGCAATTTCAGACGAAGGGGTGATGGGATACCCGGCGTAGAACCGCGCTCCTGCGTAGAACGCGCCTTGGGCTATGGCGGCGTTGCCCTGGATGAGCTTGCTTTGTTTTTTCATTGACTTTCTAAACCTCATTTCCGTTGTTGTGCCACCAGTCAGTATTCTGCCATTGCTCATTTTGTGCGTTAATCTGTGTGCAAAGCAACTTCATTTCCCGCAAATAACGGCGTTGATTGCAGTGAGTATGGCTGTGATCTTCCTTTTTATACGGAAAATACAAACATATTAGAGAGTATTTTCCTGCCATTATTCAAAAGTTGCAGTCAGTAGTTTAGCAAGTAACATGCCAAAAAATTGATGACTGCAATATGCTGAAATAGTTGATCTTTTTTCTAAAAGCTGGATTGCTTTGTTAACTATGTTTTCGGCCCTGTTGCGAAAGTTAACGTTGAATCCTGCTGCGAAGTATTGGGGTGATCCGGTATTCCCGCAAAAAAATTACATAACAGGGTGTTATGAATATTCTGCGGTTGATTGGATATTGTTTCCCCTGCGGGCATGCTCGCTGTGCAGATGGCTCAATCGAAACAGCAAGCATGCCCGCAAGGGATACCGCGTAGGGGACGCGGCATGGCCCTTGTTACAGGCCATATGCCTTGGCAAGCAGTTCGGCAGTGTGCAGCACGCGAATGTTTGCGCCGCGGTGGCTCAAACCGTCGATAAGCTGCATCTTGCAGGCAGAACAGCCAGTGGCGACAACATCCGCCCCAGTGGACAGAATGTCGCTGGTTTTATCCGCCAGAATCTGCTGGGACAGGTCGTAGTGGGTGGCGCTGAACGTGCCCGCGCAACCGCAGCAGACATCGGGGCGGCTCATTTCCACAAAGCGCAGGCCGGGTATGGCGCGGATGAGGCTGCGGGGCTGCTTGGATACGCCCATGCCGCGCACAAGGTGGCAGGCATCGTGATAGGTCGCCTTGAGGGGGACGTTCTGCACATAGGGGATAGGGCCAAGCCTGGTGAGAAAGTCGGAAAAGTCGAAGACCTTGTCCTTGAATCCTTCCCACGCAGAAAGCGCGTCGCTGTTTTGCAGCACTTCGCCGTATTCCTTGCTCAGGGCCGAACCGCAGGTGGCGCAGCCGGTGATGACGGCGTCAAAGCTGCCGCGCGAAAGGATGCGCGCGTTGTTTTCAGCCAGCAGGGCTGCGCCGTCAAAATCGCCGGATGAAAACAGCGGCGTGCCGCAACACTGAAGGTTGTCCAGCAGGTGCACTTCGACGCCGTTGGCCACCAGTACGTCTATGAGGGCTTTGCCCGCATTGACGTAGACATAGTTGAGCATGCAGCCGGGGAAAAAGGCCACCCGCGCACGGGCGGAGCCCTTGGGGCTGCTGACGGCAGGCATGACCTTGCGCAGCGGTTTGTCGGCCAGAGCCGGGACAACGCGGCGCAGGTTCAGCCCTGCGGCGGGGATGGGAATGCGTGAAACCTTGCCCGCGCCGTTTTCAGTATTTTTGAAGAGTATGGACTGAAAAGGTTTGGCGTGGCTCAGGGCCATATCAAACAGCCGCCCCTTGGTGACCGCCTTGAAGGCGATACTCTTTGCGGCTGGCAACTGGCCTTCTTCCGCCATCTTGCGGCGCAAGGCCATGATCAGGTCGGTAGTGTTGACGCCGGAAGGGCAGATGGCCTTGCAGCGCATGCACAGGGTGCAGCGGGCAGCCAGTTCCATCAGCTCCTTGGTGGGCTTTACCGTGCCATCCGCCAGAGAACGCAGCAGAAAAAGCTTGCCGCGTGAAGAATTGGATTCTTCGTATGTCTTGCCGTAAACCGGGCAGATGGTGAGGCACTGCCCGCAACGGGTGCATTTGAGGGCGGCTGCTTTCAATTCGTCCAGGGACTTGCTCATGCCTGGCCTCCGAAGATGCAGCCAGGATTCAGGATATTGTTGGGATCAAGGGCCTTTTTGATGGCCCGCATGGCCCCGACCTGAGCTTCGCCCAGCTGCTTGGTGATGTAGGGCGCTTTTTCGCGGCCCACGCCGTGTTCCGCAGAAACTGTCCCGCCCATCTTGATGATTTCGTAATGGAATTCGGAACGGGCCTTGGCGGCTGTTTTCTTTTCTTCATCAGAATTGAAGAAAAAGTGAGGATGAATGTTGCCGTCGCCCGCATGTCCCTGACAGCTCACCTTGATGCCGTGCTTTTTGCCCACTTCAAAGAGCATGTGCACGGCCTGGGCAAGCTTGTTGATGGGCACCGCCGGGTCGCCGCCCAAGCGTCCCTTTGCCACGCGGGCAAGGGCGGGCAGGCCGGAACGGCGCGCAACCCAGAGCTGCTCGGCCTCTTCTGCGGTTTCTGCCACGTGAAAATCGACCATGCCCAGCTGTTCGCATACCCGGCGGATGACCTCCACCTGCGGCTTGAGGGTGGAGACATCGCCGTCCACCTCGATGAGCAGCATTGCGCCCGCATCCACGGGCAGGCCCGCATGGGTGTAGTCTTCAACAGCGCGGATCAGGGTCTGTTCCTGAAATTCCATGATGGAGGGCACAACGCCGCTGGTCATGATTGCAGAAACAGCCTTGGCGGCGTTTTCAATGTTGTTGAAGGCAACGCGCATGGCGCGCTTTGCCTGCGGCAGGGGAATGAGCTTTAGGGTGATTTCTGTAATAACGCCCAGCGTGCCCTCGGAACCCGTGAAGAGCTGGGTGAGGTTGTAGCCGGTCACGTCCTTGATGCACTTGCCGCCAGCGCGGATAATTTCGCCCGAAGCCAGCACGACCTGCATGCCTGTGACGTAGCTCTTGGTGGTGCCATATTTGACGCACTGCAAGCCGCCTGCATCGGTCGCCACGTTGCCGCCGATGGAAGAAAACGTGAAGCTGGCGGGATCCGGCGGGTACATGAGGCTGTGCGCGGCGGCGGCTTTTTTGATGTCAGCGGTGATTGCGCCGGGGCCAACAACAGCCATCAGGGTTTCCGGCTCCACGATGATGGAATTCATGCGTTGCAGCGAAATAATGATGGAATAGTCGCTTTCAGTAATGGCGTTGACGCTGAGGCCGCTTCCCTGCGAGCGTGTAACCACGCTGATTTTGTGCTCATTGCAGAAGCCGACGATCTTGGAAACTTCTTCGGCGGTGACGGGCAAGGCTACCAGAATGGGCAGAAAGGCCGATGGAGCCGCCCCGCCAGCATTGTAGGTGTAGCAAACGAGGTCTTCCTGCTTGGTGAGCATGTTTTTTTCACCGATAAATGAAGCGATATGTGTGCGAACATCCTCTTTTGTCAGCATTTCTTCTCCTCGCTAACCGCATTGGCGCGGTGTGCAAATTTTTGGGACCTTCCAAACGCCTGCCGATGGGCATGTGCGTCCAGCAATGCAGCGACGACATATTCAATAAAATCGCGGACACTCCGCGCGTAACTTGTATGTTTTGACGTAACTTGAGCCGTCATTTATCGGGAACTTGCGGCGCTTGTTACGAATTGCCCACAAATAAGCAGCAATCATGCCACATGGGAAATAATATTATTTTTTAGATAGTTAGCTGTATTTTTTCTGAAGTTGCGCTGCGCAGAAGCCCCATTGCGCGTTTATATTGCGTACGTGCTGGTTGTAAAAATTAACACAGCATAAATGAAGTAATCAAACCTTGAGGCGGTGAGCATGGCTTTGTTTGCCCGTGCGGGGGCTGTGGCTGGAATGTTTCAGTGATTGGGAGTCTGCACCTGGCCTGCGGGTATGGCGGCGGCGCGTCTGTCCACCTGCCTGAATGAGGGCGGGCAAGACAGCCGGGATAACCGCTGAAAACAGTTTTATGGATTTAAGCTGCGGCTGCGGCCTTGCTTATGCCAGGAGCGTGCTTACTGAATAACAACGGGCCAGTGTTTTTTAGGCCGCGCAGCGTGTGGAATATTTCTTCTGCATGCAGCGTTTTTGTGAAGGGATGTTGGGTGGTTTGAAATAAGGCACGCCAGCTTGCGTTAAAAGTTTTAACGAAGGGCTTGATTTATTGTGTATTCTCTGGAGCGGAGCTGGCTGCCCATTGCGGCAGCGGGCAACTCCATGTAGACTAATAAGAATTACCGGGACGCCCGCAGCCGGCCTGTGCCGCCTGTGGTTTCAAGCGCAACCGAATATTTCCGCAGGATTTTGCCATGAACAAAAAGCAGGACATCACCACGACCGGCATGCCCCTCATAGACAGCGTTGTTGAACGCCTCTGCCGAGAAGATTCGCTCAGCACCGTGTGGCACCGCTCGGGGCAGGGCGCGCCCATGCCATCTTTGCCGGTGCTTTCCGAAATACTTGAGCGCCTGCGCGCGGCTATCTTTCCCGGCTATTTTGGCGCGGCCACAGTGCGGCGCGAATCCATGCGCTATCACCTTGCCGCCAACCTGGACAGCATCCACCGTCTGCTGGGCGAGCAGATCGTGCGCGGCTTCTGCTTTAGCTGCGAGGGGCTGGGCATCCCCTGCACCTCGTGCGAAACAGAGGGCCAGCAGGCCGCTTTGGCCTTTATGGACAGCCTGCCGGAAATACGCCGTTTGCTGGCGGGCGACGCCAAGGCCGCCTATGAGGGAGACCCTGCGGCCACCAGCCCCGGCGAGACCATTTTTTGCTACCCTTCGCTGCGGGCCATGTTTCACCACCGCATCGCTCACGAACTTTATAAGCTCAAGGTGCCGGTCATTCCGCGCATCATTTCTGAAATGGCCCACGGCACAACGGGTATCGACATCCATCCCGGTGCGGCCATTGGCGAGGAATTTTTCATCGACCACGGCACAGGCGTGGTTATTGGCGAAACCTGCATCATTGGGCGTAACTGCCGCCTGTATCAGGGTGTGACCCTGGGCGCGCTCTCCTTTCCCAAGAATGCGGACGGAACCCTCACCAAGGGCAATCCCCGGCACCCCATACTGTGCGATAACGTCACTGTTTACGCCGGGGCCACGATTCTTGGCCGCGTGACAGTTGGCAAGGGGGCCGTCATCGGCGGCAATGTGTGGATTACTCAGGATGTACAGGCGGGTGCCCGCATTACTCAGGAGAAACCCCGTGATTAAAGGCCGCAAGCTGTTGCGCCGCCTGGCGCTGCTCTTGTCTTGCGTTGCCCTGTGCGCCGCCTTGCTGAATCTTGGCGGCTGCGGCCTCAGTGTGAAACCCAAAGGGCAGGTGGTGACAGACGTCAGCGTGGGGCATTGACCCGGCTTGTGCCCCTGCCTCAAATTGACAAACCCTGTCGTTCTTGCACGCTCCTGTGGCGCGCAGGAACGGCAGGGTCTGTTGTTTGCTTTTGAAGCATTGATCAATGTTGCAGGCATGCTGGCAGCGGGTGCTTGAAATCGTGCCGGCATCAGGCCGTGCAGGGCGCGCCAGTGTAGGAAATTTCAGGCTCAGGCGGGCTGACGGTATGGACATGACGCCTCTTGCATGACATACTCCCGCCTTCATAAATTTGGGCCTTTCGCGGCGCTGTTCCTTGGTGTTTTTTCATTTTGAAATGTTTGCTTGCCAGCAGTGCCTCCAGACTGTCTTCAGGGGTAACGTCCTGCATGGCAACAATTGGGGCAACGGGCAAGACGCATTGCCTTGCAAGCATTTTATGGCGCGGATTTTTGCAACAATTCGTGCAGGGCGGCAGTTGCTCTAACGCCAGGCTTCCGGCGCAGGAAGTGGAGTTCACATGGAATTTTTTACTGAAGTTGTGGGCACGAGCATCAAAATTTATGCGCTCATGACGCCCCCTGCGGTGCTGAGCGCCTTTATCAGCGGCACCAAGGGCTTTGACAAAAAACAGAAATCCAGGGTGGCCGCCAAAGCCTCTGCGGCCATCTTTCTTATCGGCGTAACGCTGTTCCTGTTTGGCCCGCACCTGTTTTCGCTCTTCGGTTTCACGCTTGACGCCTTCCGTATCGGCGCAGGCGTGCTGCTTTTTCTTACGGCAGTTTCCCTCATGAACGATGACGGCAAGGACGCGCTTTCCGGCAAGGAGGGCGACATCAGCGTTGTGCCGCTGGCCATACCGCTTGGCATGGGGCCTGCCTCCATCGGCGCGGTGATGGTCATGGGCGCGTCCGCCACAGAGATGCACCAGGTGCTGGTGGGCGTTTTTTCGCTGCTGGCCGCGGCCTTTGGCATGTTTGTGCTGTTGCGCATGGCCGATGGCGTGGTGCGCGCCCTGCACCGCACGGGCATTGCCGTGCTGTCCAAGTTGACGGGGCTTCTGCTGGCAGCCATTGCGGCGCAGGTGATCTTTACGGGTATACGAGCCTTTCTGGGGTAGAATATTTGCCCGTTGCCTGCTGTCTCGGGCAAACAATGCGAACAGGCGGCGAAACATACTGATTTCGCCGCGCTTTCTATAAAATAAACAGAATTTGGCGGTAGAGGGGTAGGCCGCCCCGTCTGTGGTTCAGGTACAACCCTGGGCGCAAGCAAGGGGCGAAGCCCGGAGCGATGGCCGCAAGCGGCAGCGCTGCAAAGGGCAGACCGAAGAGGCGATTAACGGCATGGGGGCTGCTGCCCCGGCGCAAAACAACTCGATATTTTGGGCGCGCGGTGCGGCAACAAGAGGAGGATGTCATGGGCATACTGGAAAAAATGTTTAATCCTGCGGCCAGAGGCAGCACGGTCCGGCGTGAAATGCTGGCCGGACTCACCAGCTTTATGGCCATGTGCTATCTGATTTTTGTGGTTCCCGGCATGCTTGCTGACGCCGGTATGCCCAAGGATTCCGCCGTGGCGGCCACCATCTGGATTACCGTCATCGCCACGCTGATCATGGGCCTGTGGGCCAAGTTCCCCGTGGGCGTCGCGCCCGGCCTCGGCATCACGGCCTTTTTTGCGTACTACGTTTGCGGCCCGGCGGGCTATACATGGCAGACCGGCCTCGGCGCTGTGTTTATCTCCGGCGTGGTCTTTCTGCTGCTTACCGTCACCAAGGTGCGCCAGCTTATCATCAATGCCGTCCCAATGGATCTCAAGTACGCCATTGTTGTGGGTATTGGCGCATTCATCGCCTTTATCGGCATGAAGAGCTGTGGCCTTGTGGCCGCCAGCCCCGCCACCTTTGTGACGCTGGGCAACCTTGGCGATCCCAAGACCCTGCTTTCTGTGGCAGGCATTTTCCTCATCGGCGCACTGCTTTCCCTGCGCGTGCCCGGCGCCATGATCATCGGCATTGTGGTTATTGCCGCCGCTGGTATGATGCTTGGCGTGTCGCAGATGCCGCAGGGCAGCATTTTCAACGCCGCCCTGCCCCTGCCTACCGAGACCTTCATGGCGATGGATCTCAAGGGCGCGCTGCACCACGGCCTGATCTCCATCATCTTTACCCTGACCATGGTTGACCTGTTCGACAACATGGGCGTGCTGATCGGCCTTTCGCAGAAGGCCGGATTCATCCGTGAAGACGGCCACATCGAAAATCTGGACAAGGCCCTGATTTCCGACTCCATTGCCACCATGTCCAGCGCCGTCATGGGCGCGACCACCGCCACCAGCTATCTGGAAAGCGCCGCAGGCGTGGCCGAGGGCGGCCGCACCGGCCTGACAGCCGTGACCATTGCCGTGCTCTTTTTCCTCACCCTGTTCTTTGCGCCGCTGGTGAGTATGGTGCCTGCCTATGCCACGGCCCCGGTGCTGATCATCGTGGGCGCCATGATGATGCAGGAAGTGGGGCGCATCAAGTTCAAGGACTTTACCGTTGCCTTGCCCGCCTTTTTGACCATCATCAGCATGCCGCTTACCTTCAACATCGCCACGGGTTTTGGCTTTGGCTTTGTGAGCTGGGTCGGCATCAAGGTGCTTTCTGGGCGTTTCAAGGATCTTAACGTGGTGATGCTGATCATTGCCCTGTGCTTTGTGGTCAACTTTGCCCTGCGCCTTCAGTAGAGTGTTTTGCGGCGCGGATTTGCAAGATTCGCGCGGGCAGCCGAGCCTTGCAAGGGCAGCCTGCTCCAGGCCACATAACGGCAACGCACTGTGATTGCTGAACAGGCTCCTGTTCCGGATGATGCCGGGCGGGGGCCTGTTTTTTGCTGGACCGCGGGGAGAAGAAGCACTGCTCCTTGCCTTTACTTTCGCATCAGGGCATACTTTGCGACCGAAAATGTAACGCTCACCAGCCCCAAGGGCACATGAGGAATATTCGCACATGGCAATGCTTCTGCAATCACAGCGCCCCCCCAAACCCCTGTGGCGGGAATATGGCGAAGCTCTGTTCGTCGCGCTCATTTTGGCTCTGGTCATCCGCACCTTTGTGGTGCAGGCATTCAAGATTCCTTCGGAATCCATGGTTAAAACCCTGCTTGTGGGCGATCACCTGCTGGCAAGCAAGTTTTCCTACGGCGTCAAGATTCCCTTTACCCACTCCTACATTTACAAGGGGAGCGATCCGGTCAAGGGCGACATTATCATTTTTGAATACCCCAATGATCCCAGCGTGGACTACATCAAGCGCATCATTGGTACGCCCGGCGACACCATTGAGGTGCGCAACAAACAGTTGTTCCGCAACGGCGAGCCGGTAAAGGAATCCTACATTCGCTTTACGGAGCCTGACCGCATCCAGCCGGTGCGCGACAATTTCGGCCCGATCACCGTACCCGCAGACAAGTATTTTGTCATGGGCGATAACCGCGACAACTCGATGGATTCGCGCTTTTGGGGCCTTGTGGACCGTAGCGCCATACGCGCCAAAGCCTGGCGCATCTATTGGTCGTGGGGCGGTCTGGGCGATATCCGCTGGGATCGCATCGGCAAGGCCGTGCAATAGCATCTGGCGGTACATTCTGCTTGCAGGCGCGACGGGATTTGCCCGGTGCGCCTGACGGCAAGATTTTTGCGGCGCGGGTAGATGCAATAATCCGCGCCGCTTATCATTTGCAGGGTCAAGGAGAACGCATGGTTGTCCGTTTGAACAGCGGCGGGGTTGAGGGTGTGGATGCCTACCCCGTGGAACTGGAAGTGGACTTCGTGCGGCAGGGGCTGCCCGGCTTCACCATGGTGGGGCTGGCGGAAACAGCGGTGCGCGAGGCCAAGGACAGGGTCTTTGCCGCCTTGCGTGCCTGCGGCTTCAAGCTGCCCCCGGCGCGGATTACGGTAAACCTTGCCCCGGCTTGGCGGCGTAAGAGCGGCGCAAGTTATGACCTGCCGCTGGCCGTTGGGCTGCTGGCAGCTGCGGGCATTATACCTGCTGAACCTTTACAGGGAATGTATCTTGCGGGCGAACTTTCGCTCAACGGGGCGTTGCGCCCGGTGAGCGGCGTGCTGCCTCTGGCCCTGCTGGCGCGCCAGCAGGGAGCCGCAGGTCTGGTGGTTCCTCCCGGCAACGGCGCGGAAGCTGCGGTGGTTCGCGGGCTCAAGGTGTTTGCGCCCGAGGGGCTTGGCCGTTGCGCGGCCTTTCTGGCTGGCGCGGAGCCGCTGGAACCGCTGAGCGAACCCGTGGCCGATATGCTTGAAGCACCTGCCTACAGGCAGGATTATGCCGAAGTCAAAGGCCAGGAGGCCGCCAAACGTGCGCTGGAAGTGGCTGCGGCTGGCGGCCACAACGTGCTGCTCATCGGCCCGCCCGGCAGTGGCAAAACCATGCTGGCCCAGCGCCTGCCCACTATTCTGCCTCCGCTGGACTTTGAAGAATCCCTGGAAGTCACCAAGATTTACAGCGTGTCGGGCAAGCTGCCGCCCGAGGCCGGGCTTATGCGGGTGCGGCCCTTTCGCGCGCCGCACCACACCATATCCGATGTGGCGCTGGTGGGCGGCGGGGGCTATCCGCGCCCAGGCGAGGTGAGTCTTGCCCACCGGGGGGTGTTGTTTCTGGACGAACTGCCGGAATTTCGCAAGACAGCCCTTGAGGCCTTGCGTCAGCCTCTGGAAGGCGGCGTGGCGGCCATTGCACGCGCCGCGCACAGTGTGAGCTTTCCCGCGGCCTGCATGCTGGTGGCGGCCATGAATCCCTGCCCCTGCGGCTATTACGGTGATCCCACGCACCAGTGCACTTGCCGCGAGGAACAGCGGGTGCGCTATCAGTCACGCCTTTCCGGCCCCATGCTGGACCGCATTGACGTACATGTGGAAGTGCCTGCCGTGGCCTATGCGGATTTTCGCGGTACAGGCAGCGGCGCTTCGTCCGCCCAGATGCGCGAACGCGTGCTCAAGGCTCGGGCAACCCAGCGGGTGCGCTACGGCAGCGATGGGCCACGCTGCAATGCGGAACTTTCCGGCGTGCTGCTCGACCAGCATTGCGCGCTGGATGCCGAAGGCCATGCCTTGATGGAGGCTGCGGTCAACCGTCTTTCCCTTTCCGCGCGGGCATGCGCCAGAGTGCTGCGCATGGCCCGGACCATTGCCGATCTGGACGATGCCGCCAGCATTGCCACGCGGCATCTGGCCGAAGCCGTGTCGCTCCGAGTGCTGGACAGGGGCTAGCATACTTATCTCTGGGATATTGCTGCATACAAAAGCGCCCGTGAGCATATGCCCACGGGCGCTTTTGTAAATCTGCGCTGCGTCCTAGCTGGCGTTGTTGGCAACGCGGCGGGCTGCCTGCCCGTCATTGTCATTGCTGCGATGGCGGGCGACTTTTTCCACGTTCTTCTTTTTGTTCTTGGCCGTCCTGGTTGCCTTGGCCTGCTTGCTGTGGTTGGTGGCCTTGGCGCGATGTACAGTCTGGGCACCCTCGCCCCGGTCGTTTCCGGCAAACTGATGGTATGCCTCGCGGGCATTTTTGCGGATGTCGGGGTGATACTTTTCGCGCGGCAAGGTGTCCAGAGCGGCCAGCACAGTGGGGGCCTCGTTGTTGCATACCTCAAAACCGGCATCCAGCAGGCGGAAGGCTTCAATGCTGCGGATCTGCGAATCGGGCGCGCCCATGATAACGGCCAGAAGGCGTTTGTCGCCCTTGAGCGCCGTAAAAACCAGATTGTAGCCCGAGGCGTTGATCCAGCCGGTTTTAAGGCCGTCCGCGCCAGGGTACTGCCCAAGAAGGGGATTTTTGTTCCAGGTGACGCGGCCCCGGTAGTTCAGCACATGGGTGTTATGGAAGCGCAGCGCATCGGGGTAGGCATGCAGATAGGCGCGGGCAAGGGTCAGCATGTCGCGCGCGGTGGTGTACTGCCCCTTGGCCGGGAGACCGTGCGGATTGACAAAGTAACTGTCGCGCATGCCCAGATCGCGGGCCTTGGCGTTCATCATGTTGATGAACGCGGGCACGGAGCCGCCCACATATTCGGCCATGGCCGTGCTGGCGTCGTTGCCGGAAGAAACAGCCATGCCCGTAAGGAGCTGGTCAAGCGTAACCTGTTCGTTCTCGTTGAGGCCCATGCGCGAGCCGCCGGTGCGGGCCGCATTGCGGCTGATCGTAGTGGTATTGTCAATGCGGGCCAGGCCGGAGTTGATCTGATCCATGGCAAGAAACATGGACATGATCTTGGTCAGCGAGGCAGGGGGAATGCGCTGGTCGGCATTTTGCTCAAACAGTATGGCGTCGCGGTCAAGGTCGTACAAAATGGCTGAGCATACGCCAAGGGAGCTTTGCGGCGGAATGGCCGGGGCCGAAACAGCAGCGCCTGGGTGTGACAGAAGAGCTGCACAAAGCAGGGCGGCGATAGCAAAGAGCGTGCGGAGCGGCAGGCAAAAACGACGGGTGCTGGTCATGCACAGTCCTTATGCGTTGGCTGGACGTCAAGCCTCAAGTGCGCTGCGCTACGCGGCTGCAACGGCTGGGCCGTGGGGTCGCGGGCGTATGTGTTGAGGAAAGCCACGAGAAAAAGTTTAGAGATTTGCTAAATGGAACAACGCAATGCTTGTGTACTAAAGATGGGCAGTTATGGCAAGCAGGCAGTGCGCCCCCGCTTTGCGATCTTTTTGCGCGCTTGTGCGTGCCAGCCCAGGGAACGTTGTTCCAACTCCGGTTGCAGCAGAATTTAGCGGCAGGGACTTCATTGGGTGCGGCAGTGATTCATGCGTAATCGGTGTCTGATGCCATATGGGAATGCGCGTGGCGGTTATTCATTTCTGAAGCAATAAGTAGAATGCTTTTGCTGTTGGTGCAGCATAGCATGCGTTTGCATGTGGCGCGTGCGGTATATGCCGACACGGCATCATGACTGCATAACCAGCAGAAGAAAAAATACCTTTATCTTTTTATTGCAAGATGCAGGAGCGACTGGCTGGTGGCACAGGCCACCCCATATTGCGGTGCATGAAACATTGCAAGGAGGCTACAGTGTTGGACATCCCCCGTATTTTCACCATCACGGAAGGCGAACACCGCATCCATAATCCGTATACTTCAGAAAAGCTTGCTACCCTCGGCGCGGCGTTGCGGCTCAAACCGGGAACCCGTGTGCTCGACCTTGGCAGCGGTTCTGGCGAAATGCTCTGCACATGGGCGCGTGACTACGGCATTACAGGCCTTGGCATAGACATGAGCCCGTTGTTTTGCGGGCAGGCACGGCTCCGCGCGCAAGAGCTGGGCGTTGCCGGTCAGGTGGAGTTTGTCCATTCCGACGCCGCAGGCTACGTTGCGGCTGAAAGGGTTGATCTGGCCGCCTGTGTTGGTGCCACCTGGATAGGCGGCGGCGTTGCGGGCACCATTGAGCTTTTGACGCAAAGCCTTTGCCCCGGCGGGATTATCCTCATGGGCGAGCCGTACTGGCGCTGTATGCCGCCCACGGAAGACGTTGCCAGAGGCTGCGGAGCAACTGCCATTGCCGACTTTCTCCCCCTGCCCGGACTCATCGAATCCTTTGGCAACCTTGGCTATGATGTTGTGGAAATGGTTCTGGCAAATCAGGATGGCTGGGACAGGTACGAAGCTGCCAAGTGGCTGACCATGCGGCGGTGGCTTGAGGCGAACCCGGATGACGAGTTTGCCAAAGAAATTCGCAGCCAGTTGACCAGCGAGCCAAAGCGTTACGCCATGTATACGCGCGAGTACCTTGGCTGGGGCGTGTTTGCGCTCATGGCGCGGTAATCAAAGCCAGTATGCGTGAAAAAGCCGGTGCCTTCGGAAAAATCGAAAGCACCGGCTCTGTTTTCAAAGGGCGGTAGTATTTCAGGCGTCTGCATCCATGCGGAAATCCACACGGATTTTATACAGTTTGGTGGCAGGCAGGTTAAGAATGGCAATGCCGGTGGCCTCGGTGAGGGCATCAAGCGTGGCCTGGCTTTCCTCCCGCGAGGGGCTGATAAGCGTGAACCAGATGTTGTAGGCATGCTCGCGCAGGTAGTTGTGCGTCACGCCGGGGCAGGCGTTTACCCGGGCCACAAAGTCGTCCATCTTTTCGGTTGGTACCTTGGCGGCGCACAGGGTGGACACAAAGCCCAGCTTGGCCGACTGGAAGTTGGCCCCCAGACGGCGGATGATCTTGCGGGCTTTGAGGCCGCGCACACGTTCGAACGCTTCTTCCTCACCGATGCCAAGCATCTGGCCCAAATCTGCATAGGGGCGCGGGGTGAGGGGAAAGCCTGTCTGGATGATATCCAGCAGCTGGCGGTCAACGCTGTCCATCAGCGTTTCAGTGGTGGCAGAGGTGGCCGCGTGGGCCGTGGGCTGCGTCATGGCGTTCCTCGTGTGGCTCAGGGGTTTTCCTTGCGGCGCAGTTTGGCCGGAATATAGGTGCACAGGGGTTCCTCACCCATGTGGTCGCCGTCCATGCTGTGGGCGCGGGCGCGGCAGCCGCCGCAGACCTTGTGGTATTCGCACACGCCGCACTTGCCCGTGTAGCAGGACTGGTCGCGGAACTGCAAAAAGTATTTGCTCTCGCGCCATATCTGCGGAAAGGGCATTTCGCGCACGTTGCCGCAGTTCAGTTCGAGGTAGCCGCAGGGCTGTACCTGCCCCACGTGGCTGATAAAGCAAAAACCCGTGCCGCCAAGGCAGCCGCGCGTGAGCGCGTCCATACCGAAGGTTTCGGGTGTTACGCTGATGCCTTCTTCCTTGGCGCGCTGGCGCATGATGCGGTAGTAGTGCGGCGCGCAGGTGGCTTTGAGGTGCATGCTGGTGCTCTTGCGAAAATCATACAGCCAGTGCAGCACGTCTTCGTATTCCTGCGCGGTGATGACCTGATCGGCCAGGCCGGAGGCGCGGCCCATGGGCACCAGCAAAAAGATGTGCCATGCGGCTGCGCCGATGCGCTCGCACAGCTCGAATATTTTTTTGAAGCTGCTCAGATTGTTGCGCGTGACCGTGGTGTTGATCTGAAAGGGCACGCCCACGGATTTGAGGTATTCAATGCCGCGCAGCGAAGCTTCAAACGCGCCGGGCACGCCCCGGAAGCTGTCGTGGCTGGCGGCGTCCGGCCCGTCAATGGAAATGGAGCAGCGGTTGACCCCGGCATCCTTGATTTTTTGCGCGTTTTCGGGGGTTATGAGGGTGCCGTTGGGCGAAAAGGCGCAGGGCAGGCCCTTGCTGTGGGCATAGGCCACCAGCTCGTACACATCGGCCCGCATCATGGGGTCGCCGCCAGTAAAGATGATGATAGGCTTGCCCACCTGCGGGAAGGTATCGATGAGCGCCTTGGCTTCTTCCGTAGAAAGCTCGCCGGGGTATGGCTCCGTGTGGGCCTCGGCACGGCAGTGCTTGCAGGCCAGGTTGCAGGAGCGGGTCACTTCCCAGGCGATGAGGCGACAGGCGGGGCTGCCGTCTTCAAGGGTGCGCAGGGGGGCTGATATGCCGTCGGGATGTCCGGAAGAAGGGTTGCCCGCAGCGCCTGCGGGGTGCCCGCCCGGGTGTCCGCTCGGATGACCAGCGGGATGCCCGCCGGGGTGCCCCATATTGTGAGGGTGATTGCTCATTATCGTGCCAGTCCTTCGCGCAGGATGGTTTCTGTAAAGTAGGTGATGATCATGTCCGCTCCGGCGCGCTTCAGGCCCGTGAGGGATTCCAGCATGACGGCGCGCTCGTCAATCCAGCCGTTGAGGCCAGCCGCGCGGATCATGGCGTATTCGCCGCTCACCTGATAGGCGCACAGGGGCACGCTGGTGTTGTCGCGCACGGTGCGGATGATGTCGCTGTAAGGCCCGGCGGGCTTCACAATCAGGGCGTCCGCGCCTTCTTCAAGGTCGGCAAAGGCCTCAAGCAGGGCTTCGCGGGCGTTGGCCGGGTCCATCTGGTAGGATTTGCGGTCGCCGCAGGCCGGGGCGCTTTCCGCCGCTTCGCGGAAGGGGCCGTAGTAAGCTGAGGCGTATTTGACGGCATAAGACATGATGGGCGTTGCCGTAAGGTCGCCTTCGTCAAGCGCCTCGCGGATGGCGGCTACCCGGCCATCCATCATGTCGGAAGGGGCAACCATGTCCGCGCCTGCCGCGGCATGGCTCACCGCTGTTTTGGCAAGCAGGGGCAGGGTGGCGTCGTTGTTCACTTCGCCAGAGGGCATGAGCACGCCGCAATGGCCGTGGCTCATGTATTCGCACAGGCAGACGTCAGTGATGACGTAAAGCTTGGGCCAGCGGTGCTTGAGCAGACGCACGGCCTCCTGCACGATGCCGTCTTCGGCGTAAGCGTCGGCGGCGTATTCGTCCTTGAGTTCGGGAATGCCGAAAAGAATGACGGATTTCAGGCCCGTATCCACGGCCTTTTCCACCTGCTTTTCCAGCTCTGCAAGGCTGAGCTGGAACTGGCCGGGCATGGAGCCTATTTCTTTACGAAAACCCTTGTCGTCAGTTTCCACAACGAAATAGGGCATGATGCAGTCTTCAACCAGAAGGGGCGGGGTTTCGCGTACTAGGGAGCGCAGTTCCGGGGTGGCGCGAAGGCGGCGGCCTCTATGGAATGTGGTCATGGCTGTTGTCCTTTATTCTGCGAGTTGCAGGTCGGTGCTTGGCCAGCCTGTGCGGCAATGCTGCCGGTGATGCAGTAGTTGTTATGTATGCAAAGACGCGGCTGCTGTGCCTGCTGCTTGGGCAGCGGCAGCAGGGTGCTTTGCGCAGTGTCAGTATGCCCTTGTGTCCGTATAAAAAACAAGCGGCGCGCCTGGGCGGAACGTAGCGGGCTACGACCGGGGCGCGCCGCCATGCTTGCACATTCAGCGGAAAAAGGGCTGCGCCGGAGCGCTACTTAATGCCGATTTCCTCATCAGTCAGATAGCAGGCAGGGTCCTGAGCCCATTCGTCGCCGTAGTAGGCTTCGGCACGGGCGCGGAAGTTGCCGCCGCAGATGTTCAGGAACTGGCACTTGGCGCAACGGCCCTTGACGTGGGTCTTTTTGTCCTTGAGCTTGTGCAGCAGTTCGATCTGCGGGTCGTCCCAAATCTGCGAGAAGGGGCGTTCCAGCACGTTGCCAAAGGTGTGGTCGCGCCAGAACTGGTCGGCGTGAACCTTGCCGTCCCACGAAATACAGCCGATACCGCGACCAGAGCTGTTGCCCTCGTTATACTGCAAGAGTTCAAACACTTCTTCGGCACGCTTGGGATCTTCGCGCTTCATGCGCATCCACACGTAGGGGCCATCGGCGTGGTTGTCGACAGTGAGGATTTCCTTGGGCTTGCCGGCGTCAAAAAGGGCGCGGGTTTCGTCCATGATAAGATCGAGCACGTGGCGGGTTTCGGCATGATCCAGATCTTCCTTGATCAGTTCGGAACCACGGCCAGAGTACACCAGATGGTAGAAGCAGGCGCGGGGTACTTCCAGATCCTTGAGCAGGCGGAAGATACCGGGAATTTCAGACACGTTGCGCTTGTTGATGGTAAAGCGCAGGCCCACCTTGAGGCCTTCGGCCTGACAGTTGGCAATGCCTTCGAGCGCTTTCTTGAAAGCACCGGGCACGCCGCGAAACTTGTCGTGCACTGCTTCCATGCCGTCCAGCGAAATGCCAACGTAGGAAAGCCCCACTTCCTTGAGTTCGCGGGCCTTTTCCTTGGTGATAAGCGTGCCGTTGGTGGAAATAACCGCGCGCATGCCCTTGGAGGTGGCGTGGCTGGCAAGCTCCACCAGATCCTTGCGCACCAGCGGTTCGCCGCCAGAGAACAGCATGACCGGCGCGCCGTAGGCCGCCAGATCATCGATCATGGTCTTGGCCTGCTCGGTATTGATATCGTCCGAGCCGTCAACCTCAATGGCGTGGGCGTAGCAATGCACGCATTTGAGGTTGCAGCGCTGGGTCATGTTCCAGACCACAACGGGCTTTTTATCTTTGGAGAACTGCAACAGGTGCGAGGGCAGCTTGCCAGATTCGCGTCCGTAACGCAGGGCGTCGGAAGGCTCGACCTGTCCGCAATACAGCTTGGAAATGCCTATCATGGCCTTGTCCTTATTGTTCGATGCGTTGTTTCAGCACGGCAAAGGCCTCGTCAATACCATCGGCCTTTGTGCCGCCCGCCTGAGCCAGGTCGGGTCTGCCGCCGCCGGAGCCACCGCAGGGAGCGGCTACGTCCTTGATAAGCGCGGGAGCAGTGAATTTTCCGTGCAGGTCTTTGGAAACGTAAAGCAAAAGCCCCACCTTGCCGTCTTCAGCCGTTGCCAGGCAGACAACGGCATTGTCGGTAAGGCGCGAGCGCACATCGTCCATGACTTCGCGCAGGGCTTTCACAGGAACATTGTCAAGTTTGGCGGCCAGCATGCGCACTCCGTTGACGTCCTGCGCGCGGGCGGCCAGATCGGCCCCGGTGGCAGGAGCGGCGGCGGCCTTTTCCGAGGCCTTGCGCAGCTTTTTCACATCGCCTTGCAGGGCGGTCACGCGTTCGGCCAACTGCCCGGGGCGCGCCTTGAGTATGCCCGAAAGCGCGGCAAGTTCCGCGCGCTGCTCAACAGCCTGGGCATAGGCGTTCCAGCCGGTTACGGCCTCGATGCGCCGCGTGCCGGCGGCCACGCCGCTCTCGGAAACGATCATGAAGGCCCCGGCCTCGCCGGTGCGCTCAAGGTGTGTGCCGCCGCACAGTTCCACGGATTCAGGTTCGCCTTTTTCCGCGCCGGAAACTGTGAGCACGCGCACAATATCGCCATATTTTTCGCCAAACAGGGCCATTGCTCCGGTTGCCATGGCTTCGGCCACGGGCATTTCCCTGGCGGCCACAGGCAGGTCGGCCATGATGGCGCGGTTCACGTCGCGCTCCACCGCCGCCAGTTCTTCGGGCGTGAGGGCCGCAATGTGCGAAAAGTCAAAACGCAGGCGGTGCGGGTCAACCAGCGAACCGGCCTGCTTCACATGGGTGCCCAGCGCGCGGCGCAGGGCGGCGTGCAGCAGGTGGGTGCAGGTGTGGTTGCGGGCCGTGGATTTGCGCTGGTCGGCGTCCACCTTGAGGGTGGCGTCGCCGCCCTTGTGCAGCTCGCCCTTGGTCACTTCAATCTCATGCACCAGCAGGGTGGGGGCAGGCTTGTGGGTGGTCAGCACCCGCGCCTCGCCGGAGGTACTTGCCAGCGTGCCCATGTCGCCAGCCTGACCGCCGCCCTCGCCGTAAAAAGGCGTGGCAGCGGTAATGGCGTAGCCGGTATCGCCCTCGCCGAGGTCGGCCACTTCCTCGCCAGCGGCATTGAGCAGCAGGGTCAGGGGGCTGGTTTCGGTCAGGCGTTCATAACCCACAAAGGTACTGGTTACGCCAGCGTCCAGCAGGGGCTTGAACACGTTTGCGCCGTCAGCCTGGCCCAGCAGGCCGCCCTTTTTCTGATGTTCACGGGCGCGCTTGCGCTGTTCGCCCATGTGCTTTTCAAAGCCCTTGGCGTCAGCGGTGAAGCCGCGCTTTTCAGCAACGTCGGTCACGATATCGAGCGGGAAGCCGTAGGTGTCGTACAGCTTGAAGCAGAACTCACCGGGAATCTGCGTCTGCCCGGCTGCCTTGAGGGTCGCCAGTTCTTCATCCAGAAGCTCCAGACCCTTTTGCAGGGTGAGGGAGAAACGCTGTTCTTCCTCATGCACTGCGCGGGCGATAAAGTCGGCATGTTCGGTCAGTTCGGGATAGGCGTCGCCCATCACTTCCGTAACCTTGCGGGCCACCTTGTACATGAAGGGTTCGTTCACGCCAATGAGCGTGGCAAAGCGCAGGGCGCGGCGAATCAAACGACGCAGCACATAGCCACGGCCCTCGTTGGAGGGCAGCACGCCCCCAGCCACAAGGAAGGCCGCCGAGCGGCTGTGGTCGGCAATGACGCGCAGGGCCGTATCCACATCGTTGGTGTCGGGCGCGCTGAAGCTGTAGCTCACATTGGCAAGCGATGCGGCGTACTGGATGATTTCCTGAAACAGGTCGCAGTCAAAGTTGGAGCGCTTGCCCTGCGCAACGGCGGCCATGCGTTCAAGGCCCATGCCCGTATCAATGTTGGGATTGGCAAGAGCCACGCGGGTGCCGTCGGCAGACTGGTCAAACTGGGTGAACACGAGGTTCCAGATTTCAAGGAACCGGTCGCAGTCGCACTTGCCGATGCCGCAGTCCGGCCCGCAAGACATGTCTTCGCCCTGATCCACATAAATTTCGGAACAGGGGCCGCAGGGGCCGGTATCGCCCATGGTCCAGAAGTTGTCTTTTTCGCCCATACGGACGATGCGGTCGGCGGGCAGACCGGCAACCTCGGCCCAGATGGCCGCAGCTTCGTCGTCCTCGCGGAACACTGTGACCCAGAGCTTTTCCTTGGGCAGTTCAAGCTCCTTGGTTACAAATTCCCAGGCCCAGGTGATGGCTTCGCGCTTGAAATAGTCACCGAAAGAAAAGTTGCCCAGCATTTCAAAAAACGTGTGGTGGCGCGCGGTGCGGCCCACGTTTTCAAGGTCGTTGTGCTTGCCCGAAACGCGCAGACATTTCTGGCAGGTGGTGGCGCGGCTGTATGCGCGCTTTTCCTCGCCAAGAAAGAGCTTTTTGAATTGCACCATGCCAGCATTGGTGAACAGCAGGGTGGGGTCGTTGGGCGGAATGATGGGGCCGGATTCGACAATTTCATGCTGGTGGCGTTTGAAAAATTCGAGGTAGCGGCTGCGGATTTCTTTGGCGGTGAGCATTTACTGGCTCCGTAATGGGGTCTGCGCGAACAACGACCGCGCACCACCGAGGCGCGCGGTCGCAGGTAAAAAATGGCCTTTATTCGTAAGTGGGCGCGGGGGCTTCCCCTTCGTCCAGGTCTTCCACTGTGGGCGTGAATTCCTTGGGGTTCAATCCCAAGAATTCCACAACCTTGGCTTCAATCTGGTTGCGCAGATCAAGATTTTCGTCCAGCAGCGCGCGTACTTTTTCACGCCCCTGGCCGAGCTTTTCGCTGCCAAATGCAAACCACGAGCCGCTCTGATCGATGATCTTGGCTTCAATGCCGAGGTCAAGCAGCTCGCCGGAGCGCGAAATGCCCTGACCATACAGGATATCAAAAATGGCGCTGCGGAAGGGCGGGGCAACCTTGTTTTTGACCACCTTGACCCTGGTGCGCGAGCCGAAGGATTCTTCCTTGTCCTTAAGGGTCTGGATGCGGCGGATGTCCAGCCGCACGGAAGAATAGAACTTGAGCGCGTTGCCGCCAGTGGTGGTTTCGGGGCTGCCGTAGCCGGTCACGCCGATCTTCATGCGGATCTGGTTGATGAAGATGACGGACGTGCGCGATTTATGGATGGTGCCGGTGAGGCGGCGCATGGCATGCGACATGAGGCGGGCGTGACCGCCTACCTGTGATTCGCCCATGTCGCCTTCCAGTTCGGCCTGCGGGATAAGCGCGGCTACGGAGTCAACCACCACAAGGTCAACAGCGCCGGAACGCACGAGCATGTCGGCAATGTCCAGTGCCTGTTCGCCGTAGTCGGGCTGCGAGATGAGCAGCTCGTCTGTGTTGACGCCGAGCCGCTTGGCGTAAGAAACGTCAAGGGCATGTTCTGCGTCCACAAAGGCGCAGGTGCCGCCCATTTTTTGGCATTCTGCGATGATGTGCAGGGTCAGCGTGGTTTTGCCCGAAGATTCCGGGCCAAAAATTTCGCTGATGCGCCCGCGCGGAATGCCCCCCACGCCAAGGGCCAGATCAAGGCCGATGGAACCTGTGGGGATCACGGGAATATTGACGTGGGCTTCGTCGGAAAGCTTCATCACAGCGCCCTTGCCGTACTTGCGTTCGATGGTGGCAAGTGCGGTGCCCAAGGCTTCGGCGCGCGCGTTTTCCTGACTCATGGCCGGTTTCTTCGCCATAGCTCATTGCTCCGGGTAAAAATATCTTCAAGCGCGTCAGTGTAGCAGACCAAGGCGGGCAAGGCAAATGCCAGATTGGCGGAGGGCCTGCGCTTGTGTCGTTAATAATTGAGTATAATTCCTGATAATGATAATTGCAAGCAGGCAAAAGCCGCGCAAGGGCAGCATGCTCCTCTTGCGCACGGGCGATTGCTGTCGTACAAGCGCGGGCATGAGCGATTCTCCCCAAATCATCGTACTATTTTCCGGCGGGCTCGACAGCCTGCTCACAGCAAAACTGCTTGAACGTCAGGGTCTCGCCGTGCGTTGCCTGCATTTTTATTCGCCCTTCTTTGGCGGCGAAGCAGTGGCGGCACGTTGGCGCAAGACTTACGATCTTGATATTGTTACTCAGGATGTCGGCCCCCAGTTTGCCGCCATGCTGCGCCAAAGGCCGGAACACGGTTTTGGCAAGGTGCTGAACCCCTGCGTTGACTGCAAGATACTGCTGCTGCGTGAGGCCCGCAAATATATGGAAAGCGTGGGGGCCAAGGCCCTGGCTTCGGGCGAGGTTCTGGGCCAGCGCCCCATGTCGCAACGGCGCGACACGCTGAACGTCATCATGCGTGATGCCGCCGTGGCCGATATCCTGCTGCGGCCACTGTGCGCCAAGCATTTACCGCCAACCCCTGTGGAAGAAAGCGGGCTTGTGGATCGCTCGCGCCTGCTGGGCATCTGGGGCAGGGGCCGCACCGAGCAACTGAACCTTGCCAAGGAATACGGCATCAAGGAAATTCCCACTCCGGGGGGCGGCTGCCGTCTGACCGAGCGCGAGAACGCCCGCCGCTACTGGCTGGTGCTTACGCGCTTGCCGGAGCCGAGCGCCAGTGATTTTACCCTTGCCAATCTTGGGCGTCAGTTCTGGCACAGCGAGGGGCAGAACCACTACTGGCTGTGCGTTGGGCGCAACAGTGCAGACAATGATCTGCTGGCCGCGGCCGCAGGCCCGGACGACCTTGTCCTGCGCATGCGCGACATGCCTGGGCCGCTGGCTCTGGCCCGCAACGGAGCCTTGTGGCCCGAGGACGTGCTGCGCACCGCCTGCCAGATGACAGCCTCTTACGCGCCCAAGGCCGTTGCCACCGGGGGGGATGTGTTTGTGCGCGCCCGCCGTGGCGAGGAATTCACAGATGTATCCGTTCCCACGCAGCGTTGCGAGGATCTGTGGAACGAACCCGCCTGGGACGAGATCAAGGGCGTTATCCGCGCTGAAGCGCGCGAACGGCAGGCCGCACAGGATGCCGCCAAGGCAGCAGCACGCGAAGCCCGCTACGAGGCCGAGCGACTTGAAGCCGGACGGGAAGACGATCCAACTGGTGTCTGATTGGCACGCAACGTTCACCATAACTTCTTATTGTTGTGCTTTTATGACACCTTAGGCCCCGGTTTCACCGGGGTTTCTGTTTGCGCCAGTCGCCAAAGTGCATGCTTTGCGTAATCTTGAGGGCACAGCTTTACAAAGATTGCGCATGTAGCTATATGAGTCCATTGCATCAAAAGAGCATTTTCATTGAGAGGTGCTCTGAGCGGGCCATGCCGCCGCATGGCTGGCCAACGCAGGATATGCGGTGCGAATTGCTTGCTCCATGCATGTTCCTGCAAGGCCTATTAGTAGACCGTTCATGCGCCCCCCAGCGGCGTCCGCCGGAGGATTTAAATGGATCACAAGGATTTGGAATACTTTCGCAAGCTTCTTTCCGACATGCTTGAAGAAGCGAAGCAGAAGGGTGACAGCACCCTGGAAGAACTGACGGATAGCAACGAAGTGTTTGCCGACCCGGCTGACCGCGCCACTGCAGAATCCGACAGGGCCTTTACCCTGCGCATCCGTGACCGTGAGCGCCGCCTGATCCGCAAGATCCAGGCAGCCCTTACCCGCATTGACGATGGCACCTACGGGATTTGTGAAGACTGCGGCGACGACATCAGCGTTCCCCGTCTCAAGGCCCGGCCTGTGACGCGTTTGTGCATCAACTGCAAAGCCAAACAGGAAGAAGACGAACACCTTCGCGGCGATTAACGTCATTTCTTTGCCTTAAAGGCACTGTTTTTGTTGCTTTCGGCCAGGCGGGCTCTGCGCTCGCGCACTCCCGCTTGCGCCTGACGGCATGCATACTTCGGGCAGACTCCCGGTGGTTCCGCCGCGCGGCGGGGGTCTGGCGAACTGGGTCTGCGAGACTTCTGGCCTGTTCGCAACGGTCGTACCATGCCAATGGAAAGAGCTGGCGAGGCTGTTACCCAAACCGTCTGCGCAATTATGCCAGCCTGCGGTCTGCCATCGGTTGCGCCTGGAACTGCGTTTGCCGCTGCATCTGCGCATGCGCTGGGGACGTTGTGCGGCCTTGTCTTCAACAGGGCAAGGTCTTCCCTCCCGATCCCCTGCCGCGCTTTGCCGCCTTGCCCCCGTATACTCCCCAGCCATTCACCTTGCCCCGAAGCCGGTTTTTTCTATGGATGCCCATCTTTTCCGTCGTTTTTGTGAAGACCTGACCCCCCTGCTCACTGGCGCAAGGGTGGAAAAAATTCAGGAACCTGCCGATGGCCTGCTGGCTCTCATGGTCTACAGCGGTGGGCGCAAGCGGCAGCTCTGCCTGCGCTTTGGGCGCAAGGAACCGTTCTGCTTTATTACCTCACAGCGCATCAGTGTTGGCCGTGCGCCTTCAGCGCCCATCATGCGGCTGCGCAAATATGCCGCGGGTCGGCGTATTGTTGCCTGCGTGGCCCGCTGGAGCGAGCGCTGTTTGTGGCTGCTGCTTGGCGGCGGCGCAGAGGCCCCCCAACTGCCGTTGCTGCCGCAATCGGGGCAGGCTGATGCTGGCGCGGAGCAGTCCCCGCGCCTGACCTGGCTGCTGCTTGATCTGCGCGAAGGGCCTTCGCTCCGCTTTCTGACCGAGGATGAATCGCCGGAAGATGAGCAGGCCGTCTGGCCCGAGCCTGCGCAACTGGCGGATGCCCTGAACAACTGGCGGCAGTGGCCTGTGCTTACCCCCGCCCTGCGCCGAACTCTTGCCTGCCTTGAAGAACCAGAACAGTGGGCCTTGCTGGAAGACCTGAGGGTGGGCGGCGGGGATGTGTTCTGCTACGGCCCCTGCGCGCCTGCCTCCGACAATGCCTCTGCACCGGCCATGCCACGTCCTGTGCTCGCCATAAGCGCCTGGCCTTTGCCTCCGGAGCAGCAAAAGGCCTTGCAGGGCAAGGATGCGGACGCTCCACCCGTCGCGGAATATTGCGGGCCGGATGCCTTGAACCTGACCGAACTGGCAGGGCAGGACATGGTGCTTGCCCGTCTGGCTCTGGATCAGGCGCGGGAGGCGGCCCAGCCTCTGGACAGGCGCGCGCGCAAGCTCGCAAAGCTGCTGGAAAAATTGCGCGAGGAAGAAAATCGCCTTGGCAAGATGATGGCCTGCCAGGCAGACGCTCTGGCGCTTCAGGCCGGGTTATGGCGCTGGCCTGCGGATTTTCGCGCGGCTTCCGTCACCGTGGAGGAAGGCCCGCACGGCCCGGCGCGGGAAATACCGCTGGATCTGCGGTATTCTGTGCGCGAGCAAATGGCCCGCCTTTTTCACTCGGCCCGTCGCGGTCAACGCGGCATGGAGCATCTGGCCGTGCGGCGCGCGGCGCTGGAAGACGAGATGGCCTCCTTGCGTCAGGCCCGGCCCGGCATCTGGCCTGGCAGCCTGCTGGGCGCCACTGCGGGCGCTGCCGATGAGGCGGCTTCCACCGGGCGCGCGGCAGGTTCCGGCATGGCCGCCACCCTGCCCAAGAATGTGCAGATGTTTATAAGTTCAGATGGTTTTGTGCTGCTGCGTGGTCGCGATTCCAAGGGTAACCTGGCCGCGCGCAAGCTTGCAGCCCCGCACGATATCTGGCTGCATGCGGAAAACGGCCCCGGTTCGCACGTGATTATCCGCCGCGCCCACGGCGGGCAGGAAGTGCCGTCGCGCACCCTTGACGAGGCTGGAGCGCTGGCCGCCTGCAAAAGCTGGCAGCGCGACGCCGCTCGGGCGCGCATACAATATGCCGAGGTGCGTCACGTCAAACCCATGCGCAACGCCCCTGCGGGCACGGTGCGCATCGACAAGTCGCTGCCCTCGCGCGAAGTTCCGGTGGATCTTGCCCTTGAGGAAACTCTGCTGCCCCGGTAAAGGGAAGCAAGCCCCACGGGCGTATTAGGGAGAGAGGTTTTCATGGATTTTACAGTTGAAGGCAAAGTTTTTCGGGCACGCGCCATTGAGGCCCATGTGCTGGCAGTTGCCCCCTGGCAGGCATCTGTCCCGGATCAGGGCATAGCTTTGGGTGGAGGTGCAAACTTGCGTATGCCCCGGGGCCGTAAGCAGTGGCAGTGCGCTGTGGTTCGGCTTGAAAATGGCTGCGAGGTGCAGTTGCCCCTTCCGGATTCCTGTCCTGTTGCGGTCGGCGACTGCCTGAAGCTCGGTTGCCTTGGCCCGGCCTGCGTCGCAGAGGGCGGCGATGGCACGGCTCTGGAAGTCTATGCGGTGAGCAACCAAACATCGGGCTGGAAGCATGATTTTGTGGATGCCGCTGCCTTGATGAAGCGCTGCGGCGTGAGCCGCGTTACCGAATATGACCTGGAATCCTACCCTCTGAAAAAGGTTTGCAAGGTCAGCGCCATTGTTTTTCTGGTGGGGCTGGTCTGTTTCAGTTTTCTCATGCACCTGTTTACGGAAAGCATGGATGAGCTTGCACGCCGGCTGCCCGAGGCCCTGTATATGAGCGCCAAGTTCGGCGGTATTGCCGCCCTGGTGGTGGCTGCTGGCGGCGGCCTGTATATGAAAAGCTCCAACGACTACAACCGTAAAAAGAAGCTGGATAGCTACACTCAGCAGTTTGAGAAAGCCATGACCAAGGCTTTGCCGCAGGCTTCTGCGTAACGCGCTGGTTCTGAATTTGTCGGCGGGAGCATCTGCGCCGCCAGCAGGGTCGTCCTCAGGGCGGCCTTTTTTGCATGAAAAACATACAAATCCACAAATACATAAAATCACAATTTTGTTTCATGGGTAGGTCCTCTTTACGGATTTGTATCAAACTCATGCCAGTTTATGATTTTTATGTATATTTTATAAACAAATACAGCACATTGAAGTTTTATTAATGGCACACAAACTGCAACATTTTTGTCACTTACAAGTTTCCTCTAGCTGTGAAGATTCAAATGTTGAACCACGCTTGGGGCTGAGTCTCCTTGGCATGGCAGTGCAAGGAACAAAACTGATTGCAGGAGTGTGTGATATGCAAAAATGCAGATTATGGGTGTGCTGTTTGTTGGTTGCAGCGGCGATGTTCATGGCTTCAGCCGCTGGCGCAGCGGATACTGTCATGTTGCAGCGCGAGGGGTGGGATCCCACCGTCAGGCAGAGCCTCAATGAAATGTTTGTGCTCTATGGCAAGGGCAGCCCCAACTATAATCCTTCCATCCGGCCTTACGCTGTTTTTGATTTTGACAACACTGTTTCCATTCTGGATGTGGAAGAGCAGCTTGCAATCTATCAGCTGGAGCACATGCGCTTTGCCGTCAAGCCTGAGCAAATGTACGCCGTGCTGACCACCGGTGTGCCGGATATCAACATGGATCTGGGCAAGGAATATAACAACCTCACGGTTGCCACGGTTGCTGCCGATGCCGCTGCCGCATACAAACGGCTGTACGCGCAGGGTTACGTTTCCCCCGCCGGAGTTTACGGCGAAAAAATGCAGAAGATGCAGGCAGGCGACGACTGGAAGGAATTTGCCACCAAGGCGCGCTGGCTTTATGACGCCATTGGCGACACCATGGATGTTTCTGTTTCCTACCCCTGGATCACCTACTGGTTTACGGGTATGACGCCCCAGCAGGTTTACGGCATGGCGCACGAGGCCTTTGTGCACTACCGCAAGGCCAGCGCAGACCCTGCCTTCTGGCAAAAGCGCAAGTGGCAGAGCCCTGCGGCCTATAAGGGCAGCAAGGCCGGGCAGATCACGGTATCATACAAGCAGGGCATAACGGTATCGCCTGAAATTCAAGAGCTGTTCCATGCGCTTGAAGCCAACGGCTTTGACGCCTGGGTGTGTTCTGCCTCGTTTATTGATGTCATCTCCGCTGCGGTCAGCCCCGAAGTTTTTGGCATTGAAGGCGTGGACGGCGTACTTGCCATGACCAACAAGGAACAGAACGGCAAGTACATCAATGCCTATGATTATGATTTTCATGCGCAGACCCAGGGCAAGGGCAAAACATTGAGTATTTCAAAGCTCATTGCGCCCCTGTACCGTGGCCGTGGCCCCGTGTTTGTGGCCTTTGACTCGCAAGGTGATTTCAACTTTGTGAGCGAATATGCCGACACCGCCGTGGGCCTTGCGCTCAACCGCGCCCGCAAGGACGATGCCGGTATTCTGGCAGCCGTGGCCCTGTACCAGAACCAGAAAAAGCTCACTGTGGCCAAGGCCGTGCAGCAGGGCAATACCCGCTACCTTCTGCAAGGACGTAATGAAAACGGCGGATATTTGTGGCCCCGGCCCGAAGTGCAGCAACTGGGCAAGGACAAGCCCGAACTGCTCAGCAGCAAGGCCGAGGGCTGGCTGAAAAAGCTCGAAAGCGGCACCACGGTACCCGTGCTGATCAATGACGCTCCCAAGCTTACGGGCAAGCTCAAAACTTACGACGGGTATAAGTCCATACGTTAGAGGCTGGGGAATTGGATTTTTGCGGTGAGGCTTACATCCTGACACATTACGTTAGGGGTTAGCTTGCGGTGAAGTCACGCGCGGTGCGCACTCCAGCGAGCAAACACACGACAAAACAAAAGGCCGCCTCCTTTCGGAGGCGGCCTTTGACATGCAATAATGCAAAAGTAAGGGAGCTTACTTTTTAAGCACTTCCACCGTGGCAAGGGCGATCTGGAGCTCTTCGTTGGTGGGGATGATGATCACGGGGATCTTGCTGTCCGGCGTGGTGATGATGCGCGCGCCGGGCTTGCGGGTGCTGTTTTCTTCCTTGTTCAGCTTGATGCCGAAGGCTTCAAGGCCTTCGCAGACCATGGCGCGGACGATGTCGTCGTTCTCGCCGATGCCGGCGGTGAACACCAGGGCGTCCACGTTGCCTTCAAGCAGGAAGAAGTAGGAACCAAGCGTCTTTTTGATGCTGCGCACGAGCAGCTTGAGGGCCAGCTCTGCGCGTTCGTTGCCTTTGTCCACCTGGGCATGCACATCGCGCATGTCGGTGTAGCCGCACAGGCCAAGCAGGCCGGACTTTTTGTTCATCAGGGTGTCGGCTTCGGAGGGGCTGAGGCCCTTCTTTTCCATGACAAAGGGCACGATGGCCGGGTCAATGGTGCCGCAGCGGGTGCCCATCACAAGGCCTTCCAGCGGGGTGAGGCCCATGCTGGTGTCAAAGCACTTGCCGTTTTTCACGCAGCTCATGGAAGAGCCGTTGCCGAGGTGCATGGTGATGGAGCGCAGCTCGGAAAGGGGCTTGCCAAGGAACTCGGCAGTGGCGTTGGCAATGTACTTGTGCGAGGTGCCGTGGAAGCCGTAGCGGCGGATGCGCAGTTCTTCGTACAGCTCATAGGGCAGAGCGTACATGAAGGCTTCCTTGGGCATGCCCATGCCGAATTCGGTATCGAATACGGCCACGTTGGGAACGCCGGGGAAGAGCTTTTCAGCCACTTCAATGCCCATGAGGTTGGCGGGGTTGTGCAAGGGGCCAAGCACGGCGCATTCTTCCACAATCTGCTTCACGCGTTCATTCACCCGCACGGGATCGCTCACGGCTTCGCCGCCGTGCAGCACGCGGTGGCCGATGGCGTAAATTTCGCTCTTGTCCTTGATAACGCCCTTGTCGGCGTCGGTCAGCAGAGCGATGACCAGTTCCATGGCTTCCACATGGGTGGGGAAGAAGGCCTCGCGAACAAGCTTTTCTTCCTTGTCCGTATCGGGGGCGATTTTGTGGGTGAGGCGTCCGCCTTCCTGGCCGATGCGCTCGGCAAGACCGGAGCAGAGCACGCTGCGCGTGTCCATTTCCAGCAACTGATACTTGCAGGACGAGGAACCCGCGTTAATCACCAGAATTTTCATAACTCTTCCTTTCCTTGAACTTGTTTATTCTGATCGCGGGCCGGCAGTTTGTGGCGCATGCCTTGCGTCAGTAATGTTTTTGCGGCGGCAGGCTTTATGCGGCGGTTTGCCCTGTCAGGCAAACCGCCGAAAGCTCATGTCAGCCGGGGCTGAATCTCTGCAACTATTTCTGCGCGGCCTTTTCGGCAGCGGCCTGCACCGCAGTGATGGCCACGGTATTGACGATGTCGGGCACGGTGCAGCCGCGCGAGAGATCGTTGACAGGCTTGTTCAGGCCCTGGAGCACGGGGCCGATGGCCACCGCGCCAGCAGCGCGCTGTACGGCCTTGTAGGTATTGTTGCCGGTGTTGAGGTCGGGGAAGATGAACACCGTGGCCTTACCGGCAACCTTGCTGTCGGGCATCTTGGTTTTGGCAACCGAGGGGTCGATGGCCGCGTCGTACTGCAAGGGGCCTTCCAGTGCGAGATCGGGGGCCATTTCCTGCGCGATCTTGGTGGCTTCCACCACAACGTCCACGTCCGCACCCTTGCCGGAAGTACCGGTGGAGTAGGAAAGCATGGCAACGCGCGGCTCAATGCCAAACACCTTGGCCGTGTGGGCCGAGGCAATGGCGATTTCAGCCAGTTGCTGCGCGGAGGGGTTGGGGTTCACGGCGCAGTCGCCAAAAGCCAGCACGCGATCCTTGAGGCACATGAGGAAGACCGAGGAAACCACGGTGAATCCGGGCTTGGTCTTCACAAATTCAAAGGCCGGGCGGATGGTGTGCGCCGTGGTGTTGACCGAACCGGAAACCATGCCGTCGGCATCGTCCTTCTTGACCATCATGGTGGCAAAGTAGGTGGCGTCGGTCATGGTGTCGCGCGCCTGTTCAGGGGTAATGCCCTTCTTTTTGCGCAGTTCGTAGTAGGTATTGGCGTAGTCTTCAAACAGCTCGGATTTCACCGGATCAATGAGTCGGGCCTTGGCAATGTCCAGGCCAAAGGCGCTGGCCTTGGAGCGGATTTCTTCCACATCGCCCAGCAGGATGATTTCGGCCACGTCGCGGCGCAGGAGGATATCCGTTGCGCGCAGGATGCGTTCTTCGGTGCCTTCGGCCAGCACGATACGCATTTTGTTGGCCTTGGCGCGCTGGATCAGCTCGAATTCAAACATCATGGGCGTAATGCGGCTGCTGCGCTCGCCGCCGATGCGGTTTTCGATTTCCTTGCCGTTGACGTACTGTTCAAACAGGCCCAGCACGCTGTTGATCTTGCGCAGATCGCCCGGTTCGATGGGGGCGATGATGCTTTGCAGGGCCATAAAGGCCTTGTAGGTGTGGTGCGGCGTCAGCAGGATGGGCAGGGGCGAGCCTGTCCAGCCTTCAATGAATTTGCAGACGTTTTCGGAGGGACGGATGCCCCCGGTCAGCAGCACGCCCGCAATGTCGGGAGTAGAAGACGACAGGCGCGAGGCAATGGCTGCCAGGAGCACGTCGGCGCGGTCGCCAGGGGTGACGATGAGCTGGTCTTTGGCAATGTAGTTGAGAACATTGTCCACATGCATGGCGGCGATAAGGTAGTCGCCCACCAGCGCGTCCAGGCGCTTTTCGCCAAACAGCACTTCCGCGTCCAGGCCCTTTTTCACGTCAGCCATGGTGGGCTGACCGATGGTGGGGTCGTTGGGAACGGAGAAAATCAGGGCTGGGCTTTCCTGCGTGCTGAAATGGGCGCGCAGTTCGTCCAGTTCTGTCTGCGTGAGGTTGCGGCGGTTCACAATGGTGGCAACCACGTCCAGCGCATAGGGTTCAAGGCTGTCCATGGTGATCTGGAGCGAGTCACGAATATCTTCGGCGCTCACATTGTAGCCGCTGGTAACCAAGAGAACCGGGCAGCCAAGGTTGGCCGCGATTTCGGCATTGAGTTCAAACTCGAAAACCGGGTCTTTGGCAAGAAAGTCGGTGCCCACGCACACAACGAAATCATAGGTTTCCAGCAGTTTTTTGTACTTCTGGATGATGTTTTCGATGAGCAGATTGCGCGAACCCTGATTGATGATCTGGCGGGCTTCGCGCTGGGTGTAGGCGAAGGTGTCGGCGTAGTCCATCTTGAGCTTGAAGTACTCAAGCATCAGATGGATGTCGGGGTCGCGGTCGTCCCACAGAGGTTCGTTGATGATGGGACGGAAAAAAGCCACCTTGCGCATGCTGCGGGTGAGCAGCTGCATGGCCCCAAGGGCGATGGCGCTCTTGCCCGTCATGGGCCCGGTGGCGGTGATGTATAGACCGTTGTGCATAGTGCCTCCCCTGCTGTGCCGGCAGGCTGGCGGTATTAACGCGAAAAGGGCGCGAGGGCTTTCCTCGCGCCCAGGCCTTTAACCTTTGATCCCAAGCGTGTGACGTAGCCCGCGCCCGCAGCAGAAGGCTGCCCCCCGGAGAGGAGCCAGATGCTGGCGGGCGCGGGTAGTCATAACGTCAGACCTCTCTACTCGGCGCTGGTGCCGGGGTAGGGCAGATCAGCCAGCTGCTTGAGCATGGCGTAGCGTTCAGTATAGGCTTCGGCCAGTTCGGCGCGCAGCTTCTTGGAGACTTCGGGAGCCATCTTTTCCAGAGAGGCAAAACGGGTTTCGCCGCCCAGGAATTCCTGAATGTCAGCAGAAGGAGCCTTGCTGTCGAGCTGGAAGGGGTTCTTCTTTTCCTTGGCCAGTTCGGGATTGTAGCGGTACAGGGGCCAGTAGCCGGAAAGCACGGCCATCTTGGCTTCTTCCTGGCTCTTGCCCATGCCCTTGCGCAGGCCCTGGTTGATGCAGGGAGCGTAAGCGATGATGAGCGAGGGTCCCTTGTAGGCTTCGGCTTCGCGGAAGGCCTTGAGCACCTGCTGCTTGTCCGCGCCCATGGACACGGAGGCAACGTACACATAGCCGTAGGTCATGGCCATGCGGCCAAGGTCTTTCTTGCCGGTACGCTTGCCTGCGGCGGCAAACTGGGCCACGGCGCCAAGAGGGGTGGCCTTGGAGGACTGACCGCCGGTGTTGGAGTACACTTCGGTATCCATCAGCAGCACGTTGATGTCGTCGCCGCTGGCGAGAACGTGGTCAAGGCCGCCGTAACCGATGTCGTAGCCCCAGCCGTCGCCGCCGAAGATCCACACGCTCTTCTTGGTGAAGAGGTCGTCCATGTGCCACAGTTCATGGGCCAGGGGGCTGTCAAAGCCTTCCAGGTTGGCCATGATCATTTCGCCGTACTTGCGGGAGCCTTCGGCATCGTCCTTGTTGTCCAGCCAGCCCTGGAGGGCGGCCTTCAGTTCGGGAGAAGCGGATTCTTCCTTCAGGGCTTCCTGAACCTTCATGGCCAGCAGACCACGGCGCTGTTCGTAGGCAATACCCATGCCGCAGCCGTATTCGGCGGCGTCTTCAAACAGGGAGTTGCCCCAGGCCGGGCCGAAGCCGTCCTTGTTGGTGCAGTAAGGCGTGGTGGGCGAAGAAGCGCCCCAGATGGACGAGCAGCCCGTGGCGTTGGCCACGATCATGCGTTCGCCGAACATCTGGGTGAGCACCTTGACGTAAGGCGTTTCGCCGCAACCGGCGCAGGCGCCGGAGAACTCGTGCAGGGGCTGCTGGAGCTGCGAACCCTTGACGGTGTCGCGAGCCATGAGCTCGTCCTTGAGCGTGATGTTGGCTTCGGCGTAGGCCAGATTTTCCTTCTGGGTGGGCATCTGGGTGTCAAGGGGCTTCATGACGAGAGCCTTGACCTTGGCGGGGCACACTTCGGCGCAGGAGCCGCAGCCCAGGCAGTCTTCGGTGTACACCTGAATGCGGAACTTCATGCCCTTGAGTTCTTTGCCGATGGCGTCCTTGGTCACAAAGGAAGCGGGCGCGCCAGCCAGTTCTTCCTCGGTGGCGAGCACCGGGCGGATGGCGGCGTGGGGGCACACAAAGGAGCACTGGCAGCACTGGATGCAGTTTTCAACCTGCCATTCGGGCACGTCGATGGCGCAGCCGCGCTTTTCGCAAGCGGCGGTGCCGAGGGGCATGAAGCCAGCCGGATCCATGGCGGACACGGGCAGCTTGTCGCCCTGCTGGGCCAGAATGGGACGCACAACGGCGCTGATGTATTCGTCGTCATCGCAGTGGCAGGCAGCGGCGCCTTCGGTGGCAGTGGCCCAGGAAGCGGGGTATTTCACTTCTTCCAGAGCGTCCATGCCCTTGTCCACGGCGGCGATGTTCATGTTGACGATCTTGTCGCCCTTGCTGCCGTAGGTTTTCTTGATGGATTCCTTGAGCAGGCCCACGGCCTTTTCAAAGTCAAGCACGTTGGCAAGCTTGAAGAAGGCGGTCTGCATGATCATGTTGATGCGGCCGCCGAGGCCCACTTCCTGGGCAACCTTGACGGCGTCCACGTTGTAGAACTTCAGCTTCTTGCGGGCGATGACGCGCTTCATGGAGGCGGGCAGGTGCTTTTCCATGTCGGCAAGCGACCAGTTGGAGTTCAGCACGAAGGTGCCGCCTTCCTTGATGCCTTCAAGAATGTCGTACTGGGTCACGTAGGCGGCCTTGTGACAGGCAACGTAGTCGGCCTTGGTGATCAGGTAGGAAGAGGTGATCTGTTCCTTGCCGAAGCGCAGGTGCGACACGGTGAAGCCGCCGGACTTCTTGGAGTCGTAAGCAAAGTAGGCCTGAGCGTAGAGATCTGTGTTGTCGCCGATGATCTTGATGGCCTGCTTGTTGGCGCCCACGGTGCCGTCAGCGCCGAGGCCGAAGAACTTGCACTGCACGGTGCCAGCGGGCACGGTGTCGATTTCTTCTTCCACGTCAAGCGACGTGTAGGTGACGTCGTCGTTGATGCCCACGGTGAAGTGGTTCTTGGGCTGAAGGGCCAACATGTTGTCGTACACGGCCTTGGCCATGCCGGGGGTGAAGTCCTTGGAGCCCAAGCCGTAGCGGCCGCCCACCAGGGTGGGAGCTTCGCCCTTTTCGAGGAAGGCGGTGCACACGTCCTGATACAGGGGATCGCCAAGAGCGCCGCTTTCCTTGGTGCGGTCAAGCACGGTGATGCAGGTCACGCTGGAAGGCAGGGCGCGCAGCAGATGCTCTGTGGAGAAGGGGCGGAACAGGTGCACCTTCACGAGGCCCACGCGCTGGCCCTGTGCGTTGAGGTACTTCACGGTTTCTTCAATGACTTCACAGGAAGAACCCATGGAAACGATCACGCGGTCGGCTTCGGGGTGGCCCACGTAGTCAAAGAGGCGGTACTTGCGGCCAGTGATGGACTCGACCTTCTTCATGTTCTCAAGCACGATGCCGGGCACGGCGTCGTAGTAGAGATTGGAAGCTTCGCGGTTCTGGAAGTAAATGTCGGGGTTCTGGGCGGTGCCGCGAATGTGCGGATGCTCGGGGTTCATGGAGGTGGCGCGGAATTCGGCCACCTTTTCCCAGTTCACCAGGGGGCGGATGTCTTCGTAGTCAATGGTTTCGATCTTCTGCACTTCGTGGGAGGTGCGGAAGCCGTCAAAGAAGTGGCAGAAGGGCAGGCTGGCGTCGATGGCGGAAAGGTGCGCAACGAGGGCCAGGTCCATGCATTCCTGCACGGAGGAGGAAGCCAGGAAGCAGAAGCCCGTCTGACGGGCGGCCATCACGTCCTGGTGGTCGCCAAAGATGGACAGGGCATGGGAAGCCAGGGCACGAGCCGAAACATGGAAAACGCCGGGAAGCAGTTCACCGGCGATTTTGTACATGTTGGGGATCATGAGCAGCAGACCCTGGGAAGCCGTGTAGGTGGAGGTGAGGGCACCGGCGGAAAGCATGCCGTGCACAGCGCCAGCGGCGCCGGCTTCGGACTGCATTTCGCGCACATTCACGATCTGGCCGAGCAGGTTTTTGGTGCCCTTGGCAGCCAGCTGATCCATGACTTCGCCCATGACGGACGAGGGGGTGATGGGGTAAATGGCTGCCGTTTCCGACAGAGCGTAGGCAATGTGCGCGGTGGCGTTGTTGCCGTCCATAGTTTTCATATGAGCCATCTGTTCCTCCTTGGCGCCAACAGGCGCGCAATGTTTTTACAAAATCAGCTTGGGTCGGATCGGCCCCTGAGATAAGGCCCCGCACTGGGCAGGGACGGGCAACGGCTATTGCCGTAAAGTGAACACAAAATGGAGGCTGGGAGTGGAATCGTGGTAGAAAAACCCTACCCAATCCGCCTTTTCGCGTCCACCAAAAAAGCTTGGTATCACTTGTTTTGGAGCCTTGCTGCACACACTCGTCTGCCCCGACGGAATGTGCGTTTTTGCGCTTACCATAAAATTGTTTGTTTGAACAGTTTAATCGAGGGCGCAACAAAAAAAAATGTGACAGACGCAACATGCGGAAAATAGTGATGAATTGTGAAATCTGGCAAGGAGATTCGGGGCAGGCAGGAAGGGAAAACCTATGATGCCAGCACGTTGGAATGTGCTGGGCAAATGAAAAAAATGTTACAAATGTTTCATGGCAGAAAATCTGCGGCTTGCCCCTGATTCAATGTTACGGATTTTGGGCGCTTGCGGGCTGACCCCTTGATGGCATTCAGTCAAAATCCGCCCTGCGGGCAGTGCGCTGAGCTGAGTGTGGCAGAGTCTGCCGGGTTGGAGAAAGCCTGTGTCGGTCGAAACGGGGAGGAACCCTTTTACAAAAGTTCCTCCCCCTAAAGCGTTTAGATGCGTTCTTTCTTGCGGGTATGTTACAGCGAGAGGCCCATCTTGATGGCTGCCTGCATGCCGCCCGTGGAGTTGACCACGTTGGTCACGCCATTGCGGGCCAGCACCAGCAAACTGTCATAGGCGCGCAGACCTGTGTTGCAGATAATGGCAACAGGGCGGTCCTTGGGCACCTCGCTGATTCTGGCGGCGATTTCTTCCAGCGGCATGGCGTGCCAGTCGGGATACTTTTCCTGCACGGCCTTGCCAGCCGCCGCAGGACGGGCATCAATAAAGAACACGTGGTTTTCGCTGCGTTTCTTCCACAAGTCCATGAACTGGTCGGCGGTCACTGGGGTGAAGCGCCCGGAGAGGGCGTTGTCGGCCACGTTGGCAACCACGTTGACCACGTCCATTGCCGAGGCAAAGGGCGGGGCGTATGCGATTTCAAGGTTGGAGATGTCTTCCACCGTGGGCTTGGAGTATTGCAGGGCCGCAGCCACCGCATCAATGCGGGCCTTGAGCGAGTCGGGGTCGGCGCAGGCGCCCTGAATGCCAAGCACCCGGCTGGTGGCCTTGTCTACCACCAGTTCAAGGCTCATCATGGCTTTTTCGGGGTAGAAGTGGGCGTGGTCGAGCTGCTCCACGCTGACGCTCATGGCGTCGAATCCTTCCTTGCGGGCGCGGTCAACTGTAAGGCCCACGCCGCAGAAGGAAAGGTCAAAGAGTTTGACGGCCCAGGTGCCCACAAAGCCGGGGAATCTGGCATTACCGCCAGCAAGGTTGGTGCCGATGGTGCGGCCCTGGCGGTTGGCCATGCTACCCAGGGGCAGGTAGCCGATCTTGCCGGTGATGATGTTCTTGATCGCCACGCAGTCGCCGCCCGCATAGATGGAGGGGTCGGTGGTGCGCATGTGCTCGTCCACCACCACCGCGCCAAAGGGGGCAACTTCCAGCCCGGCATCCTTGGCAAGCTGCCCGTTGGGGATGAAGCCAGCGGCAAAGATCACCAGTTGGGCGGGGATTTCGCGCTTGTCCGTGACCACCTTGGTGACAGTGCCGTTTTCGCCTTCAAGGCGCAGCACTTTTTCAGAGGTGAAAACGTCAACCTTGTGGGTCAGGCAGTCGTTGGCGGCCATGAGTGAAAGAGGCTGGGAAAGCACGCCGGGCAGAATCTGATCCATCATTTCCACAACGCTGACTTTCACGCCCCACATATCGGCCAGGGCCACGGCAGCCTCAAGGCCGATGAAGCCGCCGCCCACAATGACCGCCTCGCTCACCTTGCCCTCCTGGCAAGCTGCTCGGATGGCTCCGGCGGCTTCCAGACGGGTCAGGGAAAGCACGTTTTTCAGATCCTTGCCTTCAATGGGGGGCACGCGCGGGCTTGCGCCGGTAGCCAGCACCAGCTTGTCGTAAGGCAGCTTTTCTTCCTTGCCGGAAACAACGTCCTTGACGAGCAGGGTTTTGGCAGCCCGGTCAATGGCCAGGGCGCGCGTCTGTGTGCGCACGGTGATGCCCTTCATATCGCGGAAAAATTCGGTGTCGCGCACAGTATGATAGGGTGTGGAGCGCAGGTCGTCGAGATTCTGTATCTCACCGGACACGTAGTAGGGGATGCCGCAACCGCCGTAGGAAATGAAGACGTTTTCGTCCACAAGCATCACTTCCGCATCGGGCATGAGGCGCTTGCAGCGGCAAGCCGCCTTGGGCCCCAGGGCAACACCACCAACTACCAGAATTTTTTCAGACATATCCGGGCTCCTTAGTGAAGAGTTATGAGCAAATGAGCATTACTGAGATATATGAGCATTCAAGGCAAGAATGCAAGGACAATTCCTGTTTACGGAATAACCTAACGCCCGCGAAAACGGCGCTGGTCGCCCACGCGCACGGTTATGCGTTCATTATCCATATATTCCAGCAAGGCGATCAGATATTTGCGAGAAAGCCCCAGGAGTTCTTTCAGGCCGCCCACATCAAGATTGTCGTGGGTGGTGAACCAGCCGCGCACACGTTCAAGAATATCGGCCAGGGCCGGGCCGTGGTAATACAGGCCGTCCTTGATCTTGACCAGTTCGCCAGCCTCGCAAAGCAGGCGCAGCACCGGGGCGGCCTCCTTGGGCGTGACGCCAAGCTCCTCAAGCACGTCCTTGGCGTTGGGCGGGGTCAGCCCCGCGCTGGCATGCGCGTCCAGCAGCTTTTGGCGCAGGCCTGCCTGGTCGGCGGCCAGGCTTACCGTATGCGATTGCAGGCGCAGTCCCTCGCCCTCGATGACCAAATCGCCCTGCTTGAGGGCCTGATCCAGCACTTTTTGCACCAGCTTGGGGGGCAGGTTGCGGCTCCAGCCCGTGCACAGGGCCCCCCGGGTGAATCCGGGTTTGAGAGGTTCGCGGCGGTGCAGGTCAGCCCCGCGTTCAAGGCTGGCGGCCAGCAGTTTTTCAAAGGGAATTTTGCCAACCCAGCAGCGGTTTTCCTTGTCCCAGCAGATAGCGTCGCCACGGGTGGAAAGCAGTTGCAGCGCCGCCTCCACAGCGGATCGGGCAAGGCCCGTCAGGGCGCGCAGCCGCGCTTCGTCAGCGCCTTCAATACCGCGCAGGGTCAGTGCGCCGCGTACCAGCGCAGCCCTGGCTTCATCGCGCGCCTTGGCTTCGGCCTTGCCGCCGCCGATGGCTTCTGCCGCATCGCGAAGTTCTGGCAGCTCCTGCAACAGCCGGAGCTTATCGGCCAGTTCAGGGTCTTTGGCCCGCAGTTCGGGCGGCAGAGGACTAACCAGCAGCCCGCCAGCAACCGTGCGCAGGGGCGAATAGGCCCGCAACACGCAGTGGTCGCCAAATACGCCCACCATGGGTTCCTTGAAACGCAGTTCCGCCAGCGCGGTTTCGCCGGGGGCCAGCTTGTCCCTGTCGCGAAAGACCACCCGCGCCGCGCATTCGCGCGTACCGTGGTGGAAGTGGATTTCCACCCTTTGGCGCATGGCTCTGGGGGCGGAGGAAAGGCAGGTGAGCCTGACCAGCCAGCGGTTGGAGGGGAACAGTTCGCCGGGGCGGGCCAGCACAAAGCCGCGTTCGATTTCCTCCACATCCAGCCCCTGCACGTTGACGGCGCAGCGCTGGCCCGGCTGCACCGAATCGGCGGCCTTGCCATGACGTTGCAGCCCGCGTGCGCGGGTGGGCAGATCGGGCGGCATGAAGCGCAGTTCATCGCCAAGGTTGCACACGCCGGAAATGACAGTGCCCGTCACAACGGTGCCGTGTCCCTTCATGCTGAATACGCGGTCCACCGGCAGGCGAAAAATATCACTGCGCCGCTGGGCGGGCAGCTCGGCAGCCACGCGCGCAAGGTGGTCGCGCAGCGTGTCCACGCCATCGCCTGTGGTTGCGGAAACGGGGAAGATGGGCGCACCTTCAAGAAAGGTGCCTTGCAGGAACCCGCGTACTTCTTCCTGCACCATTTCGAGCCAGTCGGCGTCCACCATGTCTGTCTTGGTAAGGGCCACAAGACCGGTGCGTATGCCCAGCAGGGAGCAGATTTCAAGATGTTCCCGCGTCTGGGGCATGATGCCTTCGTCCGCGGCAATAACAAGCATGACAAAGTCCACGCCAGCCGCGCCAGCCACCATGTTTTTGACAAAGCGCTCATGCCCCGGCACATCCACGATGCCCAGCCGCTCGCCGCCGGGAAGGTCAACCCAGGCGAAGCCAAGTTCAATGGTGATGCCCCGGCGTTTTTCTTCTTGCAGGCGGTCGCAGTCAATGCCTGTAAGCGCCCGTACCAGCGAAGTTTTGCCGTGATCTATATGCCCTGCCGTGCCTAGCACTACTGCCATAAAAGCTCCTTGGTGGTCTTGGGCCGAGTTTACACTCTGGCAAGCGCCTTTGCAAACAGCGCGCGCCCAGAAACGTAAAGGGGACCCCTTGCGTAAAGGAGTCCCCTTGAAAACAGCAAATGCGGATTGAGACGGTTAGGCTTCGCCCTGCTCCCTGGCCTTGATGAGGGCCATGGCCCTGTGAGCCAGCTGGGTAACTTCCGGCTTGGAAATCTGGTCGTCCGCACCCACGCTCACGCCCTTGTGGCGCAGCTTTTCGGTAATGAGTGAAGAAAAGAGCAGTACCGGCAGCTTCTTGAGCATGGAGTCTTCCTTGATGCGCAGGGTAAGATTGAGGCCGTCCATGACCGGCATTTCGATGTCCGAAACCACCACGTGCACAAAGTCGGTAATGGGGCGGTTGCCTTCTTCGGCGCTCTTTTTGAAATCCAGCAGACGATCCCAGGCAGCGCGTCCGTTGGAAACAACCTCAACGGTAAAGCCCGCCTTTTCCAGCAGGTCGCGTTGCATTTCGCGGATAAGGGCGGAATCGTCGGCTACAAGGGCCCGGTACCCCTCATTTGTCCAGTCGTCGCCCAGATCGTCAAGCCGCAGGCCCAGCTTGGGATTGAGGTTGGCGACCACTTTTTCAAGGTCGAGGAGAAAGATGATGCGGTCTTCAAGCTTGACCACGCCGATGACCGTATTGTTGGACACGGCAGCAACGTACTTGTTCGGCGGTTCAACCTTCTCCCAGCTGATGCGGTGGATTCGGTTGACGCCGGAAACCATGAAGGCTGTGGTGACGTTATTGAACTCCGTCACAATGGTTTTGGGCTGTTCTTCTTTTGCTGGGTGGGTTTTGCCCAGCCACATGGCCAGATCCACCAGCGGAATAATGCGCGAGCGCAGGTTGAAAGCACCCAGCACGCTCGGGTGCTGCACTTCGGGCAGTGCCGTCACCTTGGGCATGCGGATAATTTCAAGCACCTTGGCCACGTTGACACCGTAGTAGCCGCGATAGGGCTTGGCGGGAACGGGTTCGCCATTTTCGTCCAACTGCGGCGCATCGGCAGAAGGAGGGGTGAATTCTTCAAGATAGAACTCCACCACTTCCAGCTCGTTGGTGCCGGCTTCCAGCAGAATATTGGTCTGGGCCATGCTGCCTCCAGAAAAGTACCGCTTCAGGAGCAAACGGGATTAAAGCGACTGCAGCCACAAATGAGCCGCGTCAATAAGACTTTTCGGCGTAGATGCGCCAGCCGTTAGACCTGCACGATTTTTTTGCGAAAAATTTTCTGCGGCCAGCTCTTCGACACGCTCCACAAGGTAGGTGTCGATACCGTTCAAAGAGGCCACATCAGCCAGTCTGCGGGTGTTTCCGCTCTGCCTTCCACCTATGATTACCATGACATCCACACAGGAGGCAATGTTACGGGCTTCCTCCTGCCGCTCGCGGGTGGCGTCGCAAATGGTGGAAAGCACCACAAGGTCAGCAATGCGCGTGCGCAGATCTTCCACAATTTCCTGAAATATCTGTCGATCCTGAGTTGTCTGCGAGGCCAGCACATAGGCCTTGTTTTCGGCAAGGTGCAAGGACTCAAGCTCTGCCGCCGTGCCGAACACATGGGCCGGGCCGCAGGCGTAAGAAACCAGCCCGCGCACCTCCGGGTGATCCGCCTCGCCAAAAAGCAGCAGGGTTGCGCCATCAGCGGTGGCCCGCCCGATGGAAAGCTGGGCTTTTTTTACCTTGGGGCAGGTGGCGTCCACAATGTCGGCCCCGCTTTGCTTGACCTGCTCCTCAACCTGCCGCGTGATGCCGTGCGCGCGGATAACCGCCACATCGCCGGGGTGCAGTTGCGCGGCTTCCTTGACGCAGACCACGCCGCGCGACTCATACTCCGCCAGAACCTGCGGATTGTGGATGATGGGGCCAAGGGTACAGATGCGGGTCGTCTCGGGGGCGCCCCCCTTGCGCTCCAGCGCAGTGTTAAGTTTTTGCAGGGCCAGGCTCACGCCCATGCAAAAGCCCGCTGTCTTGGCTCGGTAAACATCCATCACGGCTCTCCTTCAAAGGGCGGCGCTTTCAGGCGTGGAGCCGTGGCTGCACTGCCCCTCGCCCGACCCAAACCCATCAACCTTAAAAATTTTATCTGTATGCAATACTGTATTGCAGAGGCGCGGCAAGCGTAACCGCATGCGCCCTTGTTCCTTGCTAGTCAGGGCTTCCCAGAAAAATATCCAGTAACCGGTCAAGCTCTTCCCAATCATTACAGCGGCACAGCTCCTGACGCAAGGCCCGTGCGCCGGGCAGGGTGCGCACGTAGCGCGGCACCACGGAGCGCATTTTCCACAGGGCGGCCTTGCCGGGGCAGTGGGCGCGGGCAAGCTCCAGATGCCGTGAAATCATAGCCCGCAAACGGGGGGCATCGGCCTGAACCAGCGCGTTCCCGGCCAGAAGGGCCGCGTGGTCCGCAAAGATGGCTGGATTGTGCATGGCCCCACGGGCGTACATGACGCCGCTGGCCCCGGTGCGCTCAAGGCAATTCACGCCGTCTTCCGCGCTAAAGAGGTCACCGCTGGCGAGCAGGGGAATGGTCAGGCGTTGGGCCAGCATGGCAATAGCCTCCCACTGCGCTGCGCCGCCAAAACCCTGACGGGCTGTGCGTGGGTGCAGGGTCAGCCAGCCAGCGCCCGCATCCTCAAGGCGCAAGGCCAGGTCGGGCAGCACCGGGCGGGCGTCGTCCAGGCCCAGACGCAGTTTGAAGCCCACACGGCCACGGCCTGCGGCCTCAATCATGGCGCGGGCCACGGCAAGCACGTTTTCCGTATCGCCCAGCATGGCCGCGCCCGCACTTTGGCGCAAAACCTTGGAAACAGAACAGCCCATGTTCAGGTCAAACCAGCCAAAGCCGGACTGACGCAACAGTTCCACCGCGCGGGCCAGAAAGAATGCCTCCGCGCCGAAAAGCTGCACCACCAGCGGCTGGTCTTCGGGCAGGGTCATGAGCAGTTCGTTGGTGCCGGGGCTTTCATAAACAAGGCCCTTGGCGCTGACCATTTCGGTAACGCACACGGCTGCGCCGTATTCGCGGCAGAGCAGACGAAAGGGCAGATCGCTGTATCCGGCCAGCGGGGCCAGCCAGGGATGCTCGGGGCCAAAGGGCAGGGAATCGGGGTTTGCGGGGCAGGTTGGCAGTTGAAAAACCTTGGTCACGGGCGCTCCTTGGTCACGCGCGGCGGTTCGGCGGAATTTTCCGCAGGGGCGGTTTGTTCGGCGGGCAGTACGTTGCCTTGGGGGTCCAGCGCCACGCGGGCAGACTGCGCCATATAATCCGGACCATGGCTGGCGGGGGCAGGCGCGGCTGCCTGCACGGTTTGCTCTGGCTGCGCCTCGGTTGCATCTGCGCCTGCGGTCGCGCACTGGGCATCGCTGCATGCAAAGCGGTTCAGCATGGCTGCGGCCAGCCGCAGGCCTTCGCCCGTGGTGTCGGCCACAAAACCGTTGCTGAGATAATCCAGAAGGCCTGTGCGCCGCAAGATGGTACGCACCGAGGGGCTGCCCACCACAAGAATAACCGGCAGGCTGCGGGCGTAACAGCGCTCGATAAATTGCGACAGCGCATGCGCCCCTGACGCATCAATCCAGAACACGCGTGAAAGATGCAGCACCACAAGCCGGGTGGGCTCGCTGTCCTCGGCATACAGCAGACGTTCAAGTTCGTGGATGGCCCCGAAAAACAGGGTGCCTTCAATCATGTACACGGTGATGCCCTGCGGCAGTTCGGCGGGGCCTTCGCGCAGCAGCGGATCGCCCTTGTGGAGCCTGTTCACACGTGGGTGGGCAGTCTTGTAAATAAACAGCGTGAGGGAAAGCAGCACACCTATGAAGATGGCTTTTTCAAGATCAAACAGCAGAGTGGACAAAAAGGTGATGAGCAGCACGGCCCTGTCCACGCTGGTTGCCACAACGCACAGGCGGATAGCGTCAATATCTATCATCTTGAAGGAAATGAGCAGCAGTATGCCGCTCAGGGCGGGGAGCGGCAGCCAGCTTATGAGTGGGGCCAGCACAAACAGCAGCGGCAGGGCGAGAATGCCGGAAAACACCGTGCCCATGCGCGTTCTGCCGCCGGATGTGACCACAAGGGCGCTACGGGTAAAGGAGCCGCAGCCGGGAATGCCCGAGGTAAGGCCAGCGGCGATATTGCCGAGGCCCTGACCGATAAGCTCCTGGCTGCCGTCAAACGCATCACCCTTGATGTTTGCCAGTTGTTTGCCAATGGCCAGTGATTCCACCGTGCCCAGCAGGGCAATGGCCAGCGCGGGCATGAACAGGTCGCGCACTGCGTCCAGATCAAATGAAGGGGGTAGGGAAAAAGGCGGCACAACGCTTGGTATGACGCCAACCAGCGGAACGCCCCTTTCGTCCACGCTGAATACGGCGGCAAAGAGCGTAATCACGCCGAGCGCGGCCAGTGATGCGGGAAAGCGCGGCGACAGGCGCTTGAAAAACACGGTCAGAACAATGGTGCCAACGGCAATGCCGAGGCTCCAGTAATTGATAAAGGGCAGGCCGTGCAGCGCGCCGAACATCTGGTTGAAAAAGCCCGAGGGTTTGGGGCCGGTCAGGCCCATAGCCATGTAGAGTTGCCCTGCGGCAATGAGCAGCGCCGCTCCGGTGGAAAAGGCCACCATGACCGAATGCGAGATAAAATTGACCAGATCGCCCAGCCGCGCCAGCCCCATGCCCAGCTGGATAAGCCCGCACAGGAGCGCCATGCCGAAAATATAGGACATGCGCGATTCTTCGGGCATAGTGCTGATCAGTTCGCCGCCCACGCTGATGGTAGCGAGGGTGGAGAAAATAATCATGGAGATGGCGTTGGTGGGGCCGGCGGCCATAAAGCGGGAGGATCCCCACAGAGCGGCCAGCACCACGGGCAGCATGCAGGCATAGATGCCGTACTGCGGGTGAACCCCGGCAATAATGGCATAGGCCATGGCCTGAGGCACAGCCATGGGCGTCACGGTAAGGGCCGCCGTCATGTCCGCCTTGAAATCCTGGGCGGAATAATTCCTGATGGTCTCAAGAAAGGGAAAAAGCCGGGCGGCTCGCATGACTAATCCTCGCGTGTTACATCGTCCTCAAGGCGCAGCACATCGTGCCCAAGGGCGTAGTGCATCAGGCGTGGCCGGTCTGCGGATTTTTTGAGCGAATTGATAATGCGCGTCATGCGCCGCGTACCTTCAAGCACGCCGCCCAGATGCCCGGCCAGTTCGGTGAGGTCGTTGCGGGCGAGCGCGCGTTCCAGCTCCATGCCGAGCATGCGCCCGCGCGAATTTTCAGGAAATTCGGCCAGCAGCTCGCGCGCAAGGCGCAGGCTGCGCGCCTGGTTGGCGTCCAGATCTTCCACCAGTTCGCCGCAATATTCCGCCTGATTGCGCATGACGTTCAGGGCGTTGTTGCCGTAGTGGGCCATGGCTCCGGCGGCTTTTTCCAGCGTATCGCGGGCAACGGCCACGCGGCGGCCCACGGTGAGCGAAACAATGCTGGCACATTTTGAAAGAAAACGTTCGTCAAAGCTTTCAAAGCCATACTCACGTTTGGTATACAACATTACGAGGCCAAAGGGAGGCTTGTTGCTGCGCTCTCGCAGCACAAAGGCCAGACGCGAACGGTAGCCTTCCTTGTAGATGATGCAGTCAAAGGATTCACCGCCCATGGCCAGGGCCTGAAGGTTGTTGGACACCACATAGCGGGTGTGGCCTTCAAGAATGGCGCGCATCACGGGGTGTTCGCGCAGGCCTTCCTCCAGCATTGGGGCCACGATGGGTATGCTGCCGCCGTCCACCTGATTGGCCGAGCGCGCCACCCATTCGCCATTGGCATTGCGCAGGCGGCACACGTACATATCGGCGTACAGGGCGTGGACAAGAATTTCAGCGCTTTGCCGCAGCACTTCCCCAGGAGGGGCCATACGGTCGGCAATGGCGAGCAGATCGTTGGAAACGCGCAGCAGCATTTCGGTATCGTTCTGCATGGCAGATATGGAGGTGAGCAGCATGAGCAGGCAGCGCCAGCTGCGCATGGGCACCCCGCGCAGGCAGGGGTGATAGCCGGTGTTGAGAGAGCGCTTTGCGGCGGGCAGCAGGGCAATGGCTGCGGCGCGCATTTCGGGCGGCGCATATTTGAGGAGGCGTTTGATTTCTTCGCGAATGTATTCTGGCGAATGCTGGGACACGGTTTGCTCCATTTCCCCGGGGTGCCTGTGTTGGCTGACAGCATGGGGAACCGGCGCGGCTATGCGCGTATTAAGACGTTGTTGCCCGGGCTGAACCGCCTGATTCCCAGAGAAATGACCGCCTTGAGGGCTCTTTTGAGGCCCGGGCGGCGGCTCTCGCGCGCATGGCGTGCAAGCCTTTTTTCACAGAAATAAGTATAGGTGGGAAAAAAGGTCTGGTCAACGGTAGCTCATAAATGGGGCCGTCTGTTCTGAATTAAAGTACACATTTTGTAAAGTGGTTTGTCTGGGACGTGTGGAGAATTGGCAAAGGAATTGCAAGAAGTGTTGCGGAAGATTCTCGGCTGTCGGATTTCCGACGCATATTCTGCCTGCGGGCAGGGTGTATGAGATCAGCCCTACAACCGTCAGACGGCGGCAGGCTCAAGGCCGTGCCGACGCCCACGGGGATGCCCATGAAACAACGTAACACAATATTGCTCATATCGCTCGGCCTTGCCGCCGCCTTGCTGGTGCTCGGCCTGCTGGCCGGTTTTGTGCCGCAGAGCGAGGGGCCGGAACTGCGCCGCCGCGCCAGCGGCATGGTGGCCCGCCTGCGTCCCGAAGACATGCCCGTTCCCATTCAGGCGCAGGGCGACGGTGTACGCCAGTGGGCCGTGCGCGGGGCGGTGGAGCCGCATTCTGAACAAACATCCGGGGGCAGTCCGCGGACGCGTCAGGCTGCCGATGCCAGCGCATCTGCCCGCCCGGTACCTGGTACGGACAAAACTCAGGGGACATCCTCAGCGATGGGCTCTGCGACAGGCAAGGCTACAGGTCAGGCCTCAGGTCAGGATATGACCCGGCGCATTGTTTCCTTTGGGCCAGCCGGCGTCATCCTTGATACTGGCGAACCATCACTGGCCTTTTCAGGCGACGCGCAGGGCGATTTTGCACCTCTGCTGGCCCTGGACGGTGTTTCCATCCCGCTTCTGGTCAGCAACCAGCCCCGCGATTACGGCGATGCCCTTGATGCGGCGGGCCGCCCGCTGCGCTGGGTGACTCCCGCGGCCATGCTGGCGGGCTATTCGCCCCGCGTGGTGCGCAGGGCGGCCATTGAAGTGCTGCGCCACGGCACTGTTTTTGATAACTTTGTGGGCGATATTGACGATAACGACATGGAAAAACTACAGGCCAGAGCCCGCCGTTATCAGAATCTGGTGGAGAATTTTTCGCGCCGCTACAATTTGAGCACCGAGCTTGTGTACGCCATCATCCACAGCGAAAGCGACTTTTCGCCAACCCTGGTCAGCAACAAGTCGGCCATGGGCCTCATGCAGGTAGTGCCCGATACCGCCAACGACGAGGTGCACAAATACCTTTACGGGCGCATGGGCGACGTGGGTTTTGACGACCTGCGCGTGCCGGAAACCAACATCCGCTATGGCACCACCTACCTGCACATCCTGTTCACCCGGTATTTTTCCGGGGTGCACAACCCGCTGGCAAGGGAATATTGCGCAATTGCCGCCTACAATATGGGGCCGAACCGTTTTCTGCGGCTCTACGGCAAAACCATGGAAGAAGCCGTGGACACCATAAACGCCATGACGGTTGACGCCTTTTACAGGGATCTTGCCACGCGCCTGCCAGCCCGTGAAACACGTTTCTACGTTGCCCGGGTGCAGAGAATGAAGGCCCAGTACGCCTCGCTGCGCTGATGTGGATTTTCCTCGCGAAGGGGCGCGCGCAAAGCGCCGCCCAAGAGGGAATTTCAGCGAAAAATGGTTGTGGTGCCTATAAAAACAACGTACATGTTCTTCAACGCCGAGCCCCAACTCTATGCCCGGCATTTATTAGAGGAGTGGTCACAACCATGCGAATCCGTTTTTTTATGCCGCTGGCTCTGCTGCTGAGCTTCATGCTTTTTGCCTGCCAACAGGGCGACAATAATGCCCAGCCCAAGGTGGCGGTGGTGGATATGGCGCGCGTGATGCGCGATAGCGAACCTGGCAAGGCCGGCGTGAAGTTCCTTGAAAGCCTTCAGGGCGACATGCAGACCAAGCTTAACGACATCCAGCAGCGCCTGGAAGCCAACCCCAAGGACGCTGAAGCGCAGAAAGAACTGCAGGCCGTCTACATGTCTGCCCAGCAGCGCATGCAGGTGGAACAGCAGAATGTTGTAAACCTGCTGTATGATGCCATTCAGCGCGTGATCAATACCTATCGCACTGAAAAGGGCTATGCCGTCATTATCAGCACTGAAGCTGTCGCCGCTTTTGATTCCAAGAGCGATGTGACCAATGAAGTGCTGGAACTTGTGAACAAGCAGAAGCTTGATTTCAAGTCTGTGACGCCCGAAGCTGAAAAGGCTCCGGAAGCCGCCGCCCCCAAGGCCGAAACGCCCAAGGATGACAAGGCTGCCAAGGCCAAAAAGTAAGACAGATTCTTTCGGCTGTATTTAACGGCTGAATGTTTGGCAAAGCCCTTCGTCATTGACGGAGGGCTTTTTTATGGCCTGTTTGCGGGTTTGGGTGAGGCTGGGCTGAAAAGCGGGCGTGTTCGAACCTCTGGCAAAGGGTTGGCAATTGTTTGAAACAGATGATATAATTTTTGTAATATTCTGTAATTATACATCTTAAAAACTGTTTGAACGAACAAACAGTTTTTGCTGGACAAGGTGGACAAGCCGCGCCATAGTTTCGCCGTCGCCAGCCGGGTATGCCGGTGGGTGAAAAACGCATCCGAATGGAAAAGGTTTGTTATGTTTCAAGCGCTGTTTGCCGTCATGCCCGTATTTCTGATTATTGGCGCGGGCGTTCTTTTGCGCAGTCGCGATGTATTGCCCGAAAACGCTGGCCCTGTTCTTGGCATCTATGTGCTCAAGCTGGCTCTGCCGTTGCTGATTCTGCACCTGCTGGCCGGGGCCAGCCTGAAGGATCTTGCCCATTGGGCTTTCTGGGGGGGCATTCTTGGCTCCCAGCTCGTGGTGTATTGCATCGGCTATGTGGGCGACAGGATTTTTTGTCGGCGCGGCGTTGGGCCGGGCGTCATTGCCGGGCTTTCCTGTTCCGCCTGCAATGCCGCCTTTGTGGGGTTGCCCATCGTGTCCAACCTGTTCCCCGGCAATGCCACAGCCATGCTCATTGCCGGTCTGTGTACCCTCACGCCCAATGTGGTCATGATCATCGGGCAGTCCCGTCTGGATGCGCTGGCCGGATCGCTGGCCTGGGACGGCGGCAATCCCCTGAAATTTGTGGGCAAGCTTCTGAAGGTTTTTATCCTTGGCAACCCCATTCTGCTTTCGACCCTGGCAGGCATAGCGCTTTCCGCCTCCGGGCTTGGGTTGTGGGCTCCGCTTGACCGCGCGGTGAGCCTTGTGGGCTACACTGCGGCCCCCTGCATGCTGCTGGCTTTGGGGCTGGATTTGCGGCAAAAGCTGGTGGTGGCCACGCGGCAGGCGCACGGACACGCTTTTGCGCGGCAAACGTGGTTTATTCTCTGCAAGCTGGTTCTGCACCCGCTGCTGTGCTGGGTCATGCTGGCGGCCTTGGGTGTTTCGGGCCTGTGGCTCGTAATCAGCGTGATTGTCAGCGCTACGGCCACGGCTCTGGTGGTGACGGTCATTGCCGAGGTGTACAGCACCGTGCCGGAAGAAGCGGCCCTTACGGCAGTGGTCGCCAACGGGCTGAGTATTTTTACCCTGACAGGTTTTGTCTGGGGTTTTCAGGCCTTGGGTATGGTTTAAGCCGGGTCCTGAAATTTGAGGAACGAAAAGCGGGCTTTGTTCTCCGGCAGTGATCCGGGGAGCAAAGCCCGCTTTTTATGGTTGCGCGGTTGAGGCAGGTAGAGGCTGGCCAGCGACCGGCCCGCAATCAGGCAAAGTTGGCTGCGTGGTAGCTGCTGCGCACCAGCGGACCGGAAAACACGTGGCGCAAACCCAGCGATTTACCGTAGGCGGCGTACTCTTCAAACTGTTCCGGCGTCACATAGCGGTCAAGCTTGTGGTGCTGGCTTGTGGGCGGCAGGTACTGGCCGATGGTCACAATGGAGCAGCCCACGGTGTGCAGGTCCTTGATCACCTCAAGCACCTGCGCGTCTGTTTCGCCCAGCCCCACCATGAGGCCGCTTTTGGCCGTCATGCCGCAGTCATTCACGCGGCGCAGCAGTTCCAGGCTTTGCTCGTAATCGGCTTGGGGGCGCACCTGCGCATAGAGCGCGGGGTGCGTTTCCACATTGTGGTTGATGATATGGGGTTTGGCGTCCATGACCGTGCGCAGGGCATCGGCGTTGCCCTGAAAATCGGGGATAAGCACCTCGACACTGCTCTGCGGCAGGGCCTGCCGGAGCGCCTGAATAACGGCGGCAAACTGGGCGGAACCACCGTCCGCAAGATCGTCACGCGTCACAGAAGTGACAACCACATGCCTGAGTCCCAGCGTAACGGCGGCCTGAGCCACGCGCTGAGGTTCCGTGGGGTCGGGGGCGCTGGTCTGGCCGGGGTGGATATTGCAGAAGCGGCAATTGCGCGTACAGGTTTCACCCAAAATCAGAAATGTGGCCGTGCCGGAAGAAAAGCATTCCTGCCGGTTGGGGCAGTTGGCCTCCTTGCACACGGTGGAAAGCCCCTGCTCGTTCAGCAGGGCGGAGGTGGTGAAAAAGCGCCTGTCGGAGGCCAGCGGGCGGCGCAGCCATGCGGGCTTGCGCAGAGGGGCGTTGGCAGAACCGGAATTATCGGAAGAATCGGGTTGGGTCATCTGTTTCGTCCTTGCTGCGGCACCTGCGGCGTCATGCCGCAAATTGCCTGAACTGGTGTTGGGCTGGTGATTTGATCCGTCCTGCATGCCCGTTACGGTTGGCCCGCGAGCAGGGCTTCGCAGGCTTGCGTCGATTGCAGGGGCGGCAGCGGCTGGCTGAAAACCTCGCAAAAGGCTTCAAGAAAGCATGCTTTCACAGCATCCATAGTCGCCGGGTCGCCGTTCTGTTCCCGCTGCACCGAGGTGGCGGTCACGCCATCAAGGCCGCATGGGGTGATGATGTTGAAGAGGGAAAGATCCCTGTCCACATTCATTGCCAGACCGTGCAGGGTCACGTGGCGCTGTACGGCAATGCCCAGAGAGGCAATCTTGCTGCCGCCCACCCATACGCCGGGAAAACCCGGCTTGCGGGCCGCTTCAATGCCAAAGCGCCGTACCGTGCGGATGGCGGTTTCTTCCACATCATTTACATAGGCCCGGACGCCGCCGGAACGTTTTTTCAGGTTGATGATAGGGTAGGCCACCAGCTGACCGGGAAAATGGCAGGTAATATTGCCGCCGCGCGTGCTGTGCACAACATCCACAGCCGAACCCCAAATGCTGGCGAGGTTGGGAGGCAGATTCTCCTGGCCGGAGTTTTTGCCAAGGGTGACGGTGGGCGGATGCTCCAGAAGCAGCAGAATGTCGTCGCCGCCCTGAAGCACGTAAGCCTGCGCCTGTTTTTGTATTTCAAAGGCGCGCTGGTAGGCGGCGCAGCCGAGATCAAATGCGTACATGTGAGCCTTGGGCTTTGAAGGTTGATGCAAAAAGCCCTCATAGCGGCTTGCGGCCCCGGCGTCCAGCGTTTGCGGCGCGCAGAGGCGGGCGGGGCATGACGCCGCGCCAGGTTGGTTGCAGCGGAGTCAGGCCAGATCGCAGGGGATGGAAGTCTGGGAAAGGTAGACGAGCTCTTCGGTCATTTCCAGCAGCTCTGCCAGAATGCCCCCGCCGTTCATGGGGTGACCGAACAGCGATTCGCGCTGGTGGTCAAGCCCGCGCTTGTCAATGGCGTCGGGCATTGTGGGGGAGAGTGTTTCCGCAAGGCGGCAGGCCAGAAAATAATCTTCCGCCCCGGCGGCAAACAGGCCTTCGAGCTTGGCAAAGCGCGGGGACACCTGCTGCCAGTAGGCCAGCGCCGACGCAGACGGTTCAAGGCTTGCCGCCGTGCACAGGGCCGCGTGCAGGTTGTTGCAGGCCGCGCCGGGCAGGCCCGTGCGCCAGCCCCACAGCCAGTGGGTGCGCCCAAAGAAAAGATGGTGGGCCACTGCCAGATCAAGCAGCTCGCGCATGTGGCGCAGGGCGCTCAGCAGGGGGCCGCCCGAACCTTCTGGCCATGCAGCGCAGGGGTGGCGCAGCTGCCACAGGGGCACATCTTCGCGCGTTGGCTCAAGGCCTGTCATGCTGCGCAGCAACTGGGCCAGCCACGCGTTGGCGTCGGGGCTGTGCGGCGTTTCAAGGTGCGAATAGCTCAGCACATACTGCCCCTGCCCGTAAGCTCCGGTCACGGCCATGGGCTGGCCTTCAAGAAAATCTGCCGAGAGGTTCAGACCGTAAAGGTCGCGCCAGTGAGAAAAAACCTTGGAGGGCAAGCTTTGCAGGGGCAGGTCCGCCAGCCAGAAATCCGCATCCGGCGAACCGTAGGAGGCCAGCACGGTGACGTGGTTGTTTTTTTCCGGCGCAAAGCGCCCCGGCCACCAGACAGGAAGAGAGGGAGAAAATATTTCAGAAGCTGCTCCGCTCTGGGCCTGTCGCGCGGCAGCGCGGCGAACACCGGGGCACAGGGGGGCAGTCGCGCCTGTATCATTGTGCCCGTTCACGGGCTGTCTGTCTGGCTCGGCAGGCCTGCGGGGCGAGAATTCATGCCCGCTGGCAACGTGGGCGCGCACATGCCCGGAAATAAGATGGTACAGACGTTCAGGGTAAGCGGCCCGCGCCCAGGGGCAGATATTCAGGCCGTGGTCTGGGTTTGGGTGGGTCAGGGCAAGGCCGGAACCACCGCAAAAGCCCAGATAGTTGCCGCCGCGTTCCACCCACTGACGCACGGCCTCGCGCCCGTTCTTGCCGAGGGCCGCAGCCTTGAGCCTTGCGTTGCCGCCGGGAACCAGCAGCAGGCGTACGCCCGCGCCGCTCTGTTGCGGGCCGCCATTGGGGCTGACGCCCCCCGGCTTGCCTAAATACGCGCCTTCGGCTATTTCTTGTCCCTTAACCAGGCGGCAGGGCAGTCCCAGCGCGCGAACAGCGCGCCAGGCCATGAGGCCCCAGATGTGGGACGCGTCCCATAAAATGCAGATTGGCTGTGCGGCAAACATATACCGCATTATCGCCGCCTTTCATGGAGAAAGCAAGATGGCGGATACGCTACCCAAGGGCTATGAGCCCCATGACGTTGAAGCCCGGTGGCGCAAGCACTGGGAAGATGACAAAACCTTTACGCCCGATCCGGACGCTCCCGGCGAGCCGTATTCCATTGTCATTCCGCCGCCCAACGTCACGGGCGCGCTGCACATAGGGCATGCGCTCAACCATACACTTATTGACGTGCTCTGCCGTCACGCCCGCCAGAAGGGCAAGAACGTGCTCTGGGTGCCCGGCACCGACCACGCGGGCATTGCCACCCAGAACGTGGTGGAACGCGCCCTTGCCAAGGAAGGCAAGAGCCGCAAGGATCTGGGCCGTGAAGCCTTTATCGACCGGGTGTGGGAATGGCGCGATGAATACGGCCACCGCATTCTTGATCAGGCGCGCGCCCTTGGCGATTCCGTGGACTGGACGCGTCTGCGCTTCACCATGGATGAAGGCCTCTCCGCCGCCGTGCGCAAGGTTTTTGTGCAGCTCTATAATGAAGGGCTGATCTACAAGGGCGACTACATCATCAACTGGTGCTCGCGCTGCCACACGGCTCTTGCCGATGACGAAGTGGAACACGAGCAGAGCCGGGGCAAGTTGTGGAAGGTGCGCTACCAACTGGCCGACGGCAGCGGGCATATCACCATTGCTACCACCCGGCCCGAGACCATCCCTGGCGATACCGCCATCTGCGTGCATCCCGAAGATGAGCGCTACACCGCCCTCATAGGCAAAAAGGCTGTGGTTCCCGTGCTTGGGCGCGAGATCCCCATTATCGCCGATGCCTATGTTGACCGCGAATTCGGCACAGGCGCGCTCAAGGTGACGCCCTGCCATGACCATAACGACTGGATGCTGGGGAAGAAGCACGACCTCGTTTTTCTCAAGGCCATTGACGAAAACGGCGTCATGACTGCCGAGGCCGGGGCCTATGCGGGCCTTGCCAAGGAAGAATGCCGCACCCGCATCGTGGCCGATATCGAAGCCGCCGGGCAGCTTGAGGGCATTGAGGAAATCGATCACGCCGTGGGCCATTGCTACCGTTGCCATACGGTGGTTGAACCGCACGTTTCCACGCAATGGTTTGTGGCCGCCACCAAGATGGCCCCTGCTGCGCGCGACGCCGTGCCCGGCATGACCAAGATTTTTCCCGAAACGTGGCTCAAGACCTACTATCACTGGCTTGATAACATCCGCGACTGGTGCATCAGCCGTCAGATATGGTGGGGACACCGCATTCCGGCATGGAACTGCGAATCGTGCGGCGAGCTGGTGGTGGCCGAAGAAGCCCCCGCAGTCTGCCCCAAGTGCGGCGGCGCGCTGAAGCAGGAAGAAGACGTGCTGGACACGTGGTTCTCCTCCGCCCTGTGGCCCTTCTCCACCATGGGCTGGCCTGAAGACACCAAGGATCTGCGCCGCTGGTACCCCACCTCGGTGCTGGTGACGGGCTTTGACATCCTGTTCTTCTGGGTGGCCCGCATGATGATGATGGGCATTCACTTTATGGGCGAAGTGCCGTTCAAGGACGTGTACCTGCATGCCCTGGTGCGCGATGCCTCTGGCCGCAAGATGTCCAAATCCACGGGCAATGTTATTGACCCGCTGGAAATGATCGACAAATACGGCTGCGATGCCCTGCGCTTTACCCTGACGGCCTTTGCCGCCATGGGGCGCGACATCCGCCTTTCCGAGGAGCGCATCGAGGGCTACCGCCACTTTGTGAACAAGCTCTGGAACGCGGCCCGCTTCGCCCTCATGAACCTGCCGGAAGAAGCCCCGGCCCCTGTGGCTCCCGAGGCTGTTCCCGGTCTGCACCACCAGTGGCTGCTGCACCGGCTTGAAGTGGTCAAGCAGGACATGGACAAGGCCCTGGCCGATTACCGCTTCAACGATGCGGCGCAGTTGGGTTACAAATTCCTGTGGAATGAATTCTGCGACTGGTATCTTGAGCTTATCAAGCCCGACATGCAGTCTGAAGACCCCAAACGCAAAGCCGAGGCCCAGTATGTGCTGTGGCTGGCCCTGCGCGAGCTGCTGGTGCTGCTGCATCCCATCGTCCCCTTTGTGACCGCAGAAATATGGGCCGCGCTGCCCGTGGCGGCTGGCAAAAAGGCCACAGATATCGCCCGCGAGCTGTATCCCGCAGCGCGCCCTGCCTGCCAGCGCCCGGTGGAAGCTGGTCGCATGGAGCTGATTCAGGGTATCATTGTGGCAGTGCGTACCATCAAGGCCGAGCTTGGCATCAGCCCCAGCCACAAGGTCAGCCTCATGCTGCACCCTGTGGACGCGGCTCAGGCCGAACTGCTCGAGGCCAGCAGTCAGTGCATGACCACCCTGGCGCGGCTTGAAACCCTCACCATCGGCGCGGATGTACACGCGCCCAAGGCTTCGGCCTCTGCGGTGGTGGAAGGCTGCCAGGTTATCGTGCCCCTCAAGGGCGCGGTTGATCTGAACGGCGAGCTTGCCCGTCTGGACAAGGAAATCGCCAAGCTTGAAAAAGACGTGGTGGGCGTGAACATGAAGCTGAGCAACGAGAGCTTTGTGAGCCGCGCCCCTGCGGACGTGGTGGCCCGCGAGCGCGAACGCGCCGAAAAACTGCTGGACGCCAAGGAAAAAATGCAGGCTCTGCGCGCCCGCTTTGCCGAGGCCCTGAACGAAGAATAACCGGCTGTCGCCCCAAGGGGTTTCCGGTCTGAATATGCGGCGCGGACGGCGGGCGGTTGCCTGTTGTCCGCGCCGCAGTTCCTGCGGGTGGCGCTACTGCCCCGATATACAAAAGAGGTTGGTATGAGTTCTGCCGCAATGGCATATGTTCAGCTTGGAGCGGCCATTCTGGTCGAGGTGGGGGCTACAGCCTGCCTCAAGCATTCGGAGGGTATGAGCCGTCTTTTGCCCACCCTTGCTTCGCTGCTCGGCTACGGTATTTCATTCTACCTGCTTTCCAAGGTGCTCAATGTGGTGCCCATGGGCATATCATACGGCATCTGGAGCGGCATCGGCATTGTGCTGGTTTCGCTTCTGGGCTTGCTGGTTTTTGGGCAGAAGCTTGACCTTGCCGCCTGCCTTGGCCTCGGGCTGATTGTGCTTGGCGTGCTTGTCATACATTTTTTTTCAGGCTCCATGCCCCATTAAAACGGACTTACTGATGCCGCCCGTTGGCTAACAGCTTGTTTTTTTGTCAGCCTTTGGTATAAAAATAATTTTTTTGTGCGCGTGTCCGCCGAGGCCTGCCTATTGACAGGCCTCGGCGGACACGCTATGTCCTGTCGTTCAAAAAGCTCTTTTTTGAGCGCAATATCCCATATGGAGGGAAATAATGCCCACGATTAACCAGCTTATCCGCATCGAGCGGAAGGCCGTGGTGAAGCGCAAGAAGACCCCCGCCCTGCAGGCTTGCCCGCAGCGCCGTGGCGTTTGCACCCGCGTTTACACCACCACCCCGAAAAAGCCTAACTCGGCTCTGCGTAAGGTCGCCCGTGTGCGCCTGACCAACGGTATCGAAGTTACGGCCTACATCCCCGGCGAAGGCCACAACCTTCAGGAACACTCCGTGGTCATCATCCGCGGCGGTCGTGTAAAAGACTTGCCCGGTGTCCGTTACCACATCGTGCGCGGTACCCTTGATACGTCCGGCGTGGCCGATCGTCGCAAGAGCCGTTCCAAGTACGGCGCCAAGCGTCCCAAGTAGTTTTATTCTTTCGGCGCGTGCCATGCGGCCCGCCTGGCTGCTTCCCATGGGGAGCGCCGGTCGCCGCGGGGTTTGGTGCCGCCGCAAAACAAGCATGAAGGAGAAACCCCATGCCCCGTAAAGGTCCTATCCCGAAGAGGGAAGTGCTGCCCGATCCGTTGTACTCCAGCCGCCTTGTCACCAAGTTTGTGAACAGGCTTATGTTCGACGGCAAGAAGGGTGCAGCCGAAAAGATTTTCTACAGCTCCCTTGAGACCCTGGCTGAAAAGACGGGCGAAGAACCCATGCGCGCCTTTGAAAAGGCCCTGGACAACGTGAAGCCCCACATGGAAGTCAAGGCCCGCCGCGTTGGCGGCGCCACCTACCAGGTGCCCATGGAAGTGCGCCCGGAACGTCAGGTCTCCCTGTCGATCCGCTGGCTTATCAACTATGCCCGTTCGCGCGGTGAAAAAGGCATGACTGCCAAACTTTCCGCCGAACTGCTGGATGCTTTCAACGGTCGCGGCGGCGCGGTGAAAAAGCGTGAAGACACGCACCGCATGGCCGACGCGAACAAGGCTTTCGCTCACTACCGCTGGTAAGAGGGCCTTCCGTTTTTTATCTGAATTCAGCCCGACGCCGCGTCCGCAAGGAAGCGGCGTCGGCTTTGCACCACACCGCATCCGCAGTATGGAGGAAACACCGTGTCCCGCACCGTTGCTGTAAACAAACAGCGCAATATTGGCATTATGGCCCATATTGACGCAGGCAAGACTACCACCACCGAACGCATTCTTTTCTATACCGGCGTTAACCACAAGATCGGCGAAACGCACGACGGCGCCTCCACCATGGACTGGATGGAGCAGGAACAGGAACGCGGCATTACCATTACCTCTGCCGCCACCACCTGCTTCTGGAAGGACTGCCGCGTTAACATCATCGACACCCCCGGCCACGTGGACTTCACCATTGAAGTGGAACGTTCGCTGCGCGTGCTCGACGGTGCCGTGTGCGTGTTCGACGCTGTTGCCGGCGTGGAACCCCAGTCTGAAACCGTGTGGCGTCAGGCTGACCGCTACAATGTCCCCCGCATCTGCTTTGTGAACAAGATGGACCGTATCGGCGCCAACTTCTTCCGCTGCGTGGAGATGATTCACGACCGCCTTGGCGCCAAGGCCGTGCCGTTGCAGTTGCCCATCGGCAGCGAAGACAAATTTGAAGGCGTGGTGGATCTGGTGCGCGGGCATGCCATCCGTTTTGACAAAAGCTCCAAGGGCGCGGAATTCAGCGTTGAAGACGTGCCTGCCGACATGAAGGATCTTTACGACGAAAAGCATCACGAGATGCTGGAAGCCGTGGCCGAGGAAGACGAAGCCCTGCTCGAAAAGTACCTTGGCGGCGAGACCCTTTCCGAAGAAGAAATCATTTCCTGCATCCGCAAGGCCACCATTGCCCGCAACATCGTGCCGGTGCTGCTGGGTTCCGCCTTCCGCAACATGGGTGTGCAGCCCCTGCTGGACGCCGTGGTGGACTACCTGCCTTCTCCGGTGGACATCCCGCCCATGCCCGGCCACATTGCCGGCAAGCCCGAAGAAATTGTGGAATGCCATTGCGACGACAAGGAACCCCTTGCCGGTCTGGTGTTCAAGCTTTTCTCCGACCCCTTCATCGGTCACTTGTCCTTCTTCCGCATTTACTCCGGTTTCCTTGAATCCGGCATGACCGTGTACAACGCCAACACCGGCAAGCGCGAACGCATTGGCCGCATCCTGAAGATGCACGCCAACAAGCGTGAAGACGTGAAATGGGCTGGCGCTGGCGACATCGTGGCTCTGGTGGGTCTGAAAAACGCCTCCACCGGCGACACCCTGTGCGACGAAAAGCGCGAAGTCATTCTGGAATCGCTGAACATTCCTGATCCGGTTATCGAAGTTGCCATCGAGCCCAAGACCAAGGCCGACCGCGACGCTCTTTCCGCCGCTCTGAACAAGCTGGCCAAGGAAGACCCCTCGTTCCGCGTGAAGGGCGATGATGAAACCAACCAGACCCTGATCGCCGGCATGGGCGAACTGCATCTGGAAATCATCGTTGACCGCCTCACCCGCGAATTCGGCGTGAACGCCAACGTGGGCAAGCCCCAGGTTGCCTACCGCGAAACCATCTCCAAGCCTGCCAAGTCGGACCTCAAGTACGCCAAGCAGTCTGGTGGTCGCGGTCAGTACGGTCACGTTGTCATCGACGTTGAGCCCAACCCCGGCAACGGTTACCAGTTCGTAAACGCCATCACCGGCGGCGTCATTCCCAAGGAATACATCCCCGCTGTGGACAAGGGTATTAACGATGCCCTGAAGTCCGGTGTGCTCGCTGGCTTCCCCGTGGTGGACGTGAAGGTGACCCTGGTGTTCGGTTCGTACCACGAAGTCGACTCCTCGGAACAGGCCTTCTACGTGGCTGGCTCCATGGCCATCAAGGACGGCATGCGCAAGGCTACCCCTGTGCTGCTCGAACCCATCATGGACGTGGAAGTGGTTACCCCTGAAGAATACCTCGGCGACGTCATGGGCGACCTCAATGGCCGCCGTGGCCGCGTGCAGAGCATGGAAGCCCGCGCTGGCGGCGCGCAGAGCGTGCGCGCTCAGGTGCCGCTTTCCGCCATGTTCGGCTATGCCACTGACCTGCGTTCGCGCACTCAGGGCCGCGCCACCTTCACCATGCAGTTCGATCACTACGAACGCGTGCCCCAGGCCATTGCCGAAGAAATCCAGAAGAGCCGTACATAATCTGAGCCTGGCGGCCTAGCCGCTCAAGGCTTTATACAGCGGGGGAGGAAGCGGTGAGCTTTCTCCCCCGTCTTGCTTGTGGCGGGCACTGAAATTAGCTGTTGTTGGCAGGGCAAGAAAAGGGCATTCTGCTGTAACGGAAACTTGGATTTGCTATATTGCGTGAGGCTTCGCACCCTGTTGGGGCATCACGGCACAGTCAACGATGTGATGGAGTAGGTGATGCAGGACGATCTGCCAAAGGGTTTCAGGGCTGGGGCTGCGGCTGCCAATTTCAAAAAGGCTGGCCGGGACGACCTTGGCATTATAGTTTCAGACACAACCGCCGTGCTGGCGGGCATGTTCACCCAAAACCTGTTCAAAGCCGCCCCTGTGCTGGTGTGTCAGGAGATACTGGCAAGCCGGGGCACCGCCCGCGCTGTTCTGGCTAATTCCGGTCAGGCCAACGCCTGCACCGGCGCTGAGGGCCTTGCCAACTGCCGCGCCACGCAGGCTATGGTGGCTGGCCTTACCGGGCTTGAGGCCGATGAAATATTGCCCCTTTCTACAGGCGTTGTGGGCGCGCATCTCAAGATGGATTTGTGGCTTGATGCAGTGCCCAAACTGGTCAGCAATATAGGCACCCGAGATGCGGAGGGCTTTACACGAGCCTTTATGACCACGGATGCCTTTCCCAAATTTTCCATGCGCGAGGTTACGCTCGCAGGCGGCACTGCGCGCCTTACCGTGATGGCCAAGGGCGCGGGCATGATCTGCCCTAACATGGCAACCATGCTCTGCGTGGCGCTTACTGACGCCAAGGTGGCGCGCGATCCCTGGCAGGCCATGTTTGGCCGTGCCGTGGAGAAAACCTTCAACCGCGTGAGCGTTGACGGCGATACCTCCACCAACGACACCATCCTGGGCCTTGCCAACGGCGCGTCTGGCGTTGCTGCTGAAAGTGCGGCAGATCTGGCGCTGCTGGAAGAAGCACTTACCGATATCCTTGGCACTGTGTCGCATATGCTGGTTATGGATGGCGAAGGAGCCAGCAAGGTTATCCACATCACCGTGACGGGCGCCGCCAGCGATGACGATGCCCGCACTGTGGCGCGCAGCGTGGGGCATTCACAGCTGGTAAAGACCGCCATTTACGGCGGCGATGCCAACTGGGGCCGCATAGTGACGGCTGTTGGCTACAGCGGCGCAAAGTTTGACCCCTCCAGGGTCAGCATGAAACTGTGCGGCATTGAGCGCTTCCGTCTGGGCTGCCCTGTCAATGAAGACAAGGAAGACGCCCTGGCCGAACTGCTCAAGGCCAAGGACGTACAGGTGGAGATCGATCTGGGCGGCGGTTCCGGTTTCTACAATTTCCAGGCTTCCGACCTTGGTCATGAATACGTGACCCTGAACTCTGACTACCGTTCATAAGTTTTCTCCATCACTTCACACTTGTCATTGACCGTATCAAGCCCCGCACCGCATCAGGCCCTGCCTGCGCGTTGCGGGGCTTTTGCTGTATCTCCCTACATTTTCACCGATACTTGCCTGACATGGAAGGATGCGCCCATGCGTTTACACCTTCCATGCTGCATGCAGATGCGATTTTTCTGCACGTCATGATTTCTGCCTCCAGTTCTCGCAGACATGCTGGACAGGCAGGCCAGAGGAGCTTTAGTGTTTTTGAGGAGGGAATTATGGAAGAAGAGTTTTTTGAACGGCGCTATCTGGAAAGTGTTGACGCCTGTCCTGTCTGTGGCAGCAGACAGAGTCAGGTAGTCTATGAGGCTGGCGAGGGAGTAATGGCGCAAAAGTGCGCTTGCGGCGGGTACTACTGCGACCATCGACTTAACTCAGAGGGTTTGTCAGCCTACTGGCAGGACTATCAAAACCGTGAACATAGTGCAGTGGAAGAGGAGTGCGCCCTGCGGCAGCGCATGTATGCGGTGGACTATGCGTATATTGCGCAATTTCTGAAACCCGGGGCCAGGGTGCTGGATGTGGGCTGTGCGGATGGCCTGTTTCTGGACTGGTTTGCCGCTGCCGGGCACGAGTGCAGCGGGGTGGAATTTGGCCATGAAGCGGCTTTGAAGGCTGCGCAGCGGTATCCTGTCCGGGAGGGATATTTTCCAGATCTGGACTTAGCCCCCGGTTACGATCTGATTATTTTTCGCGGCGTATTGCAGTATGTGCATGCGCCGCGCAGCTTTTTCAGCAAGGCGGCTTCCCTGCTTGCACCTGGCGGCCATGTGTACGTGACCGCGCAGCCCAACATGGAAGCGTTTTGCCATCAGGTCTACCGCAACAAATTCCGCTTCAGTTTGACCCCGTGTGATTGCGTGGGCTACACGCCGCAGTCGCTGGCGGCAGAATTTGCTGCGCAGGGTTGCGTCACGGCCGGGCAGACCTTCTTTTATGAAGAAACCCCATACGCAGACCCGCCCAGAGACGTTCAGACGTTGTACAAGGCCATTGAAGCCAGAAATAGGGGGGATGAACCGGAAGGGATGTCGCCGCCGTTCTGGGGCAATATGATGACCATGGTGTTTCGCAAAAACTGAGCCCATATTGCCAGTGCAGACAAAAAAGCTCCGGACATGGAAAATGCCCGGAGCTTTCGCATTTCATTCATATGCAGCGTTTAGAAACCTTCAGCCACCCAGTCCACAATCTGAGTCATGCGGGTGAGGGTATGCTGGTTGTTGCGCTGCCGTTGGCCGATCTCTTCCATAGAGCCTTCAAGCCGGTAGATGCGCCAGTCGCCCTCGGTCAGAACACCGAGCCGCACTGCTTCATTAACAGCCGCCCGTGCTTCGCCAGGTGAGCAGAAAAGATCAAACTCCTGTACGCCGGGGTCAAGAATCACTTCCGAGCCGCTGGCAATATCTACAATGTAGTTGCCAGGGGCGTAGACGTACACAAATGGGCAAGGCTCAACCGGGGGAATGGGCGCAGTATCCTGCGTTGGCTGCGCCTTGGTACAGGCCATCAGCGCAAGGCTCAACAGGGCGGCGCAAACAAGGCGTACGTGCATCATCTACCTCATTGTGCTGTGGTTTCAGCGCCCCGAAGCGGCCATTTCGCGCAGACGGCGAATGCGCTCTTCCAGGGGCGGATGGGTGCTGAAGAGGCTTGCCATGCCGCCATGAGCGTACATGGGGGTCACAATGAACATCTGTTCCGTGCTGGGGTTGCCTTCCTGCATGGGGATCTGGCCGCTTGCCATGCCCAGCTTGTTCAGCGCCCCGGCAAGGGCCAGGGGCTGACCGCAAAGCGCGGCGCCCGTGTCGTCCGCCAGATACTCGCGCGAGCGTGAAATCGCCATCTGGATAAGCCCGGCAGCCATGGGCGCCAGCAGGGCCAGAGCTATGGCGGCAATGGGGTTGGTTCCGCCGCCTTCTTCATCGCGGTTGCCGCCAAAAATAGCCGTAAACTGAAAGATATTGGCAAGGGTCACAATGGCGGAACCCATAACGCCCGCAATGGTCTGAATAAGAATGTCGCGGTTGACGATGTGCCCGATTTCGTGCGCCAGCACACCGCGCAGTTCTTCGGGCGAGAGCAGGCGCATGATGCCGTCCGTGACGGCAACAACAGCATTCTCCGGGTTGCGGCCCGTGGCAAAAGCATTGGGTGCTTCTTCAGGCACCACGCAGATGCGCGGCTTGGGAATACCCGCGTTGCGGGAAAGTTCTTCCACAATTTTGTGCAGATAGGGGGCTTCTTCCGGCGCAAGCTCGCGCGCGCGGTACATGGAAAGCACTATCTTGTCAGAATACCAGTAGCTGCCCACGTTCATGATCAGGGCTAGGCCAAAGGCAAAGATAACGCCTGTGCGCCCGCCCATCAGGCCGCCAAGCATGATTATAATGGCGGAAAGCAGGGCGAGCAGAAGAACAGTCTTGATCTGGCTGGTCATGCATTTTCCTCTCAAGCAGATTTAAGCTGCGGGTTTTCCGCATGCTTCTTTCACTATAAGCACTCTGTTGATGGTGGCAAGCGGAGTAGGCTCAGGGATGGCGAGCCCTCCACCACAGCTGGAAGACCAGCAGCGTCCAGAGGGGCTTGCGCAGGTCGGCCCTGCCGGAGACATGCTCGTCCATGAGGGCGCGAACCGCCTGATGGTTGAATATGCCCTGCGCCTTCAGGGTGGATTCGCTCAGCAGGTCTTCCATGAGGGGCCGCATGCGGCCACGCAACCACTGTGCCACAGGAATCTGGAAGCCGCGTTTGTTGCGGTACAGGATTTCATCCGGCAGCAGCTCGGCAAAAGCCTTTTTGAGCAGCCACTTGCGCTTGAAGCCGTGCAGCTTCCTGCCCACAGGCAGGCGGGCTGCAAATTCCGCCGCGTCCTTGTCTAGGAACGGCGCGCGAACCTCCAGGCTGTGCAGCATGGAGCAGCGGTCAACCTTGACCAGAATATCATCAAGCATGAACTGGCGGGCGTATACGTGGAAAGCGCGGGCAAGCGGCGTGGCGGCGTTTTGCGGCTGCCAGTGGTCATAGTGTTCGCGCGTGGGGGCAAAGAGAACTTCGGGAGCCAGAAAGCCGGGCTGTTGCGCCTTGAAAGCGCTGTCCAGAATGGATTCCTGCATGTCGGGCGTAAAGGCCGTGAGCATGGTCTGCACCCGCTGCCATGCCGGGGCGTGCGCCGCCCGCAGGAATGTGGCAACGGCCAGGCGGGGGTTGATGTACCCCGCAGAGGAGGGCAGCAATTGCGCGAGCGGTTCTATGATGCCTTTGCGCAGCGCAGAGGGGGCTGCATTGTACCACTGGGCAACCTTGAAGCCGATATAGTGTTCGTACCCCGCCCACAGTTCGTCCGCGCCGTCGCCGCCAAGAGCCACGGTGACCTTTTCGCGCGTGACGCCGGAAAGCAGCCATGTGGGGGCAACGGACGCATCCGCCATGGGCACGTCCATGCGGCTGATGATGCCGGGCAGTGTATCCGCGCATTCTTCGGCGGAAAGCACGCGTTCATGGTGGTCGGTGGCGAAGGCCTTGGCCACGATGCGGGCATAGCGCGACTCATCGTAGCTGGCCTCGCTGAAACCGATGGAAAATGTCTTGATGGCCGTGGAAGACTGGCGGGCCATGAGCCCCGCCACAATGGAAGAATCAATGCCGCCGGAAAGAAAGACGCCCAGCGGCACATCACTGACCATGCGGCGGCGCACCGCCCGCGAGAGCAGAAAGCGCAGTTCTTCGCAAAGCTCATTGTCGCTGCGCCTGTCGGATTCATCGGGCATGGGCATATCCCAGTAGCGGGAAATGCTCAGGTTGCCGTCCTGCAGCAGCAACATGTGCGAAGGCGGCAGGCTCTGCACCTCTGTGTAAACGCTGTGCGGCGTGGGCACATATTCGTAGGCCAGATAGCGCATAACGGCCTGCGGGTTCATAGTCAGGCTCAGATGGCGCAACTGTTCAATCCCGGTCAGCTCGGAGGCAAAATACAGCCTACCGTGCTGCACGGTATAGAAAAAGGGCTTTTTGCCAAAGCGGTCGCGGGCGCAGAACAGACGGCGCTGCTGGTTGTCCCACAGGGCAAAGGCAAACATGCCGTCAAAGCGGGCCAGACAGTCCGGCCCCCAAATGCGGTAGCCTTCAAGAATGACTTCCGTGTCGGAGCTGGTCTGAAATTGCCCGCCAAGGGCGGTCAACTGTTCCTTAAGCTCGGCATAATTGTATATTTCACCGTTGAAGGTGACGGTCATCTGGCCATCGGCGCTGTGCATGGGCTGGCCGCCGCCGGAAAGGTCGATGATGGAGAGCCGCCTGTGTCCAAGGCAGACCGGGCCGCTGCTCCACTGTCCTTCACCGTCGGGTCCGCGATGGGACATGCGATCGGTCATGGCCTTGACCCACTGCCCGGCTTCGGGAGTGAGAGGCGAGGCGTCAACTTGGCAAGTGCCCGCTATACCGCACATTTTTGCTTCCAGATCGTGTAGTGTTTGATGAAAATATCTGCCAGACGCCGATTGTTGCGGGTGGGGTCAAACATATCCGCCGCAAGCTGTTTGCCGTTGCGCGCCAGTTCCTGAGCCAGAGCGTCGTCATCGGCAAGGCGTTGCAGGGCATCGGCCAGAGCCTCGGGATCGTTGGGCGGCACGGCAAGGCCGGTTTTGCCGTTGATCACCACTTCGGGCAGGGCGTTGACCGTGGTGCTCACCACGGGCAGGCCGTAGGCCAAGGCTTCAATAACCGTGTTGGGAATGCCGTCGCGGCGGCCAGATTCGTGCACCACGCAGGGCGCTGCAAAAATGTCGTGCTCGGCCAGGATGTGCGGCAGTTCGTTGTGCGAAATAATGCCCGGCAGCAGCACACGGTCTTCAAGCCGCAGCTCCTCGCGCAGGCGCAATATCTCGGCTTCCATACGTCCAAGACCCATAACCGCGCCGCCGCCGCCTGCAAGGGTAAGCCTGAAATCCACGCCCCTGTCGCGCAGGATGGCGCAGGCCTTGATCAGCACGTCAAAACCCTTGGTAACGTCAAACCGCCCCAGAGCCAGAAGACGCACGGGGCGCTCCATGGGCTGTTGTGTCTGGGCATTTTCCTGTGCCTTGGGTGCGGCGACGCTTGCGGGAATATCAGTTTCTGGCAAGGGCGGCAGGGTAAGACTGTTGTAGATCAGCTCCACCTTGCCCTTGGCCTGCCCCTTGGCAAAAACCTCGATGCGGGTTTTGTCCGCCTCGTTGTTGGCACGCACAAAGAAAGCTGCGGTCAGTTTGTCGCCAAGGTCAGGGTCTGCGGGCTCCAGATTGTCGCCGCGCGCGGCAGTGGCAAAGGGCAAACCGGCGATCTGCGAGGCAACCCAGGCAGCTGTGGCAGTGCCGCGCGGCCATGGAGCGTAGATCATGTCTATGCCAGCCTCGCTGAACAGGCGGCCCAGGTACATGCCGGCGCAGAATGCCCAAAGGTTTTCACCCAGGGTTTCCCAGCTGCGCCAGCGGCGGAATATGGCCTTGCGGAAGAGGCGTCCGGAACGCAAAGGGTGCAGCGCAATTTGCCGGAAGCATTCACCCAGCACACGCCCCAGGGCGCGCATGCCGTAGGTGCGCGTTTCTCCGGCCACGGCCCGCATTTCGTTGGAGCAGTGGCGCAGGTTGGGGCCGTACAGGCTGTAGACGGAAAGCGGCAGCAGCCCCTTGAGGCCTTCCACTTCCCTGAAGATAAAGGGCTGTGTAAACAGCGGATACCACAGCAGAACATAGGCCACGTGCGGCAGGCCCGTCTTGAATACGGGGCGGGAGGCCTTGGTGCTGGTTTCCGTCATGGTTGTCTCCAAATGCGGCGGGCTTTTCTCAGCGGGTTGCTGGGTATTAATGCTGTCGCCGTCTCTTTGTGCATGTATGATCACGGGTTGCTTGTAAAATTTCTCTTGAAAAACAGAGCTATGGGGTTGCAGGCCCGCCAGTCCAGTCACCCTTGCCCAGCAAGGTGGGGGCCGTTGGCCCAAGCTCGCAGCGCAGTTCGTCCATGGTCACGCACCGCACACTGTAATGCCTGTGCAGCCAGTTGAGCCAGTCGGCAACTTTGCGCGTGAAGCGCGCCACAGCTGCGGCGTCAGGCAGGTGAGGCGTGCCGCCGGGCATCATTTCTGATGAATGCCAGGTCAGGGAAAGCACCCGTCCGCCACGGGCCGCAAAAATTTTTGTAATGGCGCACATGGCCCACAGGGGATGGTAAACTGGCAGCAGAGCCAGCGCTCCCCAGTTTTTCAGGCTGGCGCGAATTTTTTTGCCAGCCGGGCCGGACACGCTGCGCAACAGGGCCGGAAGCTGCGGAACGAGAGGGGTCACTGTGAGGGGAACTTCAAAAATTCTGTCGTCTCCCACCGAAACCCAGTATGGGGTGCCTGGCGCGTCAAAATGGTTGGGGCCTTGCATTGGCGTTGGGGCGCAGTGCAGGGGCCGCACAGAGGCATCGCAAAGAATGCCCGCGGCGGCCAGAAGAGGCCAGTGCTGGCGGTGCAGATCCCATCTGCCCATGCGGAAGGAAGTGAGCGGCGCGCTCTGCACAGCCCGGCCAGCCTCCTTAAGCGCAACGAGTTTGGCGGCGAACAGATCGTTGGAAAGTGCTGCAGCGGGTACGCTGTCGGCCATGTTTGGCAGGGTTTGCTCCGATCCGTCCAGTGCCAGAGGCGGCGTGTTCCAGTGGTGCAGATGTGCGCCAATTTCCGCATGGTGCTCGTCACGCAGCCATGCCAGGGTCTCGTGGGATGTTTTATCCGCCAGCACGCTGTGGGCGCAGAACAAGGTGGGGCGTACGCCCATGGTGCAGAAAGGGGCCAAGGCCCTCAAGCTGGCGGTGTTGCGCGTGGAAAAGCCACGACGGGCGTAGCGTCCGCCAAAGAGGCCTTCTTCTTCAACGTCCAGACTGACGGCCAGATAGAGCGGCTGTTTGACGCTCATGCGTGACCTGCCGCTCCGGCTTTCATGGCGGCTGGGATGTCGTCCTCTGCGGAGCTTCCGGTCTGTCCGCCGGAATGGCTCCAGTAATGACGGCTTTCATCCACATAAAGGCGCAGCAGGGCCGTGATGTTGTTTTCCCGGTCAAACATTTTTTCAACGCGGGCGCGGCCTGCCTCGGCCATGCGGCTTGCGTGCTCCCGGTCTTCAACCATATGCCGCACGGCATCAGCAAGGGCGCGCGGGTTGCGTTGCGGGGTAAGCAGGCCGGTTTCTCCGTTGATGATAACTTCGGAGATGCCGCACACGTCTGTGGCAATGACGGGCATGCGATGCGAGAGGGCTTCCATGATCACGTTGGGGATGCCGTCGCGATCGCCGTTGGAATGAACAACGCTCGGCATGATGAGCATGTCGTGGTCGAGCATGTAGCCGCAGATCTGGTCGTGCGGGATAAAGCCGGGCATGTGAACGATATTTTTAAGGCCCAGCCGGTCGCGCATACCCATGAGCTTGAGCCGCCAGCGCCCGTTGCCCACGAGGGTCAGGCTCACAGGCACGTTTTCTCTTTGCAGGCGCGCCATGGCGGAGAGCAGGTCGGGAAAACCCTTGGTGCGCGCAAAGCGCCCCACCGCCAGCAGACGGTAAGGGGGGCGCATGCTGACAGCGCACTGCCCCTTGGGGGTAAATGTAAGGCTGTTGTAAATGGCGTGCACCTTATATTCCTGCCCGGCAGGGCAGAACTTGCGCAGCCAGCTCACATTGGCGTGGTTGTTGGTGCGGATGAAGAGCGCATCGGCGGATTTTTCCCGCAGCAGGCCGTCCTCTGGGTAGATGTCGCCAGCGCGGCCCGTAAAGGCAAAGGGAATGCCCGTGAGGCGCGAAGCCACCCATGACGCCGTTGCCGGGCCGTTGGCCCACGGGGAGTGGATAAGCTTGACGCCGTCCCTCACGCACAACTCGGCGAGCAAAAAGCCGGCCATGAAGCACCACAGATTTTCACCCAGGGACTCCATGTTGCGCATGCGATGGAAAAACCCCTTGCGCATGAGGCCCCAGACCTTGAGCGGATTGCGTGAAAGCGCACGTATGAAAGCCCGGAGAATGCGCACTGTGCCGCCAACGCCCATGCGTTCCACTGGCCCGGTAAACTTGCGCATTTCTTCGCTACAGCCGCTCAGGCTTTTACCATACATGGTATAGGCGCGCACAGGCAATCCCCGCGCCATAAGCTGCACAACCTCGCGAAAGATGAACGTTTCGGAGGAGAGGGGAAACCAAAGCAGAACATAGGCAACAACCGGCAAGGCGTCCATTTTCGGTTGTGATGCGCTCTGCTCTGCTTCTGCGCCATCAATATGCGTCATGGTTTTCTCCGCTGCAAACAAGAGCCGGGCCACTTGGCCCGGCACGGCAGACGGAGGTTCCATCTGCCCGAAAATGCGAACATGCCGCATAATCGCACAGTTGCGATCCTCAAGCGGGCGATGTAACGCCCGCTCAAGCGACAGTTCGACCACGCAACACGGGTCGCTATGAAGTTACGCCTGCCCGCTCTCGCTGGCGTTCTGGCGCTTGTAGTCGTCCACAATGGCCCAGGCCTTGGGGATTTCTTCCTTCACGGCATCCAGCGCCGTGCGGATATGTTCTTCCGTATGGGCTGCGGAAAGGAAGAAACGCAGACGGTCAGTGCCTTCTTTGACAGCAGGGAAGGTGATGGGCATCACATAGATGCCGCGCTTGAACAGTGCGTTGGACAAAAAGCCTGCCACCATGGGGTCGCCCACCATGACCGGCACAACGGCGTAGCCCTGGGCCGCGCCCGTATCAAGGCCAATGCTGGCGGCGTAGTCCACAAAGAAGTGCGAAATCTTCTGCAGCTTGTGCACCCGCTCGGGTTCGCGCAGCATGATGTCCAGAGCCTTGTGGCAGGCCACGGCGATAATGGGGGGCATGCCCACGCTGAAAACAAAGCCCGGCGAACCGTACTTGAGGAATTCGATCAGTTCGTGGCTGCCGGCAATGAAGCCGCCGCAACCGCACATGGATTTGGAGAGCGTGCTCATCCACATATCCACATCGGTGGGGTCAATATTGAAATGCTCATGCGCGCCACGGCCCGTTGCGCCAAGCACGCCAAGGGAGTGGGCTTCGTCCACAAGCAGCATGCAGTCGTAACGTTTTTTCAGTTCAATGATGCGCGGCAGATCGGGGATGTTGCCGTCCATGCTGAACAGGCCTTCGGTAACGATAACGGCGCGCTTGTGCTCGGCGCGTTTGGCCTTGAGCATTTCTTCAAGGGCATCGCAATCGTTGTGGGCGTATGAGTAGCGCGATGCGCCGGAGAGACGCGCGCCCTGAACCAGCGAGTTGTGAGCCAGACCGTCATGGAAAATGGCGTCGCGGTGGCCGAAAAGAAAGCCAAGGGTCGAGACGTTGGTGGCGTGGCCGCTCACATAGATGATGCAGTCTTCCACACCGTACAGGTCGGCAAAGGCGCGTTCAAGCTCACGGTGGGGCGGACGTTCGCCGCCGACCAGGCGGCTGGCGCCGGCAGAGGTGCCGTAAATGGCAGCCGCTTCGCTGACGGCCGCGGTGATCTCGGGGTGAGCGTTGATATCCAGATAGTCGTACGTGGAAAAATTGAGATATTCTTTGCCGGAAATGAACGTGGTGGCTTTGGCCGCGCGCTCATGACAAAGAAACAGAGGATTTTCCATCCCCATCTTGGCTCCCATTTCCACAAGCCGATCAAAGGCGAGCTTGGAACGCGTGCGGTTAAATCCGGAAGCGCTGCTTTCGGCGGCGGCGGGAGTTTGCACCGCCTCTTGGCCAGCCTGATAGGAATGGTTGTTCTTCATGCCTCGTCCTCGTAAATTTGTCCAAAAAAGCCGTGCCTGGCAGGCCAGATGAGGGCCGAAATCCGGCAGGCGCAACATTGTAAGTAGCCAGTATAGCCAAAGCAAGATGTTATGGCAAGTCGCGTGTGGGGCGGCTCTGTTGAAAGCTTTGCAGGTAGCGCTGCTTTGTTTGGCTGCGCGATAAAAGAGTTTGCGGGCGCTGGCTGGACAAGCATGATGATATCTACTAACATAATCCTTTACCCAAATGGCTGCTATGCCCCTTTTGCCCTGCCTCGGCCCTGTCGGGTTGCCGGGCCTTGGCCCTTTACAGGCACAAAGATATGCGTCAGGACTACGAAAATCCAGTATCAGGCAACCTCCAAGACGAAATAGTTCTTGATGGCGTGCGTTATGCCAACCTGCAACAGGCTGGCCAGCAGTGGCGCATTGGTGCCGTCAACCCCGTATGGCGGCAGGAATTGCTGGCTCTGCCAGCAATTCCCGATGCCGAAGCCCTTGCCCGTCTGGAAGCTCGCGGCCTGTGGATTGCGCCGGAGCGGGCTGACGGCCCGCCGCCTTTGGCGGTGATGTGCTGCGGTCTTGGGGCGGTCTGGCCCGGAATGGGCCGCGAACTGTACGACAATTTTCCCGCAGCCCGCGCGGCCATGGATCGCATTGCCGCCGTGGCGGACTGGGACATCCTTGGCCTCATGGATGAAACGGGCGTGGAGAAGATCAGCCTCACCCGCTGGCAATCCCCTTATGTATTCATGCTGGAGTACGCCCAGTGGAGCGTGTTGTCTTCGCTGGGGTTGAGTCCTTCGCTTTTTTGCGGACATAGCCTTGGCGAATTGATTGCTCTCTGTTTTTCAGGCATACTGGCCCCTGAAGTGGCGTGGTATATTCTGGATACGCGCGCTGTACACATGTCGGAGCTGGAGGCAGGGGCTTCCCGCGAAACAGGCATGATGGCCGTGCACGCTGATGCCGAGATCATCAATGAAGCCTGCGCCACATGGCCCGCCCTCTACGTTTCCAATTACAACACGCCGCACCAATTCATTCTGAGCGGCCCGCGCGGGGTCTTGCAGGAAGCGCGCAAGAGCCTGCGCAAGCGCCGCATCCCTGCCATTGTGCTCAATGTCAGCCTGGCTTTTCACCATCCGAGCATGCGCGTGTTGCGCGACATTTCTTTGCGCCGCCTGAGCGCCCTCGACATGTCTGCGCCCGAAAGACCCATGCTGAGCGGTATTACCGCAGATTTCTATCCGGAAGATCAGCCCTCCATCTGCCAGTACATCGCCGATCTGGATGAAAATTCCGTGCGCTGGACTGAATGTGTGCAGACCATGTGGAACCGTGAGGGTATCCGGTATTTCCTTGAGCTAGGTCCGCAGGATACGCTGTGCAGCCTTGCGGCTGACAATGAACCTCAGGCAAAATGCCTGACCGCAGGGCGCAAGGGGAAAGAGGTCGAGGGCATGCGTCAGGCTTGCGCCCACCTGTATTCGCTGGGGTATCTGCGGCGTGATGCTGTGGCCCGGCGGGCAAGGCAGGCGGCAAGCGGCGGCGAAGCCCGCATGCTGGCCTGCAAACCGGCGCCCCACTGCGGTTTACGCCCCGCTGTGGCTGGCAATGGCGCAAATGTCTGCGCTTCGGCGGCGTCAGAAGCGCCGCAATCCAGTGTCATGGATACAGCAAATGCTGAATTTGCTGATTCTGCTGCCGCTGCGGCGGATTCCGCACCTGTAACTGCATCCCATGCCGAAAGCATGGCGGTGGTTCTGCAAATTCTGGCTCAGGCCTGCGGCAGACCGGTTGAGGATCTGCGTCCAGAAATGGATCTGCGTTATGATCTCGCCCTGCGCTCCAGCCGTTTTCCCCATATTGTGCAGGATGTGGAAAAGGCCCTTGGCATTACCGTCAATTTTGAAGATCTGCTGCAGGTATCAACCATCGGAGATCTAGGCCGGGTGCTTTCCGGCGGTTCCGCGTTTGCCGGGCAGGCTGAACACACCGCAGAAAGGGCCAGTGCAACTGCAAAGCTCTGTGCGGAGCCTTTGCGCAGGTTTGCCCCTCTTAAGGCCTTGCCCCCTGATGGGTGCAATCGTGATTTGCGCCTTGAGCCTCTTCCGCTTGATCCCAGTGCTTCCGGGATAAATCTGCAGCCTGGCGATGCGGTGCTCCTCTGCGTGCTGGATGCTTACATATTGCCCCGCCTGCTGAGCGGCATTGCACCTCTGGGATGCGTGCTGGGCGTGCCCCAGCCGCTGCTTGAGCGGTGCGCTCCCCTTGCCAAGGCCGGCGCAAGACTGATGCCGCTCGATATCGACTTGGGAAAAGGCGGCGAAACCGCTCTTGTAGCCAGTCAGTTGCAGGCGGCCGTAGCCGATTTCGCACAGGCACAGGGCAGAGTGGATGGTCTGTTTTTTGTGCCGCCTGTCCCGGCTGGGATCATGGTTGCGCCTTCTGCCGATGACGTGCCGCCACAGGCTGCGCCGGAGCGCCTTGGCGCGTTGATGGAATCGGCAATTGCGGCCGCCGTGCCGCACGGCTTGCGCTTTGTCGGCAGTTGTTCCGTGCTGCCGCCCGAAGCGGAGAACTGTATTTTTGACGCCCCGCTGGAAAAAGCCCTGGATGCGGCGGCTCACGCTCATGGTGTGGCTGTGCGGGCAATCCGCATGTTGCACGGCCCCGAAAGGGCGAGCCTTGACGAATGGGGCGACATGCTGGCGCGTGAAATTCTTTGCGGCACAGCCGAACAGGTGATCTGGGTACGGCCAGAGGCCATTGACGGCCCGGTTGTTTGCGAAGAGCCGCCCGTCCGGGACATCATCAAGGAGAATCCATTGAGGTTCCCGCTGGTGTTTCCTGAGCCGCAGCCTGCATACCGCTCAACCGCCACCCTGTTTCAGGGGGGCTGCCATTTTTCGCACTTTGCCGACAAAACGCTGGCGCTGCACGGCGCGCAGCAGGGCAACTGCCTTGGGTCTGATGTGCCGCGTCTGCCGGTTTGCCGCAGTCTGGAGGCCATGCTCGAAAGCTCGAGGCAAGCTTTGCCCTGGCTGACAGTTACGGGCTTTTGCGATTTGCGGTTTTTTGATGCGCCGGAATTACCGTCCGGCATTACTCGCGAATGCCGGGTGACAGCTGAGGCTGAACCCTGGCTGATGCAGGAAAAAGTCATGACGCGCATGTGCCGCAGTGAGCTTGCTGTGCGCGGATTGACGCCCAATGGTCGGCATACTGCCCAGTATGCGCCGGTAAGCGAGGGCATGGTGTGGCTTGCGGCCCATCGCAGCAGTGTGCGCCCCCTGTGGGAAGAGGTGCCCGCGGCAGCCTCCGTGGCAAGCCCTGTGCTGGACACCGGGCCATTTTATAAAGCAGCCGGGCTTGGCCGTGAGTGGCGCTTTGTGGAAAACTTCTGCACGCTGCCCGATGACCTGTTTTCTGGCGCGCTGAGTTTGCCCCAGACATGCATTGCCCCCGGAGCTGATTCTGGCTATACTGGCGACATGCTTGTGGTGGAGGGCGTATTGCAGGCTGCATGGCTTGCCATAACATCCGAATACTCCAAGGATTTTTCTGACACTGCCGCTCTTGCTGCCGCTATGCAGGAGTGGGCTTTGCATGCTGTGGGCTTTATCCGCATCGGGCCGATCCGTGCTGATGGCCCCTTGCGCATATTGATGCAGCGTTCCTGGGCCAATGCGCGGTTGCGTCGTTTTGACGCGCAGGTAATTGATCAGGAAGGGCATGTTTTTTTGACAATTCACCATCTTGAATTTGACCGATGTGATCAGGCCGGGCTTTCCCCTGCCGTGAATCCCTCGGCATAAACACTCAATCTGCTCAGCGTCGCGCAAAGCGCAACGGCGCAAAGGGTGCCAGATGCTCACTGCACAAGCAAACCTTACTACACGTCTTTTTCTGCCGCTGCTGCTTGTGGCGGCCCTGCTTGCCGGAGCCTGTTCCAACAAGGCCGGGCTCAAGTCGCCGGAGCTTCCCGCCAAGCACTGGCTTGAAGAAGCCCCAGGGGTGCCTGTTGAAAACAAGGCCAAGCTTGAAGCCGCAGTGCCGAACCTCTATGATCCCAAGAAGGTTTTTTCCTTCGAAGATTGCGTGTTCCTGACCATCCAGCAGTCGCCTGCCCTGGTCAACAGCGCCGTGAATATTGAAATCAAGCGTCTCGCCCAGACGGACGCTGTGTGGAAGTACCTTCCCGAGCCTCGCATGAATTTTACCGTGTCCAATAACCTGACGCGGTATAATATGGACAATAAAGATACGCCCAGCGATTACGGTCAGACCCGGTTCCGCGTGGGTTTTTATGCCGCCTTCCCCAATCCCATGGCCACCTACTTTGAACACAAGGTGCAGTCAGCCATGGTCAATCTGGCAATCTCCACCCACCGCAAAGCCGTGGGCAAGGCTATTGGCAAGATTGGCGAGGCCTATCTCCAGCTTCAGGCCCAGCAGAAGATTGTGGAAGCGCAGAAAGAGCTGCTGCCGCTTGGCAAGGAGCTTGTGGATTACTGGAAGAAGGTTGAGGCCGTTGACGGCCGCCAGGGTGTTTCGCTCAACATGGCCATCCAGCACCAGCGCGAGCTTGAACTCAAGCTGGAGCAGACCCGCATGAAGGAAGTGATGCAGCGTACACAGCTCAAGATTCTTGCTGGCGTTGAGCCGCAGCAGAGGCTTGAGGTGGATACCAAGAGCGCTGATTCCGTACTGGCCGGTTTTGACGGCCGCAAGCTCTCCTGGGAAGAACGCTGGCCTGCCACTGAAGATGATCTGCTGCTTCGTGGACAGGTGACCCTGGGCGATTACAATATTATGGTCGCCTGGGCCCAGTATATGCCGACCATGTCCATTGCACTGAACAATAATCCTCCGGCGGGTCAGTATCAGCCCCCGAGCGGAGCAGAAGACACCTTTTTGCACCTGACCTTTGACTTCCCGCTTATCGACTGGGGACGCAGATACCGTGGCGTGCAGACCGCGCGCATGGTAAAGGCCCAGGCCTTCCACGAGCTCGCCCGCAAACGTTCGGACTACTCCAACAAATGGCTCCAGAGCGAGCAGCGGGTAGCCTTGGCCGAAACGGAGCTCAAGCTTGCCAAGACCCGCTTGGACACGGCCAGCATGCAGTACAAGGAAGCCCAGATTTCTTTCCACGAAGGCATTGCGCAGTTGCCCGACATGGCCTCCAAACAGGAAGACATGGTTCAGGCGCGCATAGCCTACATCAGTGCAGAGCTTGACTATAAGCTGGCCCAGCTTGAGTGGATGGATCTGTCAAATTCCCTGGCCCAGCGCTTCCTCGGCCTGCCTGCTAAGGAGTTGCTGTAATGTTGGGTATGTACAAGAAAACGCTGTCGCAGGCGCGGCACCGTTGTTTTGCAGCAGCACTGTCTGTTGTAGTGATGCTTGCTGCCTTGATGTTTCAGGACGCAGCCTCTGCTGCTGATAATGGTTCCATAGGCGCTGGCGCGACTATTCTGACCGGCAAGGTCGTTACAACTGTCACGCGCGCCGTGCCTGTGCCTTTTAACTCTGTTGTGGACGAGGTGCTGGTCAAGCCTGGCCAAGCCGTTGCCAAGGGTGCCCCGTTGATGCGGTACCACCTTCAGGAAGAGGCCGAGCGGGTGCTGCAACGAGAAGTAACCACCGGGGCTGCTACCGAGAATCTGAGAGGGCAGGTGCTTGATCTTGACCGCAAGCTTGCAGAAACTGCCGCCCAGCGTAACAAGGCCCGGCAGCTTGCGGCCTCGGGGCTTGGTTCAGCACAGGCTTCCAGCCGACTGGAAGACGATGTTCACTCCCTGAAGCGCCGCATTGAACTTTTGACTGTGACCATCCAGAAATCTGAACAGAACTTTGCCGCCCGTCTCGAAGAACTGAGCGGCTATTTCGGCACGACCATCAAGGAAGGGGAGCGCCTGCCAGCCTCGCTTACGCTGACTTCTCCCATTGACGGTTATGTGCTGTCACTTGACGCCACGCTCAACCCCGGTTCCCTGTTGGCCGCTGGCACCACGCCCGTGCGTGTGGGGCGGCTTGATCCCGTGCTGATCCAGGTGCCTGTCTACGAGGCCGAAATCAGCGGCATCAAGGCTGGCGACTCGGTGGAAGTTGAGATTCCTTCGCTGAACAATAAGAAGTTCAACGGTACAGTGAATGAAATTTCCTGGGTTTCTAGTGATATGAGCGTTTCAAACCCGTCCTACTATACGGTGGAGCTTACTGTCCCCAATCCTGGTCTGGAACTCAAACCTGGGTTCAAGGCTGTGGTGCGATTCAAAGGGAGCAGGTAAAGCCGTTTCATGAAGCTGAAAAGCATCCCCCGACGACTGGGGTACATTCTGGGTGCGCAGTGGACGCGCGACCTGGCGTGGACCGCTTTTACCATTCTTCTTGCACGCCGCAGCCCCGATATACTGGGGCAGGTCGTGCTGGCGCTCACGTTCGGCTATCTGGTGAAAACCATAGCTGACGTGGGCCTTAACGATTTTCTGCTCTCAACATTTGCCCGCCGCGAAGGGCGCCCGGTGGCTCTGCTGGGTGAAGTCACCTGGCTCAAGCTGATTGTGCTTATTCTGGCCCTCTGCGTTACATGGCTTGTGACCGGCTGGCAGAACTATACGCCAGAGTTGCGGCTTGTGGTTATGTGCATAGCCGCGGGTCTAGGACTGGACGGCGTGAGCGATTCGTTTTTTGCGCTCTGCCAGGCGCGGGGGCGGCAGGATGTGGAAATGCGCATCCGTGTGCCTTCAGCACTGCTGGGCATTGGCTTTGGCATCGTCTGCGTGGTCATTGGGGCCCCGCCCATTGTGATTGCCCTGTACAAGCCCATGGAATCGGTGCTGTGCATCATTTTTGCTTTGCTGGCCTTGCAACGCAATCCTCTGGCAGGAGTTGGCCTTGATGGCATGAAAGATCTGGCCCGCCATATGAAGCACGGCCTCATCTTTACCTGCATGGCTGGCTGCGCCATGTTCTATAACAAGATCAACGTCATATTTCTTAAGCAGTATGGCGGCAATGCTGATGTGGGCGGCTACGGGGTGGCGTGGGAAACTGTTGAGGGCCTGTCGGTGCTTGTTTCCAGCGCATTGCTGGGCAAGGTGATTTTTCCGCTGCTGGCAAAGCTGTGGCAGCAGGACAAAGGCGCATTCCGCCAGCTGGCCGGTCAGACTGCCCGCTCCCTTTGGGCTGCGTCGTTGCCCATTATCTTTCTTATCTGTGTGGAGAGCGACCGCTTTCTTCCCCTGATTTACGGTCCCAATTATCAAAGTGCGGTCACCGCACAGCGCTTGCTTACACCTTGCCTGGCAACGGCCTTTTTGCACAACCTTGCGGCATACGCCATGATCGGCATGCGCCAGCACCGCCTGCTCCTGCTATTTTATCTTACGGGCCTGGTGTGCAATCTGGTGTGCTGCTTTACTCTTATTCCTGCCATGCCCCTTGAAGGCGCGGCCTTGTCCCTCACCATTACCAAGGTTTGGGTAGCCCTGCTTACAGTGGGCTATTTTCAGTGGGCCGCGCGCCCCATGTCGCTTGGGCAGTGGGGGCTCATGCTTGGCAGCTGCGCCGCCTGCGTAGGACTGTGGTGGGGGATAGGGCTGGTTGCACCGCGTGAACTGGCAGAGCTGGCAGGTCTTGTGCCTTTGCTGGCCTTGTTTTGGCGTTGGAGACCCCCACCGCCATTTGAAAAGGCCGCGCTTGCCTGATACGTATCTGGACAGTCAGTTGCCGTGCTGTGGATGGAGGGACAACCATTCCCCGGATGACCAGACCTTGCCGGACAAATTGCCTGAGACGTTGACGCCACGGTAAAGGCAGGCCTATAGGATTACTGCAAGACAGTAACAGGCAAGGCATTCCCATGGGCAACAAACTGTTTTTACAGCGCAGGTCAGTCATCAAGGCCATGGCAGGCACTGCTGGCTTATCGCTGGCGGGTGCGGCATCTTCCCTGGCCTCGGGGGTACAGAGCCAGGGTAACGGTGCTGACCGTGCCACCATCATTGATGTGGATCTCTGCAATGGTTGCGGAGCCTGTGTCTCAGCCTGCCGCGACAGAAATCTGTCAGAAATCCCCGTCCCAACTCAGCCGATCCCCCGGCCTTACCCCTCATGGGTGCGCGGCAATGACTGGTCGACCCGCCGCGATGAAGTCTCCCGGCTTACTCCCTATAACTGGCTTTTCATCCAGTCGTGCTCCATCACGGTTAACGGTGTGGAGCGGCGGATATATTTGCCGCGGCGCTGTTTGCATTGTCTGAACCCCCAATGTGTCACGTTGTGCAGCACTGGCTCTTTGCGCCAAAGCAACGAAGGCGCAGTTTACTCCCACCGCAGCACCTGTCTGGGGGATGGCCCCTGCGACCGGGCCTGCCCGTGGGGTATCCCGCAACGCCAGGCGGGGGTTGGGCCTTACCTGAATCTTGCGCCCAGATATGTTGGCAACGGGCAGATGTTCAAATGTGATTATTGCAGTTCTCTGCTCAAGGCTGGCGAAAGCCCTGCCTGCGTGACGGCCTGTCCGCAGGGGGCCATGCGCATAGGACCTCGTGAGGAAATGGCAACGCTGGCCAAGGAAATGGCGGAACAGCGGGGTGGGGATATTTTTGGGCTCAAAGAAAATGGCGGAACAAACACCATCTATGTTTCTTCGGTGCTTTTTCGCGATATCGAGGCCAACATGCTGCGTCAGGGAAAGGTAGGCTTTGGTATGCCGAGCCTGCGCCCGGCTGGCGCCAGTATGGATAAGGAAAACAGCCTGCTGAAGGCTGTTCTGCTGGCCCCAGTGGCAGGAGCGGCCCTGGCTGGCCTAAGACTGTGGCGTGAAAGAAAGATGAGGCGCAAGCCATGAAAAACCAGCCCTCGCTTTTTTCCTCATTCTTCAGTGTATTGTGGCTGGCCAGCATGCTCACAGCCGTGTGGAGCGGCCTTGCGCATCTGCCGCAAGCTGGAAGATATGGGCTGATTCAAAGTTCCAACTGGTCGCCATCTGTTGCGCATTATTATTCTTCTGCGGCACTGCTGTTCTTGGGAACGTACGCCTTTACCGTCTGGCGCCTTCAGGGGCGCAGTGCCTACTGCCTGACGCGGTGCGGCTTGCTGCGCATTATTTTGCTGATAGGGCTGGCCATCAGCGGTTTGGCGCTCATCGTCCACAATATGCCCAATTTTTCTCTGTATGATGGCGTGTATGCCTACGTCAAAATGCTGCATCTTGTGTGCGCCCTAGCCCTGCTTCCCCTGCTGATTTACAGGCTCTGTCGCCGCTGGACCGGCGGTTACGGCTGGCTGAAACCACGCGATGGGGCAGACACGTGCTGCGGCGGTTCAAGGCGGCGTCCGGCCCAACGCTAGAGCTATTCCAGCATAAGGCTTGCCCGTTCAGTCCAATTGTGCCTGCCGGTCAGCTTTAAGCTGCCCGCAAGCTGCCTTGATGTCCTGCCCCTTGCTCTTGCGCAGAATGGCCGTGATCTTGCGCTTCCAGAGGTACTGCTCAAAGGCCAGTACGCTTTCTTCCGTAGGGGCGGCGTAAGGTGCGCCCTCCGCGGGATTGTAAACAATAAGGTTCAGCTTGCCCCGCACATCGCCCACCAGCCGGGCCAGATCCCTGGTCTGTTCCAGCCCGTCGTTGACCCCGCCCAGCAGCAGGTACTCAAAAGTAATGTGCTCCCGCGTTTTAAGCGGGTAGGACTTGAGCGCTTCAAACATCTCGTCAAGAGGCCAGCGTGCGGCCTTGGGCATGATTTTCGCCCGCAGTTCCTGCGTTGGCGCATGCAGCGAAACCGCCAGATAAGCAAGGCCGCTATCTCCCAGCTCGCGCAGCCCTTTTTCAATGCCGCATGTGGAAACTGTGATGCGGCGGGGTGAGAAATTCAGCCCCTTGGCATTATTCAGGCCTTCAAGGGAGCGCATGAGCTCGCGCATGTTGAGCAGTGGCTCGCCCATGCCCATGAACACAATATTGCGCAGCATGGGCCATTCCGGCCTGTCATCACCCAGGTGCGCACGCGCCACAAGTATCTGCCCCAGAATTTCGGCCATGGTCATGTTGCGTTCAAAGCCCATTTGTCCCGTGGAACAAAAGGTACAGGCCATGGCGCAGCCCACTTGCGAGGACACGCACTGCGTCCAGCGGCGTACGCCCTCACGCGAGTCCGAAGGAATAAGCACTGTTTCAACCAGGGCTCCGTCTTCAAGCCGCAGCAGAAATTTTGTGGTATCGTCCTGGCTTTTCTCAACCGTGACTACCTCCGGCCAGACAATGACAGCCTTGGCAGTCAGCTTTTCGCGGCAGTCTTTTGAAATATTGGTCATGGATTCAAAGTCGCGAACCATGCGTTGCCATAGCCATTGCCAAATTTGCATGGCGCGGAACTTGCGCTCGCCCAGTTCGGTTTGAAGCCAGTTTTCCAGTTCGGGAAGGGTCAGGTTGAGAAGATTGGTCATATGTTCTGCCGGAATTAGATAGGGTTTTGTGGTGCAAATATGTTGCGCACTGGCAGTTGAACTACGATGTTTGGCGCAGATGGGCAAGAAATTTTCATGCCAGCAACATCGCGTTTATAGGCTGTGAACAAGCAAAAAAGGGCGTTCCCAAAGGAACGCCCATAGTGTCAGCATAGGCGGTTGGCCGGTTATCCCACTGATTTGCGCGCGTAATTACGCACAAAGGTCACAGCGGATTCAACATCCGTAACTTCGCCTGCAATCTGGGCCTGCAACAGCGCGTCACGAATAATGCCCACCAGCGGGCCTGGCGACAGCTTGGTTTCGCTCATGATCTCATTGCCGTTCAGCAGCGGTTCCAGCATCTGTTCCGGCGTTTCCGCGCGATCCAGATACTTCATATTGTGGTTGAACGAAGTGAGAATGCCGTCGCGGGCCTTGAGGTCGGCCCTGGCCATGGCGATAAGCCGGGGGTAGTCGTCCAGCGCCTTGAAACGGCGAATGCCCCTGTCGGTCATCATGAAGTGGAAGCGCATGTGGTGGCGCACCAGATGGCACAGCAGGTCGATATCTTCCTGTGCAAAGTGCAGGCGGCGCAGTATCTTGCGCGTCACCTTGGCGCCAACGCGGTGGTGCTGGTAGTACGTCCAGATGCCGTCGAAATATTCGCCGGTGTAGAGCTTGCCCACATCGTGGAACAGCATGGCCATGGTGCCAAGCCAGTCGTAGTGGAAATCTTCTTCAGGGTAGTGCTTCATGCACTCAAGCGTGTGTTCAAACACGTTTTCCGTGTCGCCTTCCTTGTTGCGCATCTGGGTGAGGCAGGAGAGGGAGGCCACTTCGGGGATAAGCCCCTGAAGGATATGCGAATCAAAGAGCAGGCGCACAAATCGGTACATGGATTCGGCGGCAACTTTGCGCCATTCGTCCATGATGTCCGTAGCCGGGACGTAATCAAGCACGCGGCTTGAGGCGCGCACAATGGCAAGCCATGTGTTGGGCTCGATGGGCAGGTCAAAATTGGCTGCAAAACGCAGGGCGCGTACCGCCAGCAGGTAATTGTGGCGCAGGGTTTCATCCGGAAGGCCCGCAAGCTGGATAGCGCCGCCCTTGACGTCTTCAAAACCGTCGTAGGCATCCTGCGTGGTTTCAGGGCTGCCAAAGCCTGTGATACGCAGCTTGAGCTGCTCCTCATGAGGCATCCTGTCCATCATGGTAGGCGTGATGCGCAGCAGGGAAAGTTCCGGGTGTCCGGCAGCAGCTACTTCCAGGGGATAAAAACAGAAAATAAAGCCGTTTTCTTCCAGCGTTGCCAGAGCGCGCTTGTCGTGCTGTGGCACTGCCTTGGGAAAAAGCTTGATAAGCGTATCGAGATCCGGCTCGCAGGCAATATCCACAGTGGGCTGCGTGGCGTTTTCCAGCAGGTGCTCCTGCAAGGGGGCGTTGATAACATGAGCGTCATAGCCGTTGCGCAACAGGGTTTTGCTTATGGTTATGGCGTCTTTGAGCGCTTGATGCATCCATGGCTCCTTGCGAATAAAATAACGGGGAATGGCTGATACTATGCCCGCGAGCATGGGTGCGAGTCAAGCTTGCGGTTGAAGAAATGCCGTCACGGTTACGCTGGATCATTGCTTGTGCTACTTGCGGCTATGCGGCGACAGGCCCCAGCCAGCAAGACAAAACGCCCCCGCGTCGGCGACGCGGGGGCGTTTGAGTACACGTACCTGACGGTTAGTCAGAGAAGTGGTTCACTTCTTTTTTCACGCCAAGCGCAATCCGCCAGAGCAGGGAGACTACCAGCGCGCCCACGGCGTACACGCCAAGGGCCACGGCAATTTCCTTACCAGTGGGCATGTAGGGAGTGATGGCTTCAAACATGTTGGGGGTGAAACCGCCAATCAGAAGGCCAAGACCCTTGTCGATCCACGAAGCAGCCACGAGCATGGCCAGAGCGATGGGCATGAGCGTGGGGTGCGTGCGGAGTTTGGGCGGAATAAGAATGGCAAGGCAACCGAAGGCCATGATAACCGCAGCCCACATCCAGTAGCTCACCCACAGCAGATGCCCGCCGTGACCGAAGAACAGCACGTGGATGGGCTCCATGTGGCCGGGAATATTGCTGTAGAAGGCCGTGAACAGTTCCAGCACAAAGAAGAACACGTTCACGCACATGGCGTACACGATGATGGTGGTCAGGGTCTTCACGGCTTCCTTGCCCACGTCAAAGCCGGTGAGGCGGCGCAGCAAGAGCATGAGCAGCATCAGGATGGCAGGACCGGAGCAGAAGGCGGAAGCCAGGAAGCGGCCAGCCATGATGGCGGTAAGCCAGTAGTGGCGGCCAGGAACGCCGGCGTACAGGAAGGCGGTCACCGTGTGGATGGAGAAGGCCCACAGAATCGAAAGATAGATGAGGGGCTTGATCCATTTCGGGGGATCGATTTCGTGACGCTCGGCTTCAAGGGTCACCCAACCGATGATGATGTTCAGGCCAAGGTAGCCAATGAGCACCAGCATGTCGTAAAACATGACGGAATTGGGCGTGGGGTGCAGCATAACGTTGAGCATGCGCTGGGGCTGCCCAAGGTCAACCACGATGAACAGGGCGCACATGACCACGGCCGCAACGGCCATGAATTCGCCAAAAATGATCATGCGCTTGAATTTTTTATAGTGGTGGAAGTACGTGGGCAACACCAGCATAACGGCTGAGGCGGCAACGCCGACGAAGTAGGTGAACTGCGAAATATACAGCCCCCACGAAACGTCGCGGCTCATGCCGGTCACAGACAGACCGTTCTGGAGCTGATCCAGATACACAATGCCGCAGCCTGCGATCACGCAGAGCAGGAAGAGCAGCCACAAGTAGTAGGTCTTGGGACCTTCGAGCAATTTTTCAACCATGGCCTGTCCTCCCTATATGAGGTAGTAAACGCCGGGCTGCGTGCCCAGGTTGGGCTTGCGGCGTATACTGTAGTTGGCGGACAAAGCCTGCCGCACCGTTGAATTGGGGTCTTCCAGGTCGCCGAAGAGAATCTTGCCGCCAGAAGCTTCAACGCAGGCGGGCAACTGGCCAACGGCCAGACGCTCGGCGCAGAAGGTGCATTTTTCCACCACGCCGATCATGCGCGTGGGGAAGGCCGGATTGGGCACGGGATCTGCCAGGAACTTGCGCGGATCCTTGAAGTTGAAGGAACGCGCGCCGTAGGGGCAGCCAGCCATGCAGAAGCGGCAGCCGATGCAGCGGTGGTAGTCCATGGCCACAATGCCGTCTTCCATCCTGTAGGTGGCCTGCGTGGGGCAAACGCGCACACAGGGCGGATTGGTGCAGTGGTTGCACAGCAGCGGATAGCTTGCTTCGGCCCGGCGTTTGTCCAAAAAGGCGTTCATTTCATCAGGGAAGGTGTGCTCGAATGAATCAAGCCAGAACCATTTGATGTTCTGATCGCCCGGAACGTGCGGGACGTTGTGGAATTTATGGCAGGCTTCGATAAGCGGTTCGTAGTCCTTGGGGCCGTTGAACTGGCGCGTATCGATAACCATGGCCCAGCGCTTGGCGTGCAGGGCGTTGGCACCTTTTTCATAGTGACCGGGGGCAATCTTGGCCTGAGCAACGCCGGACAAGGCGCCAAGGCCAGCCAACCCGCTGCTCAGGGCACAGGCAGAAAGCCCCGCCACTTTCAGAAAGCTTCTTCTGCTCTTGTTCATTACTTGCTCCCCTGGGGAATGATGTGGCAGGTCCAGCAATAGGGATCAACGCTGTTGGCCACGTGGCACTTTTCGCAGAATCCCTTGTAGTCAGTGTGGCACTTCATGCAGGTGTTCTGCAGGCTGATGGTCCACTTTTTACCGTTGGATGCCACATAGGTGCGGTTTTCGTTGCGCAGGGCTTCATCACGCCACTCGTTGAGCAGCTGCATGTGCTTGTCGCGCATGAAATCCACATTTTCCACACACTCTTTTTCATTCTTGGGCAGCGCAATGCCGGTGCTGGTATAGGACTTGCCCAGCATGCTTGCCCAGAACGGGGAGGTGAACAGGACCACAAAGATAATGATCCCAAGAATTACTGCTTTGGAGTTATACATCTATTGACCCTCCCCCTGCGCCTCGGGCGCGTCATCATCCTCTACCACGTTGGGCAGGTCTTCCTGGCGCATATCCATGGTGCGCTTGCACTCGCCCTTCATCACAAGGGCATTGCCCACCAGTTCGTGCAGGCCGCTTACATTGACGCCGGGCGCCCAGTAATTGGCCAGCGGGGGCAGGGTGGCGCGGTCGATGGCGCACACGCAGGCCATGTGGTTGACGCCGTGCTTTTCCTGCACATAGCGCAGGGCATTGCCGCGCGGCATGCCGGAACGCATGCGCAGTTCCATGATTTCTTCTGTGTTGAGGCCGGAACCCGCGCCGCAGCAGAAGGTCTGCTCGCGGATGGTGTTCTCGGGCATTTCCACAAAGTTGTTACACACGGCGTTGAGCACATAGCGGGGTTCATCAAGCAGGCCCATGCCGCGCGCAGGGTTGCACGAGTCATGGAAGGTGGTGATGATATGATCGTTACGGCTGGGGTCGAGGTTCAGCTTGTTGTGGTGGATCAGGTCAGCCGTGAACTCGGCAATGTGCACCATCTTGGTGGAAGCCGCGTTCTGGAACACCGTGCCGGTGTAAGGCGAAACAGGCGTCGTCATGTGCGAGGGCGACGGGCCGTTGTAGGTGTCCATGTACTGGTTGATCACGCGCCACATGTGGCCGCATTCGCCGCCCAGAATCCACTTGGAACCCAGACGCTCGGCTTCGGCGTACATTTTGGCGTTGAGCTTCTTTGCCATGTTGAACGTGGTAAAGGAGCCGAAGTTGCCGCCTTCCGAAGCGTAGGTCGAGAAGGTGTAGTCCAGATCCAGCTCGTGGAAGAGCATCAGATAGCCCATGAAGGTGTAGATGCCGGGGTCGGCAAATACGTCGCCGGAGGGCGTGATGAACAGGATTTCGTGGCCCTTTTCGTTGAAGGGCGTCTTGGGACGGATACCGGTGATGGTTTCGCAGTCATCGGCCAGCATTTCCACGATTTCCACAAAGGAGTGGGGCTTGATGCCAAGGTGGTTGCCGGTGAAGCTGCAGTTCTTGACCGGGTCCATGATCCAGTGGATGCCAAGGCCCACTTCATGCAGCAATTCGCGCACGATGGCGGTGATTTCCGCCGTGTCGATGCCGTAGGGGCAGAAGAGCGAGCAGCGGCGGCATTCGGTGCACTGGTAGGCGTAGTAGAAGAGTTCCTTCACTACTTCCTTGTCCCAGCCGCGAGCGCCAACTTTCTTGCCGAGGATCTTGCCCAGCATGGTGTGGTCGCGGCGGTAGAGCGAACGGAGCAGCTCGGCGCGCAGCACGGGCATGTTTTTGGGATCATTGGTGCCCAGGAAGAAGTGGCATTTGTCGGCGCAGGCGCCGCAACGCACACAGATATCCATGAACAGCTTGAGCGAACGGTGTTTTTCAAGGCGTTCTTCAAAAGCGTCGCAGAGAATCTGTTCCCAGTTTTCGGGCAGGTTCCAGTCTTCTGCCGCCGGATCCCATTCGTGGGGATTGGGCATGTGCAGAAGTTCCATGGTCTCTTGCTTGGCCGGGTAGCAGAAGCTGCCCGGTGTAAATTCGGGCTTGGTGTCAAGCCAGTCCTGGGCGGGAAAGGCCGGGCGGCTGGACACAAGCATTTGCGGCGTAGGTAATTTTGCCATCGTGGAAACTCCTTACTCGGCGGCCTTTTCGGGTTGCTTTTCCAGCGGCAGCCCGGCATCGGCCATGGCGTCGCGGTAGGTATCCTCGTACTCGGCGTAGGTGAAGTACTGCTTGGGCGGATTCCAGGGGTTGATGTGGCGCACGCGGCGGGAATTATTCGCCATGTTGCGCGTGGGGCTGAAGAACACGCCCGGCATGTGCATGAGCTTGGAGAAGGGGAAGTAAATCAGCAGTACGCAGACCAGAGTAAGGTGCGTGAAGAACAGGGCGTTGATGCCCACGGTGGACACAGGCGCAAAGTGGGTCAGGCCCATGACGAAAATCTTGACCTGGGCGATTTCGGTCTTGTCGAAATAGCGCAGGCAGATGCCGGTACCCACGATGCTGATGATCAGCCACAGGGGGAAGTAATCGTTGGCAAGCGAAAGGTAGCGCAGGCGTTCGTTGAACAGGCGGCGTCCCAGAAGGAACAGCAGCGCTACCAGCAACAGGCCGCCCGTCCAGAAGAAGCGGGGCGAGCCAAACTGCATGATGCCGTCAATGCTTTCCAGAAAGCGAATACAGGAAGGCACGGGTTCCATAAAGAAACGGAAGTGACGGATAAAAACCAGCAGGAAGCAGTAGTGGAACAGCAGGGCAAAAACCCACAGCCACTTGGAGGAATAATAGATGGTGCGCGGCCCGTTGCTGACGGGATCAAATTCCCTTACTTCCGCAACCGTGTTGCGGAACAGCGAACGGAAGCAGAACACTTCCAGAAACATGCGCTGCACAACACCCCAAGTTGTGCTGGGACAGTCGATTTTTGCCTGCTTGATGAAGTCAAGCGACTGCTCCTGCCCACCTGTGGTGGGGATGCAGAAGGGCACGGGCGATTTGGCCCAGTACACCATGCGCCAGACGACACCGGCGATGAACACGACTACTGCCACATAAGGCAGCGCCACGCCGAACAGGCCCGCAAGCCCTATGGCCGCTCCCGCCCAGGCGATGGCTCCTATGAGCAGCACCAGCAGTAATGAATTGAACATTCCCTACCTCACTTCCACTAAAGTTGCCTCAAAAGCCCACCACGGGATTTGAGAGATCTCTGGCCCGCATGCTGCAAAGCCCACGGTCAGGCCCTACGGCCTAATGAACGCGGAATGTCAGCGGTTGTCCCCAGAAGGAACAGCTCCGCTTTCCAGTTGTTGCGCCCAGCGCGCCAGTTGGGCGTGCTGGTTGCGTATTTCCGTAATGCGCGACTCAGCCAGAATTTCCCGGTCTTCCATATACATGTCGAAGGCCAGGAGCGTCAGGCTGTCGATGCGCGATTCGGTCTCAAGGTAGGCCGCCAGGTCGTCCTGGGCCATAAGTTCAGGCATGACGTGTTGCCGCAGAAGAGGCTTCATGAGGCTGAACACCGCCAGGCTCTGGCTGGGGGAGAATTTTTGCACTGCCCGCAGTTTGATAAAGCGGTCCATTGCCTTGCGGGTCTGGGCCACTTCCACGGATTCGCCGGTAACGGCATCGTACACGGCCCCTGCGGCTTCCTTGGTCATGTTTGCTACAGGATTGCCGAAGGGGTCGTCTTTTGTGCGAAGAAAACCTGTTGTTTCAAATGGATAGGTGTCGAATACGGAGTCTGTCCATAAACGCACCATCTCGCTCTTGTGTTTACGAAACACGTCGATTGCTTTCATTCTGTCCCCGTGCCCTTTTGTCTAAGGCTCTCTCATATAAATAGTAAGCGCAAAGGGCGTCAAGCCCCTTTGCGCTTTTAAAACGCAAGGTTTGTCATTTTTTGCACAAGGCCCCGGTGGGCGCTATAAGCCAGGGCCGTTTAAGGCTATGCCTGGGCAAGCTAAATCGACCCGCGCAGTTCCTGAGCCGGAGGCAAAAAGAACTGGAGCCAACTTTGCCTAGGGGCAGGGCGTTGTGCCAGAACACTGACCAGCCACTTGCGGGTCAAGCGGCAAATCTGCACTGCCTGCTGCCGGGGGGGGAGTAGGAACTTGCGGCAAAGAAGCCTGGCTTGCCTGCTGCTTGGTATTCTTTTTCAGCATGGCGGGCAAGCCGTGGTATTCAAAAAAGGGAACAGTCTGCGAACCGGCCATGAACACATGGGCCTTGTTGCGCAACATGCGCAGGCGCAGCAACAGCATATCTGGCGCGGTGGCGGCCATGCCCGTTGGCGCGGCAATGTCTTTTGCCTTGGTCAGGGCTTCAGAAAGGCTTGCGCCGTTATCCATGAGGCGCAGCATGCGCGCAACTGTATGAATGTCGGCTTCATTTTCTGCCAGAGGGTAGAAGGCCACATCCACATGGCCGGAGAGAAGGGCGATGCCTTCCTGACAACTGGGGCAGGAGGGAGAAAAGAACATGCGCACGCTGGCTTCGTTGCTGTTGTCCGTGATGGCCCACACGTCCGCCTGGGTGCGCAGGGCGGTACCGGCGTTGACGATAACCAGCAGACCCCAGAGAACCAGCAGAAGCGAACGGCCCGGCTTGTCCGCCGGAAGGCCGGAGCGGCTGCGCTGCGCCGCCTGCCGAAAGCCAGCGTAGATCATGGCAAAAAAGCAGGCCACAATAAGGCAGCTCACGCAAGGGGCCGTGACCGCCATGAGCAGCAGGAGGCAGATATCGCCCAGAAGGGCCAGACCCGCCAGAATCAGGCCCAATTGGGCCGCACCCATCAAGGCTGCTGCGGCAAGCAGCGTAAACATGACCCCGCCAGCCCACCAAAGCGATATGCCCGCAATGGACGTATCCTGAAACAGGGCGCAGCCCGAAGTTACGCACAGGTTCACTTCGTTGCCAAAGGCGCTCCAGATGCAGAAGGCCGCAGCCAGAACGGCCATGCTCAGAATGCCGGGAAATATTTGATGGGTTCGGTTCATAGGTACCTGTGGATGTAATAGCTTTTCGGCTGGTGCAGCAATTGCGCGACAGGCCCGGTACTGACCATCATTAGGCCCGCCGAAACATCGGGCTGTAGCCGCGATCTCATGCAACTCGTTTCAGGTTATAGGCTGTTTTTGCTTTTTCGTAAAGCGCGGCACCATCTCTGTTACGTGGTGGTGTGCGGCAACTCGGCGCAGTGCAAAACTATATTACAGGGGATGTGGCAGAAGTATGGCGTACACCGTTATTCCAGTCCGCATGCGGCAAGGGCTGGCAACGTGCCCAATTAAACAGGTCTGACCGCATTGGGGCATAACTGCTGGGGCGTATTGGGGATGCAGCGAAAACAAAAGGACGCCCTTTCGGGCGTCCTCTCGCGTTGTGTTGCTGCGGTCAAGCTTACATGGTGGAGCCGGAGGCCGCACGCTGCATCTTGATTTCAACTTTTTCGGTCAGGCTGGCATAGTATTCGCGCAGGATGACGAGCACTTCAGCGCGGCCAAAGTGATCCGGCACTTCCGCGCCTTCGGAAAGCATCTTGCGCAGCTTGGTGCCGGACAGGATGACGCGATCTTCCTTGGTGTGGGGGCAGGTGCGCATGCTGGCCATGCCGTCGCACTTTTTGCAGTAGAAGGTCCAGTCAATGTTCAGCGGTTCGCAGAGCAGACGCTTGCCGGTTTCGGCGGGCACAGGGATCTTGCGGAAGATTTCCTGGGCTTCAAACATGCCGTAGAAGTCGCCCACGCCAGCGTGGTCGCGGCCAACCAGCAGGTTGTTGATGCCGTAGTTCTGGCGGAAGGTGGCGTGCAGCAGGGCTTCGCGGGGACCGGCATAACGCATGTCCAGGGGGTAGCCAGCCTGAATGACAAAGTCTTTCACGAAGTACTTGTCAACCAGGGTGTCGATGCACTTCACGCGCACTTCGGCGGGGATGTCGCCGGGCTTCAGGGAGCCCACGAGGGAGTGGATAACCACGCCGTCGCAAACTTCCACGCCGATCTTGGCCAGGTATTCATGCGAGCGGTGCATGGGGTTGCGCAGCTGAAGAGCGGCAACCTTCTGCCAGCCGCGTTCGTCCATCTTGGCGCGCAGCTGAGCAGGGGTCATGTACACGCCGGGGAACTTTTCGGGGAATTCGCCCTGCGAAAGAACCTTAACGGTACCGGCAACGTTGAATTCGTTCTGAGCCAGAACCATCTTCACGCCGGGGTGGTCGTTGGGGGCCACTTCCCAGAACTTTTCGGAGTCAGGGCCAGTGCCCTTGAACACCAGTTCGCATTCCCACTTCTTGTCGGCTTCGGTCATTTCATAGACTTCTTCGACCTTCATGGTAGCCATGATTTCGCCTTTGCGAACCAGGGCCACTTCTTCGCCGACCTTGAGGGCCTTGGCGTCAGCAGCGGGAACATCAAGGGTAACGGGCACGGGCCAGAAGGTGCCGTCAGAAAGGGTCATCTTTTCGCAGACGCTCTTCCAGTTGGCCTTGTTCATGAAGCCGTTCAGAGGCGAGAAACCGCCAATGCCCATCATGATCAGGTCGCCCTTGGCGCGGGAAGAAATCTCGATCTGCTTCAGGCCTGCGGCTTTTTTCTTCTCGTCATCCAAGGCCTTACCTTCCAGAAGGCAACAGACCAGACCCTTACCGCCATGAGGAGCTACCAGCTTGGACATTGCGAAATCCTCCGTGTTTTAGTTATGTGGGCATCCTTCCGTGGCCGCGTCGCCATGCGGAAGGGCAGCGTTCAGTTCGCATCTTGTGAATAATCTAACAAAAAGTCAACTACCTCTTAAAACTTTTCCTGACTACTCGCCAAAAAAACCACAGCCACTGCGGGTAATACGGAAAATTCACTGATACCTATACGCTGAATCGCGCAAAAAGAGAAGGGGGATTCACAATAAAAATGTGCCTGAACCCGAAAAAACATGTGAAAGTGCGCTTTTTTTCGCAAAGTCTTTTGCTAGGCTATGTTGCGCGAACTGGCGTGATTGCTTGCGGGCAGCGAAATACGGCGAAAGACTGTTTGCCTGGATAGAAATTTGCTGACTGGGGGAAATTTTTCTCAACCTCGATGCCGAGACCTGTGGCAAACCTGAATCAACAAAAAAGGCGTGGATGCAGCATCCACGCCTTGCGGTTATTACTCGGAGAGGGAATCAGCCCCTAGAACGGCACATCGTCCATGTTGGAGGCTTCGGAAGGAAAGGCCGGGCCGAGATCGTCGTCCATGGGCTGAGGCTTGCGGCTGCCACCCTGGGGGGCATTACCGCCGCGTCCGCCCTGCGCACCCTGGCCGCCGCGAGGGGCATTGCCGCGCGGAGCCGCAGAGGCAGCGGGCGCGCCGTAGTCGTCTTCAAAGCCACGGCCACCGCCGCCTTCGCGGGGGGCATCGCCGCCCTTGCGGTCAAGAAACTGCACGCGCTGGGCCTTGATTTCTGTGGTATAGCGATCCTGGCCCTGCTGATCCTGCCATTTGCGGGTTTGCAGGCTGCCTTCCACGTAGATCAGGCTGCCCTTGGCAAGAAAGTTGGCGCAGTTTTCCGCCTGACGCTGAAAAACAGAAACGCGGTGCCATTCAGTGCGATCCACCTTGTTGCCGTCACGGTCGGTGTAGGATTCATCGGTGGCGACATTCAGGGTGGCAACGGGCGAACCACTCTGGGTGTACCGCAGCTCGGGGTCGCGGCCCAGACGGCCAATAATCATTACTTTATTCAGCATGGTGATGCTCCAAGGTGGTATTCGAGTTTCAGACTCAGGCTACAAACGCCTTTTCGAGCTGATCCAGCACGTCTTCAATGGCGTCGCTCAATTTGTTGGCTTCGCGCGGCTGCCATTCGGCAAGGGCCGCTTCCAGTTCGGCCTTGAGCCTTGCGGCTTCAAGAATGCCGGGGCCAAGGGCCTTGCGGCGGGCTGGCGACCAGGGCAAAAACTGCAATCCTTCATCCAGCGCGCGCACCATTTCAAGCACTCCGTGCTTTTCGTGCTTGATGGGAACGCTGAAAGCCAGCTCTGTAAGTTTGGGCCAGAGTTTTTCCAGCAGGTCTTCGTTCCAGGTGACGGCGCTCACGCGGATTTGCAGTGCATTGCCCATAGGTGCTCCTTGGCGGCGGGCCGCCCATATGCGAGTTTGCCGCGCCCAGGCTCGCTGCTTGCGGCAGCGTGCGCAGGGCCAACGGCCTGTGCTGGCAGGAGAGCCTAGTCTTTTTCAGTCCATTCGGTCTGCACACGCATGATGACTTCCTGAATGGCGGGAAGCTGATCCTGCGGGCATACGCCAATGAGGGGCGCTCCGGCGTCGATGTTCTCGTTATAGGTGAAGTAGACGGCATAGATAACGCCCGCAGGCCCCGTATAGACCAGCGGCACCTCGCGCTTCATGCGCGACATGATGAGCAGTTCCATGCCTTCGCGCACGGCCACCGACTGTGAATCAGCCGCGCGGATTTTTTTGTCCACCTCTGGTGTGAAGTAGTACTTGGCCCGCTCGGGCGCAACAAAAAGATGCAGGGCTTTTTTGAGCAGGATGCGTTCCACCTCTGCGCGGGTGAGCATGTGGCGCACCACGGCAAGGGGGGTACCTGCCTCCACAAATGCGCCTTCAAGCTCTGTGTGCAGAAGGCTGATCTCGCCTTTTTCGTTGGCGCAGATGGATTTGGGATTGCGTTCGCGCTCAAGCGTGGCAATGAGCGTTCCGGGCTTTTCCTTCCACTGGCCCTGCGGGCCTACCACTTTGTCGCCCTGTTTTATGCCAGCAAAGGTCACCTTGCCCGTGTGGGGCGTGCTGATGACTATTTCGCGGTAGGGCGAAGCCTTTATTTCGTCCAGCAGTGCAGATATGTTTATCATGCTTGGGTCCGTTAACGTTATATATTGGCGACGCTCCGGCTGGTGGGGCTGCTGCCCCCAAACCTCCGGCGCATGGCGACCGGACTGTTCCCGGCCGCCGCGTCACTCGGAATACTTGTTGTTTTTCTACGCAGTGGGGCGCTATCTGTAATACAGGTTTCTGCCGCCAATGGTCAGCAGGGCCTGCTTGAGGTTGGCGCGCACTTCCCTTCTGTCCCATATGCCCTGAATGTGCCCGCGCGAAAGGGCGCGGTACGAGCGGTGATACTTGGGCGGGATGTCCATGCCCGTGGTTTCCTTGATAACGCCCGGCCCGGCAAAGCCGATGTTGGACGAGCGCACCGCGAACTGGTAGGGCGAGCAGCCGAGGAAGCTGGCCACAGGCCCGGCAAAGGAATTGGTGTCGTACAGCACCATGTACAGGCCGCCGGATTCGATGTAGCGGCGCACAGCAACCGTGCAGCGGGGCATCTGGATAACGCCGTGCGTGCCTTCCTGAATGCGGATGCCCGCCGTGCCGTGCACATAGGCCAGGAAGGGATAACGCTTCTTGGCGGCGCGCTGGGCGGCTTCCACAAACTTGTAGCCTTCCGCCGCGCCCACGGAGCCGCCCCGGAAGGTGCCCATGAGCATGGCCACGACCATCTTGGTATTGTCTATGCGCGCTTCAAAGGTCATGCAGCCGCTCTTGGCTCCGGTTTTCTTCTGCGCGTCAAGAATGCGGTCGCCGAAGTTGGGGAAATCAAGGGGGTTGCCCGCCTCAATCTCGCTATTGAATTCAAAGACCGAGCCGAGGTCAAAGACGTTCTTCACATACCATTCCGGCTCCATGGGAAAGTGGTAGCCGCAGTGGCTGCACACGCCCGCGAATTCGGCAAAGAGGTCAGGCCCCCACAGGTCAAGGCAGCCATAGGCGGCGCTGTTGGGGCAGGTGATGGCCCGGTCTGTCTTGTAGCGCGGTGAAATGTAGTTCCACCGGCTGCGGCGGCCGTCGTCCGACCACGTGGACAGGGCGGTCAGTTCCTTGACCTTGCTGCTTTCGGCCTTGGCGCTGGGCAGCTTGCGGGTGAGCTTGTGCCAGGGGGCCAGCAGGCGGCTCTTGAACACTTCCCACTCGTTGTCGATTTCTTCCATAAAGGTGCGGATACGCATCTGGTGCTTGCGGTAGAAATCGTACTTGAAGCTGACCCACGGCTTGGTGAGCCAGTCCCAGGTGGCAACGGCCATCTTGGTAAAGAAAGGACGCCTGTCGCGCGCTGCCTGACGCGAAAGCCGCAGGAACTTTTGCTGGCGGCGTTCGCGCAGCCTGTCCTTGGCGGCAGAGGTCAGCCCCCAGCGGGTGTACATTTCGTCCAGGTTGGCATCGGGCTTGCGCACGCGGGCCAGGGCCAGGCCTTTGAGGCCGGGTACGGTGCGCGTGGAGATCACAACCTCATCGGTGGCGCGCAGCACTTCCTGTCGCAGATTGCGGAAAAAGTCGAAGTGCCAGGGGCGTGCGCCCAGAGGCGGCTCCTGCACCACGCGGTCGATGTAGCCGAACTTGAGGTTGTCCTGCGCTGTCATCTTGAGGTTATTGGCGCAGCTTTCAATCAGCTCGGTCGTGGCGCGCTGGCCAGCCTTGATGCGGCCTTCAATGGCGGCGGCGCCTTCGGGCGAAATAACCGAATAGTAGCCGTGCGAGAGCATCAGGCGTTTGTCGGCAAGGCCGATGGCTTCCGCACCGCCGGAACCGCCCTCGGAAATAACGGCGATAACGGGCACGCGCAGGCCGGCCATGCTGTAAATGTTGCGGGCGATCTGCTGCGCCGCGCCGGGGTAATCCTCAATGGGATACGAGCCAGGCGTGAATATGTAGGTGTGAACAGGTATCCCTTCGGTCTCGGCCACGCGCATGTACTGCTGCGCCTTGGCGTTGCCCCAGGGCTTGACCGAGCCGCCGTTGCGGAATTCCGCGCCGTGGCCCTTTTCCTGCCCGATAACCATGACGGACTGGGTGTATACCTTTTTGCCGCGGCGGCGGGTAATGACCGCACGGGCAATGAGCATGCTGGGGTCGAGGCTGTGCTCGTCCTGGCCGCCCACTTCGGTGAAGTTGTCGTAGACGTTTTCAAGTATGTCGCGCAGGCAGATACGCTGGGAGTGGCGTACAATGCGCACCTTGTCCATGGGCGTGATGCTGCCCTCAAGGCGGCGTTCCACATAGTTGAAAAGGTCTTCTACCGTGGCAAGTTCGGCATAGGGGTCTTCCACATTGCCGGAGCGGACGCGCGCAGTAAAGGCGGTCAGCTTTTCTTCAAGCAGGTCGGCGTTGTCCTTGTGCTTGCCGGCGAATATGTCCACCAGATAGGTAAGTCTGTCGCGCAGACTCTGGATGCGTTTTTCGATGTTGTTGTCCATAGTATATTGGGGCCAGCTAGACTGGTTTTTTTAGGTAGGCGAAATCCCCGGAATTCCGGGCGGCCAATGGCTTGTCTGCCAGCATGCGTCCATACTGGGGGCATAAAGTTATCGCCCCGGCCAGAGCACTGGAGCTTCCGCTGTCTGCGGAAACCTGCGCCTGATGTGTGGACGGTGCCGTGCTCATGGGCTGGTCCCCGTCAGAAGCGCAAAATGCGCTCTGTGTTGGCCGCAAGGAAGTTGACGTTGGACTTCAGCTCCTCGCCCGAGGCATTGTGTCCCTCCAGCCGCAGATCCCCAAGAAATTCAAGGCCGCGGGCCTTGGCTTCCTCAAGGTCTTTGCCCCAGATGATGGCAAGGGCCAGGTTGGGGTCAAACTCTGTGGGAATTTCGTAAGGCTCGGTTGTCGGAACATGGGTAAGCATGGTCAGCCAGGGCTGGTCTTTCCACGCAAATTTTTCAATGCGACCCACCCAGGGGGTGAAGTTGCTGTCCGGATCTTCGGCGATCAGGCGGTATTCAATGCCCAGACCTTCAAAGGTGATGTCCGACTGCCCGTAGCCCAAAGGCTCGCCAAGGCCAATGCGGATCTGCTCGGCAATGAGGTCCACATCGCCCTTGCCGTTCACCTTTGAAATACGTGCCGAAACGCCATTTTCCACCTGAATGCGCGTGTTCACTTCCATCAGGAAGGGTTCGCCCTTGCGGGTCACAATCCATTCCCAGGTTCCCACGTTGTCGTAGCCCACCTTGCGGGCCATAGTGAGGGAGTAGTCAACAATATCGCGCAGCACCTTGCCCGCATCGAAGGTGTATTTGAGTTCTTCGGGCGCAAAGCCCGGTGCGACCTCAATGCGCTTCTGGCGGCCAGTGGACTGGATGGAGCAGTTGCGGGTGCCAAAGTGTACGGGGTTATGCCCCGAACGGTCAGAAACAACCTGTACTTCAAGATGGTTGAAGTCTGTAATGCGCTGCTCGATGAGCACGCCTTCATCCTTGAACTGGCGCAGGGCGTAGCTGCGGATGCGGCGGTAGACCGAGCGGAACTGATCCGGGTCGTACACTTCCTCAATGCCCATGCCGCCGCCGCCAGCGGAAGCCTTGACCAGCACCAGCGGGCGCGTGATGCCCTGCTGATCCTGAAATTCGAACACGCTCTTGGCGATGCGTTCGGCTTCCATCTCGTCATAGATGGGGCGGTCTGAACCGGGAACGGTGGGTACGCCCAGGCTGCGCGCCAGTCGTTTGGTGTTGATTTTGTCGCCCAGCTCGCGAATGATTTTCCACGAGGGGCCGATGAAGATAAGTTTCCGGTCGCGTTTGGTTACGCGGCGTGCAAAACGAAAATCCTCGGCAAAAAAACCGTAGCCGGGGTGAACTGCTGTGCAGCCCGCCTCATCAGCCACGGCCATAAGTTCGTTGGCGTCATGGTAAGACGACACGCGGTACAGGCTTTTTTCTCCGCCTTGTTCGCGCGCCAGGCGCACATGGCCCGATGCCGCGTCCTCAGCCGTGAAGATGGCGGTAAAGGCCACTCCAAGCTTGCGGCAGGCGCGCATGATGCGCATGGCTATCTCGCCACGGTTGGCCACCAGAATTTTGTGCTTTTGCAGGGGAATGCTGTCCTGAGCTTTGTCCAAGCCTGTCTCCCTCATTGAATTGCGCTTTTTTGTGTTGGTTTATGCCCGGCAAGACCGCGATTGCCCAAGAGGCGGAGCGAGCGCGTGCCGGAGTTTGGATTTGCATCGCGGGGTGTTACGGTTCTGTTTCGTTGCCCGCTCCCCCCTTGTGGGGTGTCGATTGGCGAGCTATACAGACTGTGCATCCGCACCTCTTACCCGCTTTTGGCGCGAAAATCCACTCGCGCAGGGGCTGTCCGGCACAAAAAGCCGCGCAGCGGCAAAGGAACGCGCGGCGCGGATTGCGGCCTGACAGCAGACCACTGAGCGTATTTTTCAGGAGGGGATTCTATGCAAAATTTTCAGGATGTCCAGCGCGCCGCAACGGCACTGCGTGACGCCATTCAGGCCGCGCAAGGGCCTCTGGCCTTGCCCTTGGGAGCGCGCAGGCTTGATCCCAAGGCCGCGCCCGATGCGGATGCACCTGTGGGCATTGTGCTGGGTACGGGGCTTTCTGCCCTGGCAGAAAAGCTGCAAGACCGCGTTGTTGTTCCCTATACCGACTTGCCGGGTTTTCCTGCCTCCAGCGTGGAAGGGCATGCGGGCGCATTTGTATGGGGGCGGTTTGCCGGCGCATGCGGCGAGGACGACTCCATCGGGCGCTATGCGCTTATCCAGCAGGGGCGCTGTCATCTCTATGAAGGGCGTACCCCGGCAGAAGTCTGTATGGGGGTGCGGGTTATGGCGCTGATGGGCGTAAAAACGCTTGTCATTACCAATGCAGCGGGCGGCCTGAACCCGCAGTTCGATGCTGGCGGCATCATGTGCATGAGCGACATAATCAACCATACCGGGCATTCGCCCCTTACCGGAATCAACGCTGAGGAGTGGGGGCCGCGCTTCCCCGACATGTGCGCGCCTCTGGACGCGGATTTGCGGGCGATGGCCATGGAAACCGCAGCAAAAATGGGCCTGCGGCTTGAGCGCGGCGTATACATTGGCGTGCATGGGCCGGAAATGGAAACGCCCGCAGAAACACGCATGTATCGACAGTGGGGAGCAGATGCCGTGGGCATGAGCACTGTACTTGAGATCATTGCGGCACGTCATATGGGCATGCGTGTACTTGGCCTTTCATGTTTGACCAATAAAAATTTACCTGACTGCATGACCCCGGCCCCCTTGGAAGAAATCCTCGCAGTGGCCGCTGTGGCGGGCAAAAATCTGGGTCGGCTCATCCGCGCTATGGTGACAAAACTCTGAAAAGTGCGTAAAAGCGCGGCCCGGACATCATTAAAGAACAAACAATACCGACTGCCGGTTTTTCCCCCTGCCTGCGTCGGCCGCACCCGGCGCTGAACTGGCGCAGCTTCGCTGCCAGTCGGAATCTCTCCCCGGCGGGGAACAAAACCGCACTACCCAGTGTTTTTTTAAGGGCACAAAGCCATGCAGCACAATGAATCCCTTCGTAACGTCGCCATTATCGCCCACGTTGACCACGGCAAGACCACCCTCGTGGACGGTCTGTTCAAGCAGGGCGGCGTGTTCCGCGCCGACCAGCAGGTTGACGACCGCGTGATGGACAAAATGGATCTGGAACGCGAACGCGGCATCACCATTGCCGCCAAGAACTGCGCCGTCAACTGGAAAGGGGTCAAGATCAATATCATTGACACCCCTGGCCACGCCGACTTTGGCGGCGAAGTGGAGCGCTCGCTCTCCATGGCTACCGGCGCGATCCTGCTGGTGGACTCTTCTGAAGGGCCGCTGCCGCAAACGCGTTTTGTGTTGCGCAAAACCCTTGAGGCCGGTCTGCCCGTGGTTGTGGTCATCAACAAGATTGACCGCAAGGACGCCCGCCCCCAGGAAGTGCTCAACGAAATTTACGACCTGTTCATCGACCTGGACGCCAACGAGCACCAGCTTGAATTCCCCGTGCTGTACGCCATTGGGCGCGCTGGCGTGGCCATGAACAATATTGATGACGAGCAGAAGGACCTTTCGCCTCTGTTTGATGCCATCGTCAAATACATTCCCGGTCCCGGCTATGATCCCGATCAGCCCTTCCAGATGCTGGTGGCCGACCTCGACTATTCCGACTATCTGGGGCGTCTGGCCGTGGGCCGCATCATGCACGGCACGGTTTACGCCAAGGAATCCCTGGCCTGCATTGGCGAGGATGGTCAGCCCAAGCCCCTGCGCGCCACCAAACTTCAGGTGTATGACGGATTGCAGGTGGTGGAAGTGGAAAAGGCCCTGCCCGGTGATATCGTGGTTCTGGCAGGTATTGAAGATGTGACCATCGGCGATACCATCTGCACCCGCGACAACCCCCGCGCCATGCCCCGTATCCGCGTGGACGAACCCACCGTGGCCATGCGCTTTGGCATCAACAGCTCTCCCCTTGCCGGGCGCGAGGGCAAGATTGTGCAGAGCCGCGCCATCTATGACCGCCTGGTCAAGGAAACCCTGCGTAACGTGGCCGTGCGCGTGGAAAACACCGCTGACCGTGACGCCTTCCTGGTCAAGGGCCGTGGCGAATTTCAGATGGCTATTCTTATCGAAACCATGCGCCGCGAAGGTTTTGAACTTTCCGTTGGCCGCCCCGAAGTTATTCTGCGCAAGGACGAAAACGGCAAGGTTATCGAACCCATCGAACGCCTGTACGTGGACTGCGACGAAGTGTTCATGGGCGTGGTGACGGACAAGCTGGCCCAGCGCAAGGGTCGTATGCTCAACTGCGTCAACAACGGCACGGGCCGTGTGCGCCTTGAATTCAGCGTGCCCTCGCGCGGCCTTATCGGCTACCGCGACGAGTTCCTTACCGATACCAAGGGTACCGGCATCATGAACTCCTATGTGGAAGGCTACGAAGAATGGCGCGGCGACTTCCCCACACGTTACACGGGTTCCATCGTTGCCGACCGCGCTGGCGCAGGCGTGGCCTACGCCCTCTTTAACCTTGAGCCGCGCGGCGTTCTGTTTGTGGAACCCGGCGACCCGGTGTACGAGGGCATGATCGTGGGCGAACACAACCGCGATAACGACATCGACGTTAACCCCACCAAGGAAAAGAAGCTCACCAACCTGCGCGCTTCGGGCAAGGACGAAAACGTCACCCTCACCCCGGTGAAAAAAATGACCCTTGAACACGCCCTGCACTTTGTGCGCGAAGATGAACTGGTGGAAGTCACGCCTCTTTCCATCCGTTTGCGCAAGGCCGAACTTTCGGCCATGAAGCGCTACCAGACCGCAGGCAAGCGCAAGAACAGCTAAAGCATCAACACCGCGAGCGGCAGTATCCTTGCCGTTCTTCAGATAGTTCACCCCCGCAGGGCATGCCCTGCGGGGGTGTTGTTATCTGCGCCGCCCGCTTGATTTTTTTGTGGTGGCTCAGGGTTCCCTGCCATGAATGGGATGCCTTTCAGACAAATGCCCTTAAGTTTTTATTATGCTGTCGATAAGCGTATGGTGTGCTGCTCTGTCCGCAATGCAAATAATAATTTGATTGTATGTATTGAATACATGCTCAAATACAAAAATATGAAATGTATTTGACTGCCATGAATGATTAGTGTGCTAACAAATTTGTAGTTTGTTGCTTATCATTTTTAATAAGACAAACCTCTGGATGCGCAAAAATACCTCCTTAAAAAAAATCAGAGTAGCATTGACTTTTGAGCAAATTTTTCACAGGTTCTTTGCCCCCCCGCTTGAGTTTTGATACAGCTACTGTAATTTGCAACGGATTATTAATTGTCCGTTCTTTTGCTCTGCGTTGCGGCGCCAAGAGAAAATCCGAGCGAGGTGATTGTGCGCGACCCCCATGCGTCCACGAAAGAGGCCGTTGAGCAGCTGATTCCCTTTATGCCTGATATCAGGCGGTGCCACACGGTTTTTTCTCAACTGGAACGGCAATGGACGTGGATTGCCCTCACGGGCAAGATCAACTGCAACGCCATTGCCGCCACCCTCTTTGATTTCATCTTCAAAACCCGTGATACTTTTGGACTGCTGCGGCAGGACATGACCAGCATGCTGGGCGAAAAACTGCTTGAAAAAGCCGTGCGCGAAATGTCGCCCGTAGCCCAGGTGGTGATGGACATCATCAAGCGCAATCTTTATGAGCGCACTGCGGACGTGAGCTTTCTGGCAACAGATGGCGAAATTGTGGGTTTTTTGCAGAGCGGCGCATGCGATGTGCCCACGCTACGCGCCCGGCTTGCTGCCTACCGCTCAAAATACAGCGTGTACCGTGACATTCTGGTACTTGATCCGCAGGGTCGGGTGTGCGTGCAGCTTGATACCAAAAGGCCGGTGAGCGTCTCAAACGATCCGCTGGTCAGGCAGACTCTGGGCGCGCCGGAATTTGTGGAAACATTTCGGCCCACAGACCTCGCCCCCGATGGCAGGTCGGCCCTTGTATATTCCCATGCTATCCGGGCCGAAGGCGTCACCGAACCCCTGGGCGTGCTCTGTCTTGTATTTGATATGGACGGTGAAACCGCAGACCTCTTTGCGGGCATGGCGCGGTTTGCACAGGATATGGTCATCCTGCTGCTGGACGAAAAAGGTCAGGCCTTTGCCAGCAGCGATACGCGGATGGTTCCCATCGGGCGCTCTTTTGCCCGCACCCCGGAGGACAGCTTTGCCGTGACCTCCCATGCCAGCAAGGCAACCCTGGCGGTCTCGCGTCCTTCAGAAGGCTATCAGGGCTATGAAGGGCAGGCATGGCAAACCCACGTCCTGCGCAACGCGCAAAGCGCTTTTGCCAGCAAGGCGGCAGAAGGGATTGATGTTGCCCTTGTGCGGCGGGAAGCGGGATTCTCCGCCCAGTTGACCAGTATTGAAGAGCAGGCTGGCGATGTTATGGGCGATCTGACGCTGGCGGCGCTCAACGGGCAGATAATGGCCGCCCGTCAAAGCGGCAACGCGCGGGAAGACGAGCGCCATGCCGCCCAGGCTCTGCCGCCCATATTGGATGCCGTGCGCAAAATGGGCATCGAGATGGAGCATGAGTTCCATTATTTCACTGATGGCCTGCTGAAAACGGTAACGGCCTCGCGCCTGAACGATGCCTCGTTTCTGGCCTCCATAACCGTGGAAATAATGGATCGTAACCTGTATGAGCGGGCCAACGACTGCCGCTGGTGGGCGCTGACGCCGGATTTTCGGCGTATCCTTGCGCAGCCGTCCATCAGCAGGGGCGACCTCTCTCGGCTCGAGGATATTCTGGAATACATCAACAGCTATTACACGGTGTATTCAAACCTGTTTCTCTACGATGCGCGCGGAACTGTAGTGGCCTGTTCGCAGGCCGGGGAACGTGGCCTCTACGGACAGCAGATAGGCGAGGAGTATGTGCGCCGCACGTTGTCGCTCAAGGATTCGGACGATTTTTCCGTATCACCCTTTCGTGCTACTGAACTGTATCACCCCAAGGGCGCGGCGCAACCAACCTATGTGTACAGCGCTCCCGTGTTTGCTCCACAGGGGGGGCAGGCCGTTGGCGGCATAGGCATTGTTTTCGATTCCCTGCCGCAGTTTGCGGACATGCTGGGCGATACCCTGCCCAAGAATGGGGATGGCGCAGTGATCACCGGTGCGGCAAGCTTTTTTGCCGAAGCGGGCGGAATCCTTGTGGCCGCCAGCGAAGCCCACATGCATCCCGGCGAAAACTGTCAGCTACAGCCCCAATGGATGGCCCTTGGGCAGGGTGAATGCACCTCGCAGCTCGAATCTGTAGACGGTGTACTGTATGCCGTGGGGTGCGCGCGCTCGCGCGGCTACCGCGAATACAAGCGCGATGGGCGCTACGTCAACGATGTGCTCTGCGTTGTGCGGCTGCCAATTTAGAGCAGTAACTCATCCATTCGCAAGCCGAGCTAAAAATTTTTTCTGCCAGCCCGAAGCCAGAATTGCAAACGCCCTCTGCCGCTCAAATGTCAAGCGGCAGAGGGCGTTGTGAGTAGTTGAACTCTGGAGCGCAGGTCAGGCTATGTGCTGTACCTTGCCCCGGCAGGTGATGGCGGGGCCGTCAAGGGAACTCATGGCATCCAGCAGCAGAGTGCGGTAGGTGCCTGTGCCGCCGCCCACGGCCCCCATATTTTCTGCGGCAATTTCCCCGGCCACGCCCATGGAGCACATGGCGCACAGGCAGGCCTGGGGCAGCTCAGCCGGGGCAGCGCCCACGCAGCAGCCCACCACGGCGGCTGTCATACAGCCTGCGCCGGTGATGCGCGTCATGAGCGGGTCGCCGTTGCTGACGGCCCAGGCCCCCTTGGGGTGGGCCACAATGTCGATGCGCCCGCTGATGATGATAATCGCACCAGTGGCGGCGCACATGTCCATAGCCATGCGGGCCGAGGCGGCAAGGTTGTATTCTGAAACGAGCGTGCCTTCATCGGCGTCAACACCGCGCGCCGTGGCTTTGTCGCCCGCCAGAAAACGGATTTCAGAACTGTTGCCCTTTATGACGGCAAAGCGCACTTCCCGCATCAGGGTGCGCAGTGTTTCGTTGCGCAGGCTGGAAGCGCCCGCGCCCACAGGGTCGAGCACAACGGGAATGTTCAGGGCATTGGCGCGTTTGCCCGCCGCCAGCATGGATGCCGCCGTGCGGGTGTTGAGTGTGCCGATATTGAGAACCAGAGCCGAACTGAGGCCCACAATCTGCTCCACTTCCGCCGCATCATCAGCCATGATGGGCGATCCCCCCGCAGCCAGAATGATATTGGCGCAGTCATTGACTGTCACATAGTTTGTAATGCTGTGCACCACGGGGCTTTGGCGGCGCACCATGTCGAGAATTTCCCCAAAGCATTCCATGCTCTGTCTCCCCCGGCCAGACCGGAAGCAATAGTAAAAAAAGCGCAGGATAGAACGCGCTCAGACACCGCAGATGCCCACAGAAACGCAGTTTGTCCTAGGGCTTGATGTAGGCGAAACCTTCGCGTTGCAGGCGCACAATTTCCACAAGACCGGCGGGCACAACATCGCAGCCGGGCCAGATGTCGGCATGGTCGATCTTGTTGTCGGCCAGCGCGTTGGCGCACAGCAGAATGCGCAGGCCCTGATCCTGCAGGGGGGCCGCAATGGCGCGGAATTCTTCATTGCCCTTGACGAACTGGGTGACGGCTGGGCCGTTGGCTACAACCACAAGCTGAAAGCGTTCTTGGGGCAGGGCTTTGATATAGTTGGCCGCATTACGAAGAACAAGGCGCAGAATGGCGGGGTCCTTGCTGTCCATGTGCAGGCAGAGATCGTAATTCATACTTCTTCCTGTTGTTATGCGTTGCGCAGGCTGCAAGGCCTGTTGCAACAATCCTAGCCAAGCGGCAGTTTTTTGCAAGCAACAGTTGCGAATGGTTCTTGATTCATGCGGCGGGGCAACGTATGGTTAGGTATGATGTTTAACCTTGGCAAACCAAGGCCCCAAGGGGCGCACTGTCTTGCCTTGCTGCGAGCGCTCGCAGTCTTGGTGTTGCTGCTGTGCGCCGGGGGCTGCGGTTTGCTGGCCCGCGCGCCCGCAGAAGAACCGCAGCCAGCGCCGCCGGGGCTGGAAACGGCGTGGCAGGGCAAGCCAGTGCCGTACAAGGTGCGTATCAAGGTGCAGGATGGCCCGGATTCTCTGGCAGGGCAGATGAAAGCCTCAAGCCAGCTTGTGCAGCTTGCCAAGGAGCCGCCAGACAGCCTGCTGGCTCTGGAAAGGCGCGCCAGAGCCGACACCGCCAGCGCGCAAAGCCTGCTGCATTCCCAAGGCTATTATGACGGCCTTGCTTCCGTTCAAATAGACAAGGACGCCTCGCCCGTTGTTGTTGACCTCGTTCTTTCGCCGGGCAAACGCTACAGCCTTGGCCGCGCCGATGTGTACTACGATCCGGAACCCGACATCCCGCAGTTTTTCCGCAACCGGCAGCGCGAGGTGGGCTTTTGGGGGCTGCAAACAGAACCCGTGCCCCCGCCGTCCTTCCCCACGGTTTTGCCCGGCGTAGCCATTGGCAAGCCTATTGCCGCCGATGACCTGCTCGCGGCGGTGGATGCCCTGCCAGAATCCTTGCGGCGGCAGGGCTATCCCCTGGCCGCAGTGGCGGATACCAGCTACACCCTCGACCGCGAGGCCCGCAAACTCAATGCCGATATCCTGGTGCGGCCCGGCCCTCCGGCGCTCATGGGCCGCATCGAAGTGCGCGGAGCCAAGGAAGTGAACGCCGAATACGTACAGCGGCTCGCCCCCTGGAATGTGGGCGAGGAACCGTGGGATTCGGACATGGTGGAAGACTACGCCAACAAGCTGCGTGGTCTGGGCCTGTTCCGCTCCGTGCAGGTCAAACCTCAGGAAGAAAATCTCGCCTGGGGCGCGGGGCGCGAAAGCGCCTCCGTGCTGCCCCTGGAAGTGACCGTTGCGGAATCGCCCTTCCATTCGGTAGGGGCCAGCGCCCGGTACGATACGGATACGGGAATTGGCGTGGAAGGCATGTGGGAAAACCGCAATGTCTTCGGCAATGGAGAAAAACTCACGCTTTCAGCGCCGCTGGCTACGGAAACGCAAGGCCTCAAGGCTGTGTTTGAAAAGCCTGCCTTTATGGCCAGGGAGCAGAAACTGCTCGTCACCGGCTCCACCCTGCGGGAAGATACCAGCGCCTACGAAAAAATTGCGGGCAGCGGTTCCGGCGACATTGAGCGGCGGCTTTCTCGTCAGTGGTGGGGCAGCGCTGGCCTTGGAGGCGAAAGCGGCACCATCAAGGATAACGAGCAGGATCCCAAGGGCTACGGATTTTTTGGGCCACGCGTGGGCCTGCGGCGTGACACGCGCAACAATATCCTCAATCCTTCCGACGGCTCGGAGCTTGCGGTCAAGGTCAAGCCTTACACGGGCTTTTACGGCGAATCATTCAACGTCATGACAGGCGTTGTTTCAGCCAGCGGCTACTATGCCCCCTTCCGCAAGGACGGCCTGCCGGACGACAAGCTTGTGCTGGCGGGCAGGGTTGAGGCCGGGGGGCTTGCTGGTGCCGGGCTGCGCACCATCCCGGCCAGTTTGCGCTACTACACGGGCGGGGCGGGTTCTGTGCGCGGCTATGCCTATCAGTCGCTCGGCCCGCGCGACCACAAGGACGAGCCGCTGGGCGGGCGTTCCTATCAGGTGGTCAATCTTGAGGCGCGCTATAAAATTACCGAAGATGTGGGCATTGTGCCTTTTCTGGATGGCGGCATGGTCTACAGGGACGAGCTGCCGCGCATCATTGGCGACATGAGCTGGGGCGCTGGCCTTGGCCTGCGGTACTACACGCCCATCGGGCCCGTGCGGCTGGACGTGGGCTTTCCCCTGCAGCCCATTGACGGCGACCCCCCGGTGCAGATTTACGTCAGCATAGGACAGTCTTTCTGATGGATCAGGAACACAGCGCGGCCCCGCCGTCTTCCTCTTCTGCCACACCCGCCGCTCTAGGCGGCAAGGCTTCCCCCAGTGCGGGCCAGCCCGGCCACAGAAAACCCTCTGGCGGGGGCAGTGGTCCCTTTCGCAAGTGGCTGCGCCGTGCTGGCTGGGCGCTGGGCCTGTGCGTACTGTTGTGCGCAGTTGCCCTTGCCGCAACCCTCGCGGCCCTGCGCAGCGAAACCGCGCAGGGCTGGCTGACGGAAAAAATCAATACAGCTATGGAAGCCGCGCCGCACGCTGGCGCAACCCCTGCCGGGGTGCGGGCGCGTATCACCCATCTTTCCGGCTCCCTGCCCTTTGAATTTTTTCTTGGGGTGGAGTTGTTCGACAGTGACGGCCTGTGGATGCGCCTGCCGGACTGCCGTGCGCAGTGGGACTGGCGCGCCCTGCCTTCGGTCGTGCGTATTGCTTCTGTAGATGTGAACGATGCGCAACTGCTGCGCCTGCCCATACTGCCGGACGCGCCTGTGCCTGCGCCTGCGCCGTCCCTGACTGAGGCGACCTTGCGCGCCATGCTGGGTGATGCCCTGCGTACGCTTGGCAGTTTGCCCGGCTGGTTGCCGCAGGTGCGCCTTGAAGGGCTGAGCATCCTCAATGCCCGTTTGCCTCAGGCCTTGCTGGGCGGGGAGCCTCCTGCCGCTGCCCGGAATGGAACTCCGCCAGCCGCTACGGGTGCCGCGCCAGATGCTGAAAGAAGTGCGCCTGCCGGCGCAGAGGCCCAGCCAGCGGCATCCGGCGCAACGTTGCCCGAAATGCATCCCGAGACGCATCCCGATACGCAGGGCGGAGGGCAAAACAACACTGCTGCCGATGCCAGTCTTGAAGGCAACCTGAGCTTGGTGGCCGGAACACAGGGTGCGAAAGCATCCCTGCTGGTCAGGATTGCATGTGCGGAAGATACCCCCCTGCACGTGGCCGGGGCGGCAATCTACGGGGTGGAGTCAACAGCCCTTCTTACCCTTGCTCCCTCCCGCGTGGGCGAAATTCTTGCACTTGATGCCACAGCGGAGTTTGCCGCAATCCTGCGCAGATATCCCGACCCTGTTGCCGAGGATTCTCCTGCAAGCCTCCCCGCAAGTTCCCCCGTAAAAATATCTTCTGCCACTGATCAGCCCGCCGAACCAGGTGCACTTGCCGCCTTGCTGCGTGAAGGCGCCAATGCGCGGCTGCGCCTTGCGGCGCGCGTGACGGCTCCCACCGCAGATGGCGAAGCTGTCGGGGCCAGCGCTGCGCTGGAGAAAATCAGCGTTGAAGCCGGGCCTCTGCATCTTGCCGGTCACGCAAAGTGGGACGCTGGCGGGGCCGCTTCGTGGCTGGACGGGCCGCTGGATGTGGATATTCAGGCCAGCCTGGGCGAGAAAGCTGATATGGAAAAAGAGGCGGCTGAAAAATCCGCATCCACATCAGCCGTTGCCCTTTCCACGAATAGCGGCGGGCTGTTGCCGCAACGCGCCCAGTTGCGCATCACGGCAACGGGGCCGCTGCAAACTCCAGATACCCAGATAGCGCTGGCTTGCTCCGCGTGGAACGTGGGCGGGCATGCTCTGGCGGATATTTCCCTGAAACTGCAATCCACGCCGCTCAACTGGGGGCGAGTGCTGCTTGGCGCTATCAAGCAGACAGGTGCAGCTCCGGCAGAAATCGGGCTGTCAGACCCTGGCCAAAAAGAGGCGGAGCAGGCAGCGGAACTGACAGTTAAGGTGCAGGCCTCTGCCGTGATGGATAACCATCCACAGCGTTTTGGCGCTACGCTTTTTGCCCTGAACGACAGGGAAGACGGGCATGGTCTTTTGCGCGCTGGCGTGCGTGATCTTCAATGCCAGTTGCTGGGCGTGGCTGGTTCCGGTCAGGTGGCTGCGGCCTTGCCTCTGCCGCCTTTGGCGGGCGGCATGCCCCGCGTGGACGGCAAGGTGGATGTGCGCGTGTCCGACTGGCAGGCGCTGTCAGCCATGTTGCCGGGGGCGCGGCTGGACGGAGACGCAGCGCTCTCCCTTGAATTCGTTTCGCAGCGGGCGGAATCTGCGGTGCCCATAGCCGCTCAAAATTCGTCAGCTCAGAGTCCCCCCGATCAGAATCCTCAGGCCCAGACAAAGCAGACTCCTGCCCCACAGGCCGCGTACACCCAGCAGGCAACGCTTCGCTGGCGTGTGCCCCGGCTGGCCTATAGGGCAGGCAACGGCCAGCCGGTGGAAGCCCAGGGTTTGGAGGGCGAGGCGGTGCTGACTGATGCCCTTGGCAAGGGCCTGCTTGCCGCCCGGCTTGACCTCGCCGGGGTGCGCAGCGGTGCCATTCGCCTTGGTGCCAAACTGCGCGCGCAGGGTTCCATATTCGGGCCATTGGAGGCCAGCCTTGAAACAGGCGGATTTGCCGCAACGCGTTGCGCAGTGCGCTGGCAGCCCGGTCTGCTTGAATTGCGCCGCCTTGATCTTGACCTGCCCGCGCAAAAGCTGGGCCTGCGCGCGGCGGCAGGGGCCACAGTGCGCTACGGCGCGGGCGATCTGGCGGTCAGCGGTCTTGATGTAGCCATGAAGCCTTCCGGCAGGTTACGGGCGCAGGCCGCCTTTGGGCCGGAAAAGCTCGATCTGCGCCTCACGCTTGAACATCTTTCGCTCGCGCCCTGGCATGTTCTGATCCCTGCCCTGCCCAAGGGCGAGCTTGAGGCCAGCGTGCGGCTTACCGGCACCCCGGCCCAACCCGGCGGGGATATACGCGTGGATGCGCGCGGCCTTGTGGTGCCGGGGGCGGCGCTCAAACCCATGAATCTTGCGCTGACAGGCAAGCTGGAGCGGGACAACGCTGGCGGCGGTGCGCTGGCCCTGCGTCTTGTGCCGGATCAGGCCACGGTGGCGGCTCTGGGCGGCACGGAATGCCGGGTAGAGGCCCGTTTGCCCCTTCTTTTCGGGCCGGACGGATTGCCGAGCCCGAACATGCAGGGGCCGCTGCGCGCATCCTTGCGATGGAACGGAGCCGTGGCCCCCTTGTGGAGCCTGATGCCTGTGGCTGATCAGCGGCTTGCGGGGCGGCTTGCTCTTTCGCTTGATGTGGGCGGCACCCTTGAGGCCCCGGCCCCCAAGGGGTTTGTGCGCATGGACGATACCCGCTACGAAAATTTGCAGTACGGCGTGCTGCTCACGGGCATCAACCTGCGGCTTGAACTTGAAGAAGGCCGTGGCGGCGCATTGGGGTTTGCCCGTCTGAACCTCGCTGCAGCCGACGGGCAGGGCGGTACAGCGCGCATCACAGGGCAGGGCAGGCTCGACGGCAGCATGCTTGATTTCAATGTCGTGGTTGACCATCTGCGCCCCTTGCGCCGCCGCGACATCCGCGTGGAGCTTTCAGCGCAGGCTTCCGTGGCTGGCAGCGCCGCAGCGCCCCAAGTACGCGGAACCGTCACCGTGAATCAGGGCCTTGTGCTGCTCAATAACCTTGACGTGGGCGGCAGCATCACCACTCTGCCCATCAGCGAGGTCTCGCCCGTCTGGGCCAGAGCAGGGCATGAGCCGCCCACGCCTGCCGTGCCGCAGGGCAAAAAGACAGCATCCCCCGCAGCCGTCGGCCCAGCCCCAACTGCTCCCGCTTCTGGCGGCAGTGCGGGCCTGCTGGACTTGCGCATTGTCATCCCGGGGCGCTTTGTCGTGGAAGGGTTTGGCCTCAAGAGCGAGTGGAAGGCAGACATGCACGTGGGTGGTACGCCCGCCGAACCGCTGATCTCCGGCCAGCTTAACGCCGTAAAAGGCAGCCTTGATATTCTGGGCAAAAATTTCAAGCTGGCGCGGGGCGCTGTGACCTTTGGCGGCGGGGCTGTATCCAATCCCCTGCTGGACATCATGCTGACCACTCAGACCCCTGCACTCATGGCCAATATCAGCATTGTTGGTACGGTGCGCAAAATGCAGTTGATCCTGAGCAGCGACCCTGAAATGCCGCGCGATGAAATTCTTGCCCAGATACTCTTTGGCAAAAGTGCCAGCGAACTTGGGCGGTTCGAAAATCTGCGTCTGGCTGCTGCCGTGGCCCAACTGGCCGGATTTGGCTCGGGCAGCGGCGGCGGTGTGCTGGATTCTGCACGTCAGGCGCTGGGCGTCGATGTGCTGCGCTTCAATTCCGGCGCTTCCGGCACAAACGGGACGGGCCAGTCGGGCCAAGGCGGCGAAGGCATGGCGGCGGGCAGCTCGGTGGAGATGGGCAAGTACCTCACGGAAGATATTTATGTGGGCGTGCAGCAGGGTGCCAAACAGGGCACGACTGCCTTTGTTATCCAACTGGAGCTGACCCCGAGGGCCAACCTCGAACTGCGCACCGAGCAGCAGAGTACCAAGGGCGGCCTGACCTGGAAGTACAATTACTGAGGCGGCTCATCTTGGCGGGCGGCGCGGGCTGTGATAACCTACGTAAATAGTGGTATTCGGTGGCTCCACTGCTCACGCGCCTGTTTGTTTGGCTTTTCGCCTACGGCGATCTGGCGGGTGGGCAAGCATACCTGAGGTGTCAGGCAGCGGGCTTGCCGCCTGACTGGACGCAGCCGTCTATCTGGGGCAGACTGCGGGCAGCCGCTTGCAGGCGGCAAGGCATAAAGACAGCAAAGGAACAGCATTATGGGCAAGATTATAGCCATTTGCACCAGCCAGAAAAAAGGCACGGCCAAAAAGGCCGTAGATCAGGCAAATATTTTAGAAAATCACGGCATTGAGGGCGATGCCCACGCGGGCAACTGGCACCGTCAGGTGAGTTTGCTTTCGTGGCAGGCCATTGAGGCCTTTAAGGCGCGGGGCGCTCTGGTTGCCAATGGCTGTTTTGGAGAAAACCTGATAGTGGACGGCATTGATTTTGCCGCGCTGCCGGTGGGAACCCGTATCGCGTGTAACGACGTGCTGCTGGAAGTTTCGCAGATCGGCAAGGAATGCCACAGCCATTGTCAGATATTCCACACCATGGGCGAATGCATCATGCCCACCCAGGGGGTCTTTGCCAAGGTGCTGCACGGCGGCGCTGTGCGCACGGGCGACATGATGGAAGTACTGGCTCCCTCTGCCGGGGAAGCCGCGCCTGCATAACACGTTCAGGTCGGGAGACATATGGAAACGCTTAAGATGTTGCTGCGCACGGCGCTGTTTCTCGGCGGGGTAACAGTAGTTTTTGTGGCCTATACTGTTTGCGTGGCGCTGGTCGAAAGACATTTTTCGCCCAAGTACGCCAAGGGGCAAGAACCAGCGGCTTCGGCTGTGGCTTCAGCCGCGCCTGACCGCGAGGCTCGCGCCCGCGCCCTGCTCGACAGCGGCCAGCTGGTCAAGGAGCAGTTTACCCTTGAAGTGCAAAGCCATGTGCCGCCCCTGCGTGTAGACCGCACTGCCGGTCTGCTGGCCGGGGTTGCTCACCAGAGCGGACGATGAGCGGCGCTGACGAAAAGGCTCTTTTACAGGCATTGCGCATCCGGCAGGCAACGGCCTGTGATCATGCTGCGTTGGCGGATTTGTGGCGGCGCAGCGTGGAGGCTACCCACTATTTTTTGTCTTCCGGCGAGGTGGAACGCCTGTTTCATGATGTGCGAAACACCTATCTGCCGGGCGTGGAAATTCTATGGGTGGCGGAGCTTGCCCCTTGCGGACAGACTGCCCTCGCGCAATACGCTGCGGGCAGCCCGTTGGCGGGCTTTATTGGCTGCAACGGCGCTCAGGTGAAGATGCTTTTTGTTGAGCCGCGCTGCTTCCGCCACGGTGTGGGCAGGGCGCTTCTGGAGCACGTGCGGGCCTTGCACTCCCGGCTGGCGCTGGATGTGAACGAACAGAATCCGCAGGCTCTGGCTTTTTATGAGCGGCAGGGTTTCAAGGTGGTGGGGCGGTCGGCTCTGGATGGGCAGGGCAATCCCTACCCCCTGTTGCACATGGAGTGGCAGGGCGAAACAGCCTGACATCTTTCGGCGCACGGTTCTGCCCTGCGCCGATTTTTTTTGCTACACATAAAAATAGATGCTGTGCAGCAGGTATTCCACCTTATGCCGTTCGGCCAGGGTCAGCAGCAGGCGTTTGACGCGCGGCAGGGCGGCAACGCCGTTTTGCAGCTCAGCCATGCCCGTCAGGGCGCGCTTTTTTTCTGCGGGCGAGGCCAGCTTGTCCACATAGCCCCACACATGTTCGGCGGCATTGCGCGCCTGCGGGCCGTAAAGTTCCTTTTCCATCGCCTGCTCCACCAGCGCATAAAAACCCTTGGCATCGGGCGTCTCCGCCTTGAGCAGGGCGCGTATGCCCGTGTAGGCGCCCTGATCTCGCTCCAGCACCAGATACTTGTATCTGGCCCACTGGGCCGTAAGCTCCTGCCGCGTCAGCCCAGGATTGGTGAGTTGGATGCACTTTTCGGCTGAAAGGTTTTTGTCCTTCACCTCCAGCATCACATCCACCTCGCGCTGCCCCAGCGATTGATGAAATTCCATAAATTCCCGCATGGCAATGGAGCGCGAGTGCATGCCCGGTTTGCCGCCTGCAAGCTGCTGGCTGTAATGCAGTTTGGGGCGGCCATGCTGCGGAGTCCAGCTCTCCATGGCGCGATCAAGCCAGTACGCCAGATTTCCCTTTGCCGGGGCATTCAGGGAATGGTGAAAAACATCAAAGATGGCGGGCAGGCCGCATTTCCCGCAGATACACAGAGCATCTTCAATAGTAAAGGTGCGCTCATCGTTTTCAAGCGAGATGCGGGCCAGCACGTGCGGCGGCAGGGCCAGCAGATTTTCCGCCAGCCGTGCGAGGGCGGATGCCCTGTCGCCATAGCCCCCGCCAAGGTGCAACACTATGCGGGCGCTGCCGTCCGCCCCAAGCGCGTCAAGAAAGTCGGCATGGAATACGAGGTCGGCAACGGCGTGCTCCACTACATCCTGCCGGGGGGAGTTCAGCACCGTGTACTGACCAGGATGCATGGAAACCCGGATGCCGGTTTTCTTCAGCACGGCGCGCAGCGCCTCAAACTCCTCGTGCAGCCGGGCACGCCAGTCAAATGTGTTTTGCGGGTGCGAGGCCAGCGGAATAATATCCGAGCTTATGCGCATCAGGGGGATGCGCGCCGAGGCGCAGTAGCGCAACATGGTTCCCAGAGCGCGCAGGTTGTGGCGGCACACGGTGAGCATGTTTTCGGGCGTGGCCCGGGCAAGGGTAAGGGCGCTCAGGTCAGCGCCGGGTACCCCGATGGTCTTGCAGGCAAATCCATAACGTATCATGGGCATACTGTAGCGGATTTGCACTGGGCCGCAAGAGGCTGCCAGTCCGCCAAAAGTTTACGTTCCCGAGTCCGCTTGTTGGCTGGCTCGATTTTTTTTGTCTGCTCCAGTTTGTCACATTGTCAGAATAAGATGACTTTTGTCATTTTATTCTGACAAATCCTAAGCCCCCAGCCTTCCAGCAGATCACAAACTACCGCTAATCACACAAATTTTTAAAACAGGGTTTTTGGCACCTCTTTTGCTTTTTGTGGTGAAATTCACAATTTGCGCCCTGCCGCAGGCATATCCCCGGACGGGAATGCCCTTTTGGCATGGCGGCACCATCAGCCATGGAGACCAAAACCATGCCGTATCCTTCTAAGCGCGTCTGGATTGTGGGCTGTATCGCCCTGGCCGCGTGCGTAGGCCTGGCGGCAGCGGGAGTGTCGTATTCGTCGCGGACGGAGTTTTGCCTGTCCTGCCATGAAATGCGCGTGTATCAGGATGAACTGATGCTCTCCCCGCACGCCAAGGACGCACAGGGCAAAGCCATCGGATGCTCGCAATGCCATATCCCTTCGGGCAACCTGGCCCGCATGCTCGGCGCCAAGGCATGGATGGGGATAAAAGACCTGTGGGTTCACAATGTGGAGGGCGGTACGGATCTTGACCGGGCTGCCATGCAACCCATTGCCCGCCGCTTTACGGACGATGCCAACTGCCGCGCCTGCCATCAGGATTTGACCCGCAATGCCAAGGCAGACGGGCCGATCTCGGCAGAGGGCCTCCTTGCGCACGACAATTACGAAGGCAAGAACGGTCAGGCCCGCAGCGGCTGCGTGGGCTGCCACCGCAACCTTGCCCACTTGCCCGCATTTGACGAGCGCATTCCCGCAAATCAGAAGTTCGCACAGAAAATCAAGGAGATACGGCCATGACTCGCAACAAGAAACTGCTCATCGTTCTGCTTGCCCTGGCGGTGCTGACGGGCGGCTATTTTCTGTATATGGCCTGGGCCTTCCCTGCGGAGCGCTGCGAGGCGGCAAAGCATCTGGATTCGCCACAGATGGCGGGCGACTGCTACGCCTGCCACATGAAGAGTACCCCGCGCCTTGCGCAGGAGTGGTATGAGAGCAAGCACGGCATCACCCTTGTGCGCTGCCAGACCTGTCACGGCATGCCTGACGGCAAGGGGGCTATTCCCTTTACCCGCAAGCCGGGGGTTGAGGTCTGCGCCCGCTGCCATTCGCTTTCCATCCAGCGCATGGAGGCCAAGTTTGGCAAGCGCGATGACTGTTCCGCCTGTCATCCCAACCACCAGAGCCCCATGCACGGCAAGGCTTACGAATACCGTATGCCCAGCGGCAAGACGGACTGGTAGCCCGCACGTGCGGTATGCGCCGCATCTGGCGGCGCAGGGTGGGCCAGCCCGCAAGCAGGGCGGCCCGCAGTAAAAAAACAATCATGCCAAGCTAACAGCGAGGTTGCGGATATGAATTCATCGCGTCGTGACTTTTTACGTTTTTTTGCCATGTCTGCCGCTATGGCGGCGGCTACGGGCGTGGGCCTGCCAACCCTCGCCCTTGCTGCGGACGATCAGAAACCCGACAAATGGGTCAAGGGCGTATGCCGTTACTGCGGCACCGGCTGCGGGGTGATGGTGGGCGTTAAAAACGGCAAGGCCGTTGCCATTCAGGGCGACCCCAACAACCACAATGCGGGCCTGCTGTGCCTGAAGTGTTCGCTGCTCATTCCCGTGCTCAATTCCAAGGAACGCGTCACCCAGCCCATGGTGCGGCGCAAAAAGGGCGGCCCCCTTGAGCCTGTGAGCTGGGATGAGGCCCTTGACCTCATGGCCTCCAAGTTCCGGCACAGCATTGATACCTACGGCGCCAATTCCGTTGCATGGTATGGCTCCGGCCAGTGCCTGACGGAAGAAAGCTACCTCGCCAGCAAGATATTCAAGGCTGGCTTCGGCACCAATAACGTGGACGGCAACCCCCGCCTGTGCATGGCCTCGGCTGTGGGCGGCTACACCACCACGTTCGGCAAGGACGAGCCCATGGGCACCTATGCCGACATCGATCAGGCCACCTGTTTTTTCATCATAGGTTCCAATACCTCAGAGGCGCACCCCGTGCTGTTTCGCCGTATTGCCCGCCGCAAGCAGGTGGAGCCGGGCATCAAGATCATTGTGGCTGACCCGCGCCGCACTAATACTGCCCGCATAGCCGACATGCACGTGGCCTTTCGCCCCGGCACGGATCTGGCCTTCATGCACAGTATGGCCTGGGTCATCATCAATGAGGAGCTGGACAATCCGCGCTTCTGGCAGCGCTATGTGAGCTTTGTGGATGCCGAGGGCAAACCATCGGACTTTGAAGGCTACAAGGCCTTTCTGGAAAACTACCGGCCTGAAAAAGTAGCCGAAATCTGCCGCGTCCCTGTGGAGCAGATTTATTCGGCGGCCAGAGCCTTTGCCGAATCGTCCGCCACCATGAGCCTGTGGTGCATGGGCATCAACCAGCGCGTGCAGGGGGTTTTTGCCAACAACCTCATCCACAACCTGCATTTGCTGACCGGGCAGATATGCCGCCCCGGCGCAACGCCTTTTTCGCTCACGGGCCAGCCCAACGCCTGCGGCGGCGTGCGCGATACCGGCGCGCTCTCGCATCTGTTGCCAGCGGGTCGCGCCATTCCCAATCCCAAACACAGGGCAGAAATGGAAAAACTCTGGGGCCTGCCGGAAGGGCGCATTTCGCCCAATCCCGGCTACCACACCGTGGCGCTTTTTGAGGCACTGGGCCGGGGCGATGTGAAGTGCATGGTCATTTGCGAGACCAATCCCGCGCACACACTGCCCAACCTGAACAAGGTGCACAAGGCCATGTCGCATCCGGAATCGTTCATCGTATGCATTGAGGCCTTCCCCGATGCCGTCACCCTGCAATACGCCGACCTTGTGCTTGCGCCTTCCTTCTGGTGCGAGCGTGACGGCGTGTATGGCTGCGGCGAGCGGCGTTATTCTCTGACAGAAAAGGCCGTGGATTCGCCCGGCCAGTGCCGCCCCACAGTGAACACTCTGGTGGAATTCGCCAAGCGCGCAGGCGTTGATCCCAAGCTGGTGAACTTCAAAAACGCCGAGGACGTGTGGAACGAATGGCGCATGGTGGCCAAGGGCACCACCTATGATTTCTACGGCATGACGCGTGAGCGCCTGCGTAAGGAATCAGGCATCATCTGGCCCTGCCCCTCGGAGGATCATCCCGGTACCAATCTGCGCTTTGTGCGCGGGCATGATCCGCTGGTGCCAGCCGATCATCCGGACAAGTTCTTCTTTTACGGCAAGCCGGACGGCAAGCCCACCATCTTCATGCGGCCCGCCAAGGGCGCTGCGGAAGAGCCGGATGCCGAATACCCGCTGTACCTTACCTCCATGCGCGTTATCGACCACTGGCACACAGCGACAATGACGGGCAAGGTGCCGGAACTGCTCAAGGCCAATCCGGCGGCATTTGTGGAAATCAACGAGCAGGACGCTGCCTCCCTCGGCGTGAAGCACGGGGACAATGTGATCCTGGAAACCCGGCGCGACAAAATGGAACTGCCCGCGCGCGTGAGCGATGTGTGCAGGCCGGGGCTTGTGGCCGTGCCATTTTTTGACCCCAAAAAGCTGGTCAACAAGCTGTTTCTGGACGCCACAGACCCCGGTTCGCGCGAGCCGGAATACAAGATATGCGCCGCGCGGGTGCGCAAGGTTTAACGCCCGGCGGTCAGCCCCATATGTATGAAAGTCCCCGTCCGCGTGCTGACATGCGGGCGGGGTAACGCGGGAGGAAATATGGCTATTGCGGGGATAATCCTGAGTGTGTCTGCCGCGGCCTGCGCAGGGCTTGAGAAAGAGTTGCGGGGCAGGGACGGCATTCTGGATGTGAAACGCACGCCGGACGGTGCGGACATTGGCGGGCTGGTGGTCGTGGTGGAGCAGCCTTCGGACAAAATCCAGAAGGAACTCATGGCCCTGAGGGAACTGCCGGAGGTGGACGATCTTCATCTGGCCTTTGCCGATTATGAGGATGATCTGGACGCGCAAGGGCACATGGGCTGCCCTGCGCATGAATCGCGCTGCCATGCGGGCGCGGGTGATGGCGAGAGCGGGGAACAGGCAGGGGAGACGAAATGAGCCTTTTTGTGCCGCCTCTGCGCCCGCCGGGTGCTGTGGATGAAGAAACCTTTTTGCGCAAGTGCGTGCGTTGCGGCAAGTGCGTGACCGCCTGCCCGCACGAAAGTATTGAGCTGGCTGGCGGTCTGGGCCGCTCGCGGCGTACGCCGCAGGTGCGCCCCCGCAGAAAACCCTGCTACCTCTGCATGAAGTGCCCGCCCGTTTGTCCCACTGGGGCGCTGGACACGGGCGTAAAGGAAATTGCGCGGGCGGGAATGGGGCAGGCCTATATTCTTAAAGACCGCTGCCATAATTACAAAACCGGCACCATGTGCATGACCTGCTACGACCGCTGTCCCCTGCGCGGAACAGCCGTGGTGCTGAGCGGCGGGCTGGTGCCTGCCATGACCACTGCCTGCGTGGGCTGCGGCATCTGCGACTATGTCTGCCCGGTGCAGGCTGTGGAGATTGTTCCCGCTTCATCCCGTTTTGTGCCGCCGATGGCGGCTCCCACGGAAAAAGCGCCCGGAGGCAAGTCATGAAGATTCTCGCTTGGGCGCGGCGCGGCGTGCAGTTGCTGGTGGTGGCGGGGCTGTGCGTGCTGCCGTGGCTCAATGCAGCAGAACTGCGCCAGGTCAGTGGCAGTTTTTTTGCGCTGGATTTTTTCGGCATCCCCTTTGCTGACCCGGTTGGCGCGGCTCAGGTTGCGGCTACGGGCTTTTTGCCCGGCGAGCGCCTGCTGGCCGGGGCCTTGATCTCGCTGGCGCTGGCATTGGTGCTGGGCAGAGTTTTTTGCTCGTGGATATGCCCCTACGGATTTTTTTCCGAGTTGGCGCATTGGGCGCGTGGGCGTCAAGGCGGCGCGCACGTGAAGGAAGGCCGTGCGTTTGCGGGCAAGGCTCTGCTGCTGGGGGCAGGGCTTGCGGCGGCTCTGGTGGCGGGCTTTCCCGCAATGGGTATTGTTTCGCTGCCGGGTGAGCTATCGCTCCTGCCCATGCTTGTATGGCAGGGCGGGGACTTTTGGCTTTTACTTGGTGCGGTGGCTGTGCCGCTGGCGGCGCTGATACTGGAGCTTGCGGTTGGCAAAAGGCTGTGGTGCCGGTTTGTGTGCCCGCAGTCGGTGCTACTTGGCGCTGCGGCCCAATGCCTGCCCGCCAAGGCTCCGGGCTTGCGCATAGGTTGGCAGGCGGCAAACTGTACCTGCAAGGGCAAGGCACCCTGCCAGCAGGCCTGCTCGCTTGAGCTGAATCCGCGCCGTAAGGGCGGCCCCGAGCGCAGGGACTGCACCCACTGCGGCGACTGTGTCAATACCTGCGCGAGCTACGGTAAGGCGCTGGAGTGGCGGGGGATGGGTAGAGGGGGAGTATAGCAGGAATTCGTTCCGCTACTATTTTTCCACACGGCATTGTTCCCACACCACAACTACGCCGATTAGGAAGATTGAATTTTTCTAGTAACCATAATTGTTGCAGAACATTTCAGAATTAAACTGAATTTCTGTCAATGTTCACGCTGCCAGCGTAATGAGGCATTTTCATAAATAATCATTTCATTTTTGAGGATTGGCACATCTGTGGACCAAAAAGTCAAAATCCCGGATTCGTCAAAATGACGAATCCGGGATTTTCCTTGATATTCAATGGTACCCGGAGCGGGACTCGAACCCGCATAGCCTTACAGCCGAGGGATTTTAAGTCCCTTGTGTCTACCATTCCACCATCCGGGCATGTGCTGCGCGTGGCAAGCGGCGAGAGCCGCTATGATCTGTTATGCGTCCGGCTCTTCCCCGTCCATATCCTGCGGGCCGGAGCCTGCAATGCGCCATGTTTTGAGGCCGCTTGGCGGGTCTTCGGGAACAGGGCGTTCCTCTTCCTGCCATTCGCCGGGGCGCAGCCAGAAAACGTGCATGGATTCAAAATTCTTGTCCAGGCACAGCAACCTTCCGCGTACGCCCTGCGGCAGCAGGGCCGCAATTTCGAGCGCAATCTTGCGGTACACATACAGTCTGTGCGCTTCAAAAACGCACTGGAACATAAGCGCATCGCCCAGTGGCGTAAAGTCCAGATGGGCCGCCCCGGCCCGCTGGAGCAACTGCTCAACCTCGCGGGTCAGTTCTTCCTCCACTTCAAGCAGGGCCTCGTATGTGAGGCTGTCGTCATAGCTGAAGTGGGCAAAAAGTTCGCTGCGGTTTTTGTCCATGCGCTTGCATATACGGCAAAGAAGCCCTTTAGGCAATAATTGCGCGTGGATGTCTTCAGTGCTGGTCTTGCGGGCCCTTTGGGCGTAAGGTGCACAAAAAACACGCACATAGCGGAGGCCGCATGAGTTTTTTTGACAAGCTGATCCTGTCGTTTTGCCGTCTGGGCGTGGCCGGGCTTGACCCCAAGGCTCCCGGCACGTGGGGCACGGCCATAGCCTGCCTGCTGGCGCCGTATATTTTTCTGCCCTTGTCCCTGCCGTGGCGGGTCGTGCTGCTGGTCGTGATTTTTGTGGTCGGCGGCTTGGCCTCCACCCGCGCCGAGCATTTGCTTGAGCGCAAAGACCCCGGCGAGGTTGTCATCGACGAGTTGGTGGGGGTGTGGCTTGTGCTGCTGCCTTTTGAAAGCCCCAGTTTCTGGCTGGTGCTGGCGGCTTTTGCCTTTTTCCGGCTGTTCGACATTTGCAAGCCGTGGCCCGTGCGGGCTTCTGAAAACTGGCTGCCCGCCGGGTTTGGCATCATGATCGATGATGTTGTGGCTGGCGTGTGGGCCTTGCTGTGCGTGGCTCTGCTGCGTGTGCTGGGCCTTGTGTAGGCCGCGAGGGCAGGGCCACAGAATAGGTGGAAAGCTGCAAGAGGGCGCGGCCAATGGCGCAAAAGGCCACTCTGGTGGCGGAAAAAGCCGCCGCGCCCGCAGCTACTTCATGCGGTAGGTGATGCGCCCGCGGGTGAGGTCGTAAGGGGAAAGCTCCACCTTGACGCGGTCGCCGGGCAGAATGCGGATATAAAACTTGCGCATCTTGCCAGAAATGTGGGCCAGAACTTCGTGGCCGTTCTCCAGTTCCACACGGAACATGGCGTTGGGCAGAGCTTCCTGCACCACGCCGTCTACTTCGATTGATCCTTCCTTGGCCATGAGTACTCCAAAATATGATGTGGATAAACGCCGGTCAGCTTCACAAAAAAGCGGAGCGCTGTCAACACGCCGGTGCCCCTGCTCGGGGGATAATCGGCGCGCAAACAGCGCCCGCTGTCACTGCACGGGTTGAAAGTTATTTCTTGCGTCCCTTTGATGATTTGCCGCTGGAAGATTTGCCGCCGGGGCGGGGTTTGTTCTCCACGGGGGGCACGTGGGGTGCAAGCACCGGGGCCTTGCGGCACAGCAGCCACAGACCCGCCAGTATGAGCGGCACGCAGAGCAGTTGGCCCATGGTCAGCCAGCCAAAGGCCAGATAGCCAAGCTGCACGTCAGGCATGCGCACAAATTCCACGGCAAAGCGGAATACGCCGTAGCCCAGGGCAAACAGGCCGGAGACCGCGCCCGTTTTTCGTGGCTTGGACGAAAAAATCCAAACCATGAAAAAGAGCACCAGTCCTTCAAGCGCAGCCTCGTAAAGCTGCGATGGATGGCGCGGATTAGGCCCGGCGCCGGGAAACACAATGGCCCACGGCACGTCGCTGACCTTGCCCCACAACTCGCCGTTGATAAAGTTGCCGAGCCGCCCGAAAAAGAGGCCCTGCGGCACCAGCGGGGCGATGAAGTCAGATACTTCCAGAAACGACCTGCCCCGCGAGCGGGCAAAATACCAGAATGCGCCAAGCACGCCCAGCAGCCCGCCATGAAAGGACATGCCGCCGTTCCAGATGCGCAGAATTTCCATGGGGTCGCTGATGTAGACAGGCAGATCATAAAACAGCACGTAGCCGATTCTGCCTCCCAGGATGATGCCGATCATCACGCAGGTCAGCAGGTCATCCACATCGGGGGCTGTCCAGCCGGAGCCGGGGCGCGAGGCGCGCCAGCGGCCAAGCGCCCATCCAAGACCAAAGCCCGCCAGATACATAAGCCCGTACCAACGCAACTGCAGGCTGCCTATGGAAAGGGCTACGGGGTCGATTTGAGCGAGGTTCATGCGTCAATATCCGAGGCGTTGAATTCGCCGCTTTTGCCGCCGCGTTTGTGCAGCAGGCGTACACGGCTGATAACGATATCCCGCTGCACGGCCTTGCACATGTCGTAAATGGTGGCCGCTGCGGTCTGGGCCGCAACAATGGCTTCCATCTCCACCCCGGTGGGGCCGACCGTGCGGGTTTCCGCTTCAATACGCACCGTGGGCGGCATTTCTGTTACGGTAAAGCGCACGTCCACATAGGTGAGGTTAAGTGGGTGGCACATGGGGATAAGCTCGCCTGTGCGCTTGGCAGCCATGATGCCGCCAATTTTGGCGCAGGTGAGCACATCGCCCTTGGGCAGGGCGTTTTTGATCAGTAGTTCCATGGTGGCCGGGGCCAGTTCCACCACAGCTTCAGCTATGGCTACGCGTTCTGTGGGTGTTTTGGCGCCCACATCCACCATGGTGACGTTGCCCTGGCTGTCGAGATGCGTAAAGTTGTCGTTCATTGATACCTCAAAAAATTCCCGCAGCGCGGGCTGCCGGGATGTTGTTTCAAATATGCGCTCCGCATGCCTTGCTGGAAAAACGCAGCACTCGGGAGCAACTATTGATGCTATCCCAAAAAGCAATGGGAGTCATTGCGCCTGTGATTGCTTTGCCCGCCGCAGTTTTCCGGATGGAGAATATTCCGGCTGGGCATTGAGTCGTGTGGGCATCGGGCCAGACAAACAAAGGCTCAGCGCAAGCCCACAAGCCATTGCAACAGAGTGGGACTTGTAGGCGGGCGGGGCGCTTGCCAGAAAGAATCGCGTCTGCTGTCAGAAAAACGCATCCGTTCCCGCAACAGTCGCTGCGGAAAAGCGGCGATTGTGGATATGATTGGCCCGGCGGTTGTGGCGTTTTCCTGGGCGGAATTTTCGGCAAGGGTGTCTGATTCAGCAGGCTGCGGCGCAGGGGCCAGTTCCGCCATATATTTAAACGGAATATCCGCACTCGGGCGCATGTTCATGATCTTGTGCACAATGGCAAGGCTGCTGCCAAACCTCTGGTCGTGGATCATCACATAGCTGGGGGCCGGGGCGTTTGCTGCCTGCGTTGCCTGCGGATTATCGGCGGGCAGCATGTCTGCTGGCAGGGGAGCCACCACAGGCAGCAGGGTGAAATTCAGAAAAGCATCAGCCACAACAGACTGCCGCGCAAGGTCACGGGCAAGGCTCTCGGGCAGGGCCGTGGCGGCAACTTCCGGGCCTCGGGGGGAACCAAGGGCGTTCATGCCCTGAGTGTACACCATGCCCCCGTTGGGTGTGGCTTCTGAATACAGGGCGCGCCAGAAAAAGGGCGAAAAGGCATCCGGCAGCACCACAATTTCCTGAGGTGCGCGGCCTTCCGCCGTGAGGCGCTCGCGGGTCTGCGCCGTATGCCATGCGTTGAGGCCTATGGAAATGCCGGGATAGACAAAGAGCCACGCCATTGCCATCAGCAGGAGGCCGCGCCGTGCGCGCCAGCGCCAGATGGCCCACAGCAGCGGCAGGGTGACCAGCAGGTCAATGATAAACACCGCGTTCAGCCGCATCCGCATGTGCGAGAAAGGCAGAAAGATCATGGTGCCGTAGGTGGTGATGCAGTCCAGCCAGATATGCAGCAAGACCATAGCCGTCATGAACAGCCATGTTTTTGCAAACCGCCAGTGGCCGGGTGTTTGCGTCCGCCACAGCGAGCAGCCCACGAGCGCAAGAACCAGGCCCAGCAGCGGAGCAAAAAACAGGGAATGCGTAATGCCCCGGTGCAACAGCAAAAATTGCAGGGGGGTGTTCGCCATCAGCACATCAACATCGGGAGAGGCGGCGGCCAGGGCGGCCAGAGGCACAGCCCAGCGGCTCGCGGGGCGGTTGGGCATGGCAAGCATGGCCACCGCGCCGCTTGCGGCGTGAGTTATCGGATCCATGTATTACTGCCTGAACGGGCTGCGCTGCTTGGGCACAGCCCTGTATTGCGGGTCTTCGGGGTTTACGTCCGTATCAAGGCCGTTCATGCGGCGAAACTGCTGCATGCGCCATTGCTGCATGTTGGCCATGACATCGGGGCGGTTTTGATAATAGAGCATGCGCTGGGTATTGTTTGATCCGTACACCGGGTAGCGCAACTGATCTTCCACGCTCACTCCCTGCGGCTGCGAATCGTTTTCGCTGGAGGAACCCGCGCCGATGTCCTTGGGGCCGCAACCGCCCATCCCGCCAACGGCGGCCAGCAGTAGTACAAAAAGGCAGGCAACGGATTTTTTGTTCATAAGCACAGTATAGCTGTGTCGCAAAAACTCTGCAACAGGGGCTGAGGCGCGCTTCCTTCGGGCAAATCCGGGATTCTGCGGGTGCCGCCCCCGCAGGCATGTTCTCCGCTGCATCGTGACAATGTTGCCTCTTCGCCCGCCTGCATTCTTGGGGCACGGCATCCACATGCGGGCTTGCCTTGCAGAAAAACGCAGGGTATGTAGCACATTCAGCACTTGTCCTTTTTTATTCAAGCGTTGTCCGGCTTTTGCTGGCTACGACAATTTATACAGGAGTCGCCATGCGTGCACCCAATTGCGGCATCACCCCCGAAGGTTGGCCTTGCATCGGCCTTACCGCGTTCAGCGCTTTGGTTTTTGCCTGCATGGGCTGGTGGCTTCTGGCCGTGATTTTTCTGGCCCTCTTCTGGTTCAGCATGCACTTTTTCCGCGATCCCGAGCGGGTTGTGCCCCAGGGTGAGGGGCTTGCCGTAAGCCCTGCGGACGGCAAGGTTATCCGCATTGAGGAGCGCCCCGACCCCTTCACCGATGAACCCAAGCTGTGCATAAGCATTTTTATGAACGTGTTCAGCGTGCACGTAAACCGCGCCCCCGTGGCGGGAACGGTCGAGGGTATCCGCTATTTTCCCGGCGCGTTCGTCAACGCCGCTTTTGACAAAGCCTCGACGCACAATGAGCGCTGCGCCTACAGCATGCGCGATGCGGACGGCAATCCCTGGACCATGGTGCAGATCGCCGGGCTTATCGCCCGCCGCATTGTCTGCCGCGTTGACGAGGGCGACGCCCTTGCGCGGGGGGAACGCTACGGCATGATCCGCTTTGGTTCGCGAGTTGACCTTTACCTTCCTCAGGGATATGTTGCGGCCACGCGCATCGGCGAACAGGTCTTCGCCGGGCAGAGCGTGGTGGCCAGAGCGAAGTAGCCCAGCCGAAAAACGCGCCCCCAATGCCGCGCTCAAAAGCCGACAGACCGGCACTTAGTTTATAAAGATGGTGAATGATGGCCCCGGAAGTTAAAAAGCCGCGCAAGGGAGTATACCTCCTGCCGAACATGATCACGACGTTGAGCATGTTTCTCGGCTTTTTGTCCATGGTCTGGGCCGTGCAGGGACGTTTTGAATCGGCCTGCTTCGCCATCCTGCTCTCTGCCGTCATGGACGGTCTGGACGGCAAGGTTGCCCGCCTCACCAATACGGCCAGCGAGTTCGGCGTTCAGTACGATTCGCTTTCCGATCTTGTGGCCTTTGGTATTGCCCCGGCCATGCTCATGTGGCAGTGGGAACTTTCGGCCCTTGGCCGCATGGGGCTTGCCGCCGCCTTCATTTACGCTGCCTGCGGCGCTTTGCGCCTTGCGCGTTTTAACGTGAGCACTGCGGCTGTGGGCAAGCGCTTTTTTATCGGCCTGCCCATTCCTGCGGGCGGCTGCACTGTAGTTACCTTTGTTTTTTGCGCCGCGCATTTCCCTGCTATCATGGCTTCGGCCCTGCCCTATATGACCCTTTTTCTCGCCATTGGCGTAGGGGTTTTGATGGTCAGCAAGGTGCGCTATTTTTCCTTCAAGGAATATGATTTCCTGCGCGCCCATCCCATCCGCACCATGCTTTTCTTCCTGCTTGTGCTCGGAACGGTCATTTCCTTTCCGCGCGTCATGGGATTTGTGCTTTGCGCCGTCTACATCATTGGCGGCGTTGTCTACACCTTCGTCATCCTTCCCCGCCGCAATCGTCAGCTACTACGCGCCCTATCGCCCCAGAGCGATTGAGGTTGCGTAACGGTTGCCGCCCCCTAAGGGCGGAAACGCTCCCCTGGACAGCCGCCCTTTACGGTGGCCGTTATGCAAGATATAGCCATCTTTGTCAGAACCAGAGGAGTTTGTCATGAACAACCGCGTCTATTTTTTCGACACCACTTTGCGCGATGGCGAGCAGTCGCCCGGCGCCACCATGAACTTGCAGGAAAAGCTGCGTGTAGCCCACCAGCTTGAAGTGCTCGGCGTTGACATTATGGAAGCGGGCTTTCCCGCCTCCAGCCCCGGCGATTTCGAGTCTGTGCAGCGCATTGCCTCACAGGCTGGCGACATCCAGGTGGCGGGGCTTGCCCGTTGCGTTCCCAATGATATCGACCGCTGCTGGGAAGCCGTAAAAGTGGCTAAAAATCCCCGCATCCATGTCTTTTTGTCCACCTCTCCCCTGCACATGAAGCACAAGCTGCGCAAAGATCCCGAAGACGTTCTTAAAATGATCGTCGAGGGCGTCAAACGCTGCGCCACATATACCAGCAACGTGGAATTTTCCCTTGAGGATTTTTCACGCACCGAAGGCGATTTTGCCTGCCGCGTGGTCGAGGCCGCCATCAAGGCCGGGGCCAGCACCATCAATCTGCCCGATACCGTGGGCTATGCCGAGCCGCAGGAATACGCCGCGCTGCTTGACCACGTCATCAAGAACACGCCCAACAGCGACAAGGCCATCTTCAGCGTGCACTGCCACAACGACCTCGGCCTTGCCGTGGCCAACACGCTTGCCGCCTTCCGTGTGGGCGTGCGCCAGGCAGAGGTTACGCTGTGCGGTATTGGCGAGCGCGCCGGCAACGCCGCCCTTGAAGAAGTGGTCATGAACCTGCGTGTGCGCCACGATTATTACCAGCTTGAGCACAACATCGTCACCGAGCAGCTTTACCCCTCGTGCCGCCTGCTTTCCATGACCATTGGTCAGCCCATTGCCAACAACAAGGCCATTGTGGGCGCCAACGCCTTTGCGCACGAGTCGGGCATCCATCAGGACGGCATGCTCAAGAACCGCGAAACTTACGAGATCATGACCCCGCAGTCTGTGGGCCGCACCGAGAGCAATCTTGTGATCGGCAAGCACTCTGGCCGCAACGCAGTGCGCAACAAGTTTGAGAGCATGGGCTACAAGCTGGACGACGAGCAGCTCAACCTCGTGTTTGAAGCTGTGAAGCAGCTGGCCGACCGCAAGAAAACCCTGCACGACGATGACCTCATGGCCCTCGTGCAGGAAGAAGTCTACCGCATGCCCGATCTTTTCCGCCTGCGCCATGTGAGCGTGCAGAGTTCCGATGCGGGCGGCGTGCCGCCCACGGCTGCCGTCATCATGGACATCAAGGGGATTGAAAGCAGCGGCGCTGGCTTTGGCGTTGGCCCTGTGGACGCCCTGTTCAACGTGATCGCCGACATGGTGGGCCGCCAGCCCGAGCTTGAGCAGTACGCCATCAACGCCATCACCGGCGGCACCGATGCTCAGGGCGAAGTTACTGTGCGTCTTCGCGAGGGCGAAGTGAGCGCCGTGGGGCGCGGTACCCATCCGGATATTTTTGTTGCCAGCGCACGTGCCTACGTCAATGCCCTTAACCACCTGTTCAAGAAGGAGCAGGAAGGGCCGAGGCTGCACTGCCAGCACGATTAAGGGTTGTTCCTCTGGTCTGCAACGGGTCTGCCCCCCTGGGGGCGGCAGGCCTGTGGGCCAAGACGTACCCGCGCCCCGCAGGCAAAGCCTGTGCGAGCAAATAAAAAACAGGCGCTCGGTTTTTGCCGCGCCTTACGAAACACCGTATTCGCCGCGCCCCCCTCGGTGGAGCCAGGATGAAAGGAGTAGATCATGCCACAGACGCTTGCGCAAAAAATTTTGCAAGCCCACACAGACGAAGTTGTGGAACAGGACGGCCAGATTGTTCAGTGCCGCGTGTCGCTGGTGCTCGCCAACGACATCACCGGGCCGCTGGCCATCAAATCTTTCAAGGGAATGGGCGCGGAAAAGGTTTTTGACAAAGACAAGATTGCTCTGGTCATGGATCACTTTACGCCGCAAAAAGATATTGATTCCGCCAATCAGGTCATGGTGACCCGCAAGTTCGCCGAAGAACAGAACATCACCCACTATTATGAAGGCGGCGACTGCGGCGTGGAACACACCCTGCTGCCCGAGCAGGGCCTTGTTGGCCCCGGCGATGTGGTCATTGGCGCAGACAGCCATACCTGCACCTACGGCGGCATCGGCGCTTTTGCCACGGGCATGGGCTCTACCGATATCGCCGCCGCGATGGCGCTGGGAGAAACCTGGTTCAAGGTGCCGTCCACCATCCGCGTCAATATTGACGGCCAGATGCCCAAGTGGCTGCGCGGCAAGGATCTCATGCTCATGCTCATCGGCGCTATCGGCGTGGACGGCGCTCTCTACAAGGCCCTGGAATTTGGTGGCTCTGTGGTGGATGACCTTTCTGTTGAAGGCCGCCTGTGCATGGCAAACATGGCCATTGAAGCGGGCGGCAAGGTGGGCCTGTTTGCGGTGGACGCCAAAACGCGCGCCTACTGCGCGGAGCACAAGCGCCCTGGCCTGACGCAGGATTTGGCCGCAGACCCAGGCGCTGTTTACGAGCGCGTGGTCAATATTGACGTGACCGGCAAGGAGCCTGTGGTAGCCTGCCCGCACCTGCCCTCCAACGTCAAGCCTGTCTCCGAGGTGCGCAACACGCCCATCCAGCAGGTGGTTATCGGCTCCTGCACCAATGGCCGCATCAGCGACATGCGCGATGCCGCCGAAGTGCTGCGGGGCCGCAAGGTTGCCAAGCACCTGCGCTGCATTGTGCTGCCCTCCACGCCCACGGTGTGGAAGCAGTGCCTCAAGGAAGGCCTCATCGAAACCTTCATGGAATCCGGCTGCGTGGTCGGCCCCTGCACATGCGGCCCCTGCCTTGGCGGCCACATGGGCATCTTGGGCGATGGCGAACGCGCCGTGGCCACCACCAACCGCAATTTCAAGGGCCGCATGGGCAGCCTGAGTTCCGAGGTTTATCTGGCAAGCCCCATCGTGGCAGCCGCTTCGGCCATTGCGGGTTGCGTGGCCGGGCCTGATCAGCTGTAGGCAGCACACATCAGCACCTGCCTGCGCCACGGCCCACCGAGCCCGGCGCAGAGAAAGAAGGACAGCCTCATGAATTACAAAGGTAAGGCCCACAAAGTGGGCGAGCACATTGATACGGACGCTATCATTCCCGCGCGTTTTCTGGTCACCACCGATTCCAAAAAGCTGGGCGAAAACTGCATGTCCGGCCTTGAGCCAGACTGGGTCAAGCGCGTGACCCCCGGCGACATCATGGTCGCAGGCCGCAACTTTGGCTGCGGTTCCTCCCGCGAGCATGCGCCTATCGCCATTCTTGGCGCGGGCATGCACGTGGTGATCGGCCACAGCTTTGCGCGCATTTTTTACCGAAACTCCTTCAATATGGGCCTGTTGCTCATGGAAGTGGGCGACGACGTGGACAAGATCAATGACGGCGACGAGCTGGAAATCGACGCCACCACCGGTATTATCCGCGATCTGACCAACGGTGCGCAGATAACCTGCCCCCCGCTGCCCAAGTCCATGGCTGCCATTCTGGATAAGGGCGGATTGGTAGGCTACGTCAAGGAACGTTTGGCCTAAATTGGCCTTTTGCCCTCTGGCGGCGTTAGATAATCCTTTTTACTCCGGTCGAGTACCATGAGAGTACACTCCCTGCGCAAAAAGGATTATCTGCCTTGCCAGAGAACAAAAATCCAATTTTTACAAGATATTTTTGGCCAGAACTGCGTCAAAACGGGCTTTTGCCTCCAGTCGAATACCGTAAGAGTATACTCCTGCCGGCAAACCCCATTTTTCCTTGTTCTGGCGTAAAAATCTTCATGTAAAAAAGAGCTGGTAATCGGATAATGATAAGAAAATGAGCATCAACAGAAAGAATTGAGTTCAAGGATATACCATGAAAAAGACCATCTGCCTCTTGCCGGGTGACGGCATCGGCCCGGAGATTCTGGCCGAAGGTGTTAAGGTTTTGAAGGCCGCCGCCGAAAAGTTTGACCACGAATTTGTTTTCGACACCGCGCACATCGGCGGTTCCGCCATTGATGCGGCTGGCGACCCCCTGCCGGAAGAAACCGTGCGCAAGTGCCGCAATGCCGATGCCGTTTTTCTGGCGGCTGTGGGCGGCCCCAAGTGGGACGCCCTCGCGCCCGAAAAACGCCCGGAAAAAGGCCTGCTGCGCATTCGCAAGGAGCTTGAGCTTTTTGCCAACCTGCGTCCTGCTATGCTGCTGCCCGAACTGGCAGGCGCGTGCCTGTTGCGTGCCGACATCGCCGCCAAGGGCCTTGACCTCGTGGTTGTGCGCGAACTGACCGGCGACATCTATTTTGGCGAGCCGCGCGGACAGGAAATGCGCGATGGCCTGCGCACCGGCTACAATACCATGGTGTACAACGAGGAAGAAATCCGCCGTATTGCTACGGTGGCCTTTGAAACGGCGCGCAAACGCCGCAACAAGGTCTGCTCTGTGGAAAAGAGCAACGTGCTGGAAACCTCGCGCCTGTGGAAGGAAGTGGTCATTGAAACGCACCGCCAGTATGCGGATGTGGAACTGACTCACATGTACGTGGACAATGCCGCCATGCAGCTTGTGCGCGATCCTTCGCAGTTTGACGTGATCCTCACGGGCAATATTTTTGGCGATATCCTGTCTGACGAAGCCTCGGTTATCACCGGCTCGCTGGGCATGCTGCCCTCGGCCTCCATGGGCGCTTCCGGCCCCGGCCTGTTTGAACCCATCCACGGCTCCGCCCCCGACATCGCGGGGCAGAACAAGGCCAACCCTCTTGCCACCATTCTTTCCGGGGCCATGATGCTGCGCCTTGGCTTTGATATGGGCAAAGAAGCCGATGCCATCGAGGCGGCAGTGCGCAAGGCTCTGGCCGATGGTTTCCGCACTGGCGACATTATGGAACCCGGCAAAACCCTGCTGGGTTGCAAAGAAATGGGCGACAAGGTTGTGGAGCGGCTGTAGCCGCTGCTCCGAACCATTTCAAAAAGGCCGTCCGCACCATCGGGCGGCCTTTTGTGGTTTTTACCATGCAAACGTTTACATAAGGGCATAGAGGCGGAATCATGAAATCGACCACAGGCAAGCTGAGCGATTGGGTAGTTAAAATCGCGTGCGGCAGAGATCTTGAAACGCAGCTTCAGGAAGTTGCAGCCACAGGCCAGCACGGCGCGCCGCAGATGTTGCGGACAATGGCTCTGGCAGCCAACGGTTTTGCAGGTGCGCCGCAACAGGCGGATTTGGCGTTGGTTTTCGGCTGCTACAGGCCATTCAGCACGCCCAATATTCTGCGCGAGGTGGCGTGGATTTTGGGGCGTCTTGGCATGGCCCACACCTGGCTGGAGAAAGAAAACTGCTGCGGTTTGCCCCTGCTGCATCAGGTCGCCTCAGAGGACAGGCCGCAGATGGTAGAAGCCGCCCAGGGTTTTGTGCGGGGCAACAGCAAGGCGGCAGCGCAAAAGGGCGCATCCCGCCTCGCATACTGCTGTGCTGGCTGCGCGCATGTGGCCAAGTCGGTTGATGCCGATGGCGATGTTTCCCACAACTATATTCTTGACGTGCTGCTGGATGCCCTGAAAGGGCAGAGCTTGCGGGTCAATCCCTTGAAAGTGGCCTATTTTGAAGGATGCCACACCTCGTATCGCAGGCCCTTTCCGCAGACGTCATTAAACTGGTCAGCTTACAGACAGTTTCTTGAAGGGGTGGAAGGGCTTGAAGTCCTGGATGTTGCGGGCGGCCTATGCTGCAAAAATCAGCCTGACCGGATAGTGGCGGCAGCGCTGGATGGCGGCGTTGACGCTCTTGTATGCGCCTGTTCCGGCTGCACTGTGGCCCTGCGCGGTGCTGGTCAGGGCAAACTCAGGGTTATGAGCTATACCGAATTATTGGCTCGGGCCTTGGGGTATGAACCCGCAGAGCTGTAGCGTTCTGGCAGCAAAAAAATAAAAAAGCGCGGCAAATTATGTTTGCCGCGCTTTTTTATGCGTGTTTGTGGCGCTGAAAAAAGGCCGTTATCTGTTTGCCGAGCATGACCAGTACAACCGATGCGGCAATAAAGGCCACCCCTGCGACCAGCGACATGCTGAACGGCTCGCTGAACACCAGAATGCCCACCACCACGGCGGTTACAGGCTCCATAACGCCAAGGATGGATGTCAGCGTGGAGCCAATGCGCTGTACGGCAAGAATGAGAGTGAGGTTTGAAATAACGGCTGTCACTACGGCCAGCAAAGTTGCGAGCAGCAGTTCCCACCATGAGTGCAGGGGCTGGAACGAGCCTGACAACAGGGCGTTGGCCCCGGAAATAACCGCCCCAAAGGCCAGCACGTAAAAAGTCATCACAAGCCCGCTCATGTTGGGAATGCGCGCGGCATAAATGGTTGTGATGTATACGGCGTTGCACAGTGCGGAAAGCAGAAGCAGGGCCACGGCCAGCAGGCTTGCCCCGCCCATGTCGCCATCACTTCCGCCGCAGAGCAGATAAACGCCAGCGATTGCCAGCAGGATGGACAGGGCCGTGATCCACGAGAAGCGCTCGTGATAAAACACAATCATGATCAGCATGACCATGACTGGATAGGTAAATTGCAGCGTTGCCACAACGCCGCTCGGCATGTGCTTGAATCCCCAAAAAAAGAGCAGGGCCGCCATGGTATACATGGAACTCATGCCAGCAAGTTTGCACAGATCAATGCCGCGCGCGCTGAATCTTTCGCCGCGTACGGCAAGCACTATGCCCAGCACCACAGTGGCAATGGCAAAGCGATAGAACAGGGCGGAAGGCCCTGAAACGCCGCCATGCATCAGCGGTAGTGTAAACAGTGGGATAAGGCCAAAGGCCGCAGAAGAAAGAATACTGTAAAAAAAGCCCATGACATCCTTCTTGGTGGGGAACAACAAACAGATTCCATACCGGGGAAGCCGCAGTGTGGCAAGCTTGCGCACGGCATAAAAAAACGTCCCCGGTACAAACCGGGGACGTTTTCGCGCGTGTGCAGCGCGGAAGGTATTGCGCTGTTACTTGGATTGATCCATGACCACTTCAGCCTCGGGGTGAACCTGGCGCAGTGCTTCATGCATGGCCGCAGCATCCGCAAATGCGCGGAAGGGGCCGATTTTTTCATCACCCTGAGCGGCGTTGTAGCGTACAAAATATGCTTCATCGGGTTTGAGGGGCGTGCCGCTTTCGTCGCTGATGACTTCCAGCTTGACCTTGCTGATGCCTTTGTCATCAATATCAATCTGTTGCGCTGCGGCAAAGGAAAGATCAATGATGCGCCCGCGCACAAAGGGGCCTCTGTCCGTCACGCAGACCATAACGCTCTTGCCGTTATTCTGGTCGGTGACGCGAACAACCGTGCCCATGGGCAGGGTGCGGTGCGCGGCGGTAAAGGTATACATGTCGTAATCAAGCCCGCTGGCGGTGGAGCCGCCGTGGAAATCCCGTCCGTACCAGGAGGCCTTGCCGGACATGATTTCGCTCTCCTGAGCGCGTTTCAGCCAGATATCACGGCTGTCGGTGCTATCCCGGCGTTCTTTTTCGGATAAGGACGCAGTGGATGAGGATTTGCGTTGCTTGGATTTGGAGCGCGATTCAGCTTTATCGCGCTTGGAGCGCGAGCTGTGCGAAGAGGCGGTTTTGTCACTGGTCTTTTCGCGTTTGGATTTGCGAGTTTCAGTGTCGCCGGAGGACTTTTTGGCGGCGTGGGGGGTAGCGTTCGAATGCTTTTGATCGGAGGGAGCGCTTTGTGAAGCCGCGTCGGCGTTCATGGGGGAGGCCAAAAGCATGCATAAGGCTATGGCCGCCAGCACTAATGGCCAGCGTGAATACTTCATGATCGTTCCTTTGTTAGTGTTCGAGGCTGGCCAGCGAAATTGCCGGACGAACCGCGCCCGCGGTTCTGACCCCAGGAACCTTCCAATGATGGCAGCAAGCGCGCCTTGCGCTCAACGTCCATCGGTTCCCCAGGGGAATGCCTGTTCTTTGTGGAGGCACTATACAGTAAAAAAATACTCCATGTCAAACTGATAAAATCTTTTAATTCAAATAGTTATTGAAAAAGATAGTCTAGAAAATGTCAAAAATGCAGTAGGGGAGTATGAAATCGGCATGCTCGAGCGGCGTGGCGAACTGGCATGAAGCCGAGGAAAAAGCCCTGTGCGCAGCAGAAATATTTATGCAAAAATGCAGAGAACAGCGCCGGATTCCACCAAATAAAAAAGGGCAGGCGGCCGCAAAGCCACCTGCCCCGACAGTTCAGTCGCAGCGGTGTTACCAGTCCAGCGTACGCTTGAAGGCGCGGGCCAGATCTTCCACCGAAGAGTTGACGATGATGCTGTCGCCGGATTTCATGGTCAGTTGACCGTTACCGGTGACAGTACCAATGCGGGTGCAGGGCTGCCACATTCCCAGCGCATCGAGAATCATGGCCAGATCGGGCTTGACGCTCACAACCAGGCGGCTGGCGCTTTCGCTGTAGAGCAGTTCGGTCACGTTCATGGCTTCAAGGGCTGGCACGGCATCAAGGTTGATTTCCGCACCCAGGCGGCCGCCGATGCACATTTCTGCAATGGCTACGGCAAGGCCGCCGTCAGAGCAGTCGTGGCAGGCGGAAATGGCGCGCTGGCCCATGAGGGCGTTGACCGCGCGGTAGCGCAGCATGGCGTTGGAGGCGTCCACATGGGGAACGCGGCCACCCTTGAGGCCCAGTTCGGTAGCTGCTTCACTGCCAGCCATTTCACGCCAAGTGCCGCCGAGCACGTAGATGGCATCGCCGGGTTGCTTGAAGTCAGAGGTCTGGGCCGCAGTGACGTTGCGGATGACGCCAAGAATGGAGAACAGCACCGTGGGCGGAATGGAAATGCGCTCGCCGCCGCCAGTGTAGTCGTTTTTCATGGAGTCCTTGCCCGAGATGCACGGCACGCCGTAGGCCAGCGAGAACTGGCGCAGGGCGCGGCAGGCGCGTACAAGCTGAGCCAGCTTGTAGCGTCCATCGGGGTTGGAGGGGCTGACCACCGGGTCGCACCAGCAGAAGTTGTCCACGCCCGCCAGAGCGTCGGGGTCCGCACCCACGGCAACGGCGTTGCGGATGGCTTCGTCCATGGCGTTGGCCATCATCCAGTAGGTGTCGTAATCGCTGAATTTGGGGCAGATGCCGTGGGAGATCACAAGGCCCGCGTCCGATTCCAGCAGGGGGCGGATAACGCCCGCGTCTGCCGGGCCGTCGCGCTTGACGCCCACGAGGGGCTTCACCACGCTGCCGCCACGCACCTCGTGGTCATACTGGCGGATGATGTATTCCTTGGAGCAGATATTGAGCGTGCCGAGCATGCGCTGCAAAAAGGCGGTCTGCTCAACTTCGGCCACGTCCACGGTGACATCGGTGATTTCGGGAGCCTTCCATTCGGCTTCAAGCTCAAGCTGCGGCACGCCGTCGTGCATGAATTCCATGGGCATGGAGGCAATGATGCGGTCGTGGTAGCGCACTTCAAAGAAGCCGGAGGTGGTGAAGCGGCCAAGGGCTGTGGCTTCCACATCCATGCGGGCGGCAAGGGCCATGAATTCGTCGAGCTTTTCCGGCGAAACGGCCAGGGTCATGCGTTCCTGCGCTTCAGAAAGCAGAATCTCCCAGGGGCGCAGGCCATCATATTTCAGCGGGGCTTTGGCGATATCCAGCACACAGCCGCCGGTGTCCTCGGCCATTTCGCCCACTGAGGAGGAAAGGCCGCCAGCGCCGTTGTCGGTGATGGCGTGGTACAGGCCCAAATCGCGGGCGCGCATGATGAAGTCGTACATCTTGCGCTGGGTGATGGGGTCGCCGATCTGCACCGCAGTGGCGGGCGAGCCTTCGTGCAGCTCTTCAGAAGAGAAGGTTGCGCCGTGGATGCCGTCCTTGCCGATGCGGCCGCCGGTCATAACAATGTAGTCGCCTTCCTCGGCCTGCTTGAACCAGCCGGGGCGGCCATGAATCTCTGCGGGGATGATGCCCACGGTGCCGCAGTATACCAGCGGCTTGCCAAGATAGCGCTCGTCAAAAACCAGCGAACCGTTGACCGTGGGAATGCCCGACTTGTTGCCGCCGTGCTCCACGCCTTCGCGCACGCCTTCCAGCACGCGGCGGGGGTGCAGCAGGCGCGGGGGCAGGTTTTTATCGTGGAAGGGCGAGGCAAAGCAGAACACGTCCGTATTGCACACCAGTTCCGCGCCCATGCCGGTGCCCATGGGGTCGCGGTTTACGCCCACAATGCCGGTGAGCGCGCCGCCGTACGGGTCGAGCGCCGAAGGGCTGTTGTGGGTTTCAACCTTGATGCAGGCATCGTAGCCGTTGATAAAGGCGATAACGCCCGCGTTGTCCTTGAAAACGGACTTGCAGTAGTCGTCTTCGCCCATGCGCTCGCGCAGCATGGCCGTGGCGTCGCGGATGCAGGTCTTGTAGAGGTTGTCCACCACTTCGCTGCGGCCCGTGGCGGCATCGGTATAATTGATGCGCGAGGCGAAAATCTTGTGCTTGCAGTGCTCGGACCATGTCTGGGCCAGCACTTCCATTTCCACATCCGTGGGGTCGGCGGGCAGGCCAAGGGCCTTGCGGCGGTCGGCTTCTTCCTGCGCGGTGAACTGAGCGCGGATGCTGTGCATTTCCTTGAGGTTGAGCGCCCAGGTATTTTCGCGGCTGGCCTTGGTCAGGGCTTCATCGTCCATGGCTGAAAGGGCGATGGTGTCAACGGTTTCGTTGATTTCGCCCGTAACCCTGGCGGCCTGAGCTTCAAAGCCGGGCTGGGCGTCCCATTCCTGACGGCTCTTGATGCGGTAGCGCTGGATGAGCGTGTTGCACAAAAGGTCGCGGGCCAGCATGTCTACCTGCTCGCGGGTGAGGGGCGCGGCTTTGTCGCTGCTGATGCGGTACTGCACGGCGGTATACACGCGCAGGCTGTCGCGCGGGATGTCCAGCACCATGGCGGCAGTGTCGCGCGCGGTGCGGGCCTCGTTATCCGTCACGCCGGGGCGAAAGCCCACTTCCACAAACCAGTCTGCAGCAGGGTCAAGCAGGGGCAGCGGCTCAAGGGAGGCTTCCTGAAGGATGGGGTCGTGCCAGATGCTTTCGTTCAGCAGACGGGCCACCTGCGCGGCATCAAGCCCGTCAGCCGTAAAGACCTTGATCTGGCGAACGCCAGAAACAGAAATGTTCAGCGCCTTGCGCAGGTGCTGGGCCGTCTTGCGGCCCTGGGTATCGTCAAGTCCGGCGCGGGGGCCGGTTTCCACCCTATAGAGCATGATTTGCATTCCTCTTGGTTTGGCTGCTTACTTTTTTCTGTCGCGCACGTAGTCGGCCATCTGGCGCATAAGCTCGCGCTCGGGCCTGTCAGGCAGAGTTTCTAATGCCTGCCTGGCCGCGTCAAGAAATTCATCGGCCTGACGGCGCACGGCGTCGTCGTGTCCGGCCTGCCGGATGCTCTCGGCAATGCTGGCGGCATCGGTTTCCGTCATCAGCCCTGCGCAAAAGGCGGCGTCAAAGGCGCTGCGTTCTGCGGTGCTCAGGCTGTCGCGGTAGAGGCGCAGGGGCGGCGTGAGCTTGCCCTCGCGCACATCGCCGCCAGTGGGCTTGCCGGTCACGCTTTCTGGCGCGAAATCAAGGGCATCGTCAACCATCTGAAAGGCCATGCCAAGGTTTTCGCCATAGGCGGCGGCAGCGGCCACTGCCGCATCGTCGGCCCCGGCGGCGAGCGCGCCCATTTCACAGGCAGCGCGGATAAGCCAGGCCGTTTTGCCGCGCACCATGTCTTCATAGTCGGCGCTGCTCGAATCAACACGGCGCTGGGCCGCGATTTCGAGAATTTCACCCGCCGCCGTGCGGCTGGTGGCTTCCGAGAAACAGCGGGTCAGGCGCGTGTCGTCATAATTGGCCACCAGGGCGTTGGCACCGGCCAGCAGGGCATCGCCCGCAAGAATGACGCTGGAAACATCAAACAGCGTATGCGCAGCGGGCTTGCCACGGCGGCTTACCGCATTGTCCAGCACATCGTCGTGCAGCAGGGTCGCGGCGTGGAGCATCTCCAGCGTGATCGCCAGATCCTGTATGCTTTTGGCCTCATGGCCCAGCAGGCGGGCCGTGAGCACAGTGAGCAGGGGCCGCAGGCGCTTGCCGCCCGCATCAAAAATGTGCCGGGCCACAGGCCGCACCGGTTCCGGCAGGGTGTCCACTGCCTTGTTCAGAGCGCGGTTGATGCCGGGCAGCTCAAGGGCCAGACGTGCTTTCAGTTGGATCATATGCTACTCAGATAAGGTTAAGCGCGGGCAAAACCCGCGTGAGCGCGCGTAGCGCGCCGGGAAAATCCTTTTCGTCATTGGCGCGTGGCCCGACCTTGTTGGAAACGCTGCGTGCCTCCACACAAGGTATGCCCTCGCGGGCGCAGGCATACGCCACGGCAAAGCCTTCCATATTTTCCAGATCAGCCCGGTAGCGGGCGCGCAGGTCTGCCGCTCTGGCAAAACTCGCGCTGACCCCGGCAACTGTGAGCGATGTACAGGGCAAAAAAACATCCGGTTGTTGCCGCGCGCCAAAGCGTTCCAGCGCTTCCGGCCCTGCCAGGGGCAGGCGGTTGCGCACCGCAGGCCCGGTCGCGGGCTGCCACTGCGGAAAGCCAAAAGCTTCGGCGGTGACGGAGCGCCCATCGTGCAGGCCGTATTCCGGCCAGATTTCTTCGTTCACCATGCACAGCCCCAAAAGCGGGCGCTCTGCCAGATCAAAGGCTCCCGCAAGACCCGCGTTGAGCACTGCTGTAATGGGCGTGCCCTCGGCTTTAGCCCTGCAAAGGGCCATGCCCATGGCCAGCGCTGCGTTAATGGGGCCAACCCCGGTAATGCAGCACAGCGCGTCGCCACATTTGAGGCGCACTGGCCAGAGGTGCATTTCTGGCCAGGATTTTGCCGGGCTTTCAGTTGTTTCCCGTGCTGGCGCGGCAAGCCCCGCCGGAGAAAAACCGGGCACAAGGCCCGCCAGTTCCGGGCCGGTGGCGGCGCAAAGTAGCAGGCTCACAGGATTACTGCCTTCGGCTGCTGTTTGCCGGGCGCAGGGCTGGGCAGAACGAGCCTGCGGGATAATCCCGGCAGGTCATGTCTGTGCCGTTTTGCAGCGCCGTGTGAGCAGCCATGATTCGTTCCTTTACAAAAGGCTGGTTTTCCGTCACCAGAAAACCATGAAACTCGATTACGCCCTTTTTCTCCGCGCTCTTGGTCTGGCCATCGTTATTGAGGGCCTTTGCTGGACACTCTTTCCCGGCGGCATGCGGCGCGCCCTGCTGCAATTGCTGCCCCAGCCGGAAAGCCGCCTCCGTGTCCTCGGGCTGATCGCCCTGGCCGTGGGACTTGGTCTGGTGGCGCTGGCCTCGCACTAAGGCCTGATTACCCCACCATCGTGTCTGGCTTGCCGCATGGTGAGCCTTCAGATGCCGTTTGCCGTCAGATGGCAAGAAAACGGCATGCTTTTTCACGCCAATTTGCTCTAGCGTGCCTTTTCGCCCACGTGCAGGCAGACAATGCCGGACGTGAGCTTTTCGTGCCATGCACGTTCAAAGCCCGCTGCACGCATTTCTTTTTCAAGGCTGAGGGCCGAGGGAAACTTGCGGATTGTATCGGCAAGGTACTCGTACGCGCCGGGATCTTTTGAAAATACTTTGCCAACCCTGGGCAGCAGGTGGTTGAGATACACGTTGTACAGGCCGCCCCAGATGCGCTCCTGCCCGGAACCGAATTCAAGGATGCAGGCCCTGCCGCCGGGGCGCAGAACGCGCAGCATTTCGGCAAAGGCCGCCTCGCGGGGCAGGATGTTGCGGATGCCAAAGGCAATGGTGATGCAGTCAACTGAAGCATCGGGCAGGGGCAGGCGCTTGGCGTCTGCTGCAACGGGCAGGATACTGCGGGCGTTGGCGTTCTTGAGTTTGCGGCTGCCGCGCACCAGCATGGGCGGGCAAAAATCCATGGCCGGAACAATGGCCGAGGGGTGGCGGCGGCGAATGGCAAGGGAAACATCCAGCGTGCCGGCCGCCAGATCCAGTACGCGCCCGGTATCGCCGAGGCGCACGTTTTGCGCCAGCACCTTGCGCCAGTACTGGTCAAGCCCGAGGCTGAGCACGCGGTTCAGCAGGTCATAAAAAGGCACAATACGGCCAAACATGCCAGCCACCGCCGCATCGTGCGCAGGTTTGACAACAGTTTCCGTAGCGGTGTTGCGGGGAGATTCCACGTTATTTCCCGGCCTTGTCCTGGTCGGCATCCACACCGATGGCGGCGCAGACAACACGATAGACCGAAGGAAATACCTCAGCAAAATTGCTGGGGGAAACCGTGCGCGTTTCTATGAATTTGGCGGTCAGTTCCTTGGCAACCTGAAGGGCTTCCTTGCGATCCTTATCCATATGGCCTCAGCTTCCGGCCCTGAAGGGCGCGGCAAATATGAAAAACCCGCCCCTTTGGGGAACGGCCGTGACCCACAGCGGGTATTGCCTGGACGGGTTAAGAAACGGAAGCAACAGCCCCCGCCCCTTTGTTTTATTGATTGAGAATCGCGGGACAGCGCCCGCGAAACCGCGCAACAGCATATGCGTTCCGCCTGCCATTGGCAAGGCCGACATGCCTGTGCGCCTGGTGCCTTCTTACCTTGAAATACCCGCTGCCGGCGGAGCAGTGATTGAAGCAGGCCTTAGGCAATGGGCGAATCTGGTTCGGTTTGCAGGCGCATTGCCAAGGGGCTCCAAAAATCGCGCAGATCAGACGGGCAGCTCTGCTGCCAACCTGCGCTAACACCCCGGAATAGTTCGGGCGGCTGCATAGGGCAAAAAGCCCCTTACTGATCTTCGAGCAGTCTGCCGATTTCTTCGCGCAGTATGCGCGCCGCAGCCGCAGCCGCGGCCCGTTCCACCCTGTCGTTGAAGCGTGGTTCAAGGGCATCCAGCCGGGTTTCAAGGGCATCTATGCGCGCAGTTGCGCTGCGGGCGGCAGTGACAACGGGTTGCAGGTGCTCTTCCACAAGCGATTGCGCATCGTCATGTTCGGTCTGCTGGGCCGGGGCAGATGCCAGGGCTGCGGCAACCGCCTTACTGATGCAATCCATGAGGCTCTGGTACAGGGGATGGCCCTCAACAAACATGTCTTCCAGTTCCTGACGGGGCAGGCTGTTGGCGGCCAGTTCCTGTGATGCGTGTATCTGCGCTTCCAGGGCGGTTTCCAGCGCGATGATGCGATCCCCGGCTTCCTGTAGCGCGGCCTCGCACTGCTCAACGCGTGCCGTGAGCTTGCTTGCTGTTTCGGCAGCGTCTGCCGCGCGCGTGGAGGCGTCAAATGCCTGGGCAAAGGCGTCAATGGCGTGGGACGAGGCCTCTTTGGCCTGTTCCATGACAGCCTCAAGGGCTGCGCCAGACACAGCTACGGCTGCACCGTCAGCTGCAGTATCTGTCGAATCCGCAACAGGGGCCGCCTGAGGCCTGAATGCAGGTTCATAAGCGAACTGCCCGGCGCTTTCCGGCATATCTGCCGCAACATGCTCCACTTCGACAGCTTCCACTTCGGCAGGCTCGGCCGTGAAAAGGTCGGCTCCGGCAGGTTCATCCACTGAAGGCTCTGCCTGCAAGTTGGCATCCGGCGGCAGGATTTCATCGGGTTCAAGCAGGGGAAGGTCATTGGCCTGCGCTGGTTCAGCAGCCGCAACGGACTCAAATACATCGGATTCTGCCTGAACGGAGGCATCTGCCATAATGCCCTGTATGTCTGCCGGGGCGGCATCCGCAGGGACCACATCCGCTTGGTCGGTGGCGGCTTCGTCCGCAGCGGCAGCCAGAAGCGCGTCAAAATCTGTAGGCAGTTCCACAGCCTGTTCGGGCAAAGAGTCGGGAAATGCTTCGGCAACAGGCTCTGGCTGGGCGTCAGTCATGAGTTCCAGCTCGGGGTGGAGCAGAACATCGGAAACGCCTTCCTGCGGCTCAGCGGCAGGGGCCGCACCGCCAGTCACAGCAGCCAGCAGGCTGTCAAGGTCTGCATTCAGATCGGGCTGGGGTTCCGGGGCAGGCGCGGGCGCTTGCACAGGGGCCTCTTCGGGCTGGGCAGCGTCAAGCTTGCTCTGCAAATCATCAGCGGCGGCAGCCAGCAGGCTGTCGATATCCAC